>NZ_LSZO01000018.1 GCF_001580025.1 Ventosimonas gracilis | reverse complement strand
CAAGGCAAAGAAAGAGGCTTTAAAAACCCTTCCAGACCGCCCGTTTCCGGCGCCGCCTCAAGCGAGGTGCGCATTCTACAGATACCAAAATCACTGTCAAGCGGTTCTTCGAAAAAAGTTTCGATTTTTTGCCCAGACAGTCGAACAGGTATTGAACCTACCCCTACCGATTGCGGGAGTGGGGTTATAAAGTTGGGATTTTTACAAATCCTCTTCACGCACCTCACGAACGCCTTTTGCGTCCAGCGCGTAGACAGCCTCAGCGAGGTCGTTGCTGATGGGTTCGATATGCAGCACGCCACTGACCCAAAGCGGGGCGTAGATGTCGTCCAGCTCGATGCCTTTGGGATAGCGCACCAGCAACAGTTGATTGGGCGGCGGCGGCGGGACGTGGATACAAGCGCCCGGATAAGGCACCAGAAAAAATTCGATGCTACGACCTTTGTCATCAGTTTCCAGTGGCACTGGATAGCCGCCGATGCGGATGGTTTTGCCGTCCATCCAAGGTACGGTTTTGCTGGAATACATCACCTCGGGCAGGGTTTTGTCTTGCTGTTTAAGGCCTTCTTTGCTGGTGAAAGTGCCTGCCAATTCCGGACCGTTATGGATGATTTCCGGCATATGCATCAGTGCCTGGCGGTCTTCTTCTGGCATCAGTTCGAGCCAATCGGTTTCCGGCAATTCTTCTGCATGCACCCACGCAGCACTAAGCAGCAATAAAAAAACAAGCCATTTGCGCATCAATTCGCCCTTTACGCGGAAGGCTCCACGAGTGATAAAGCAGCGGCGAGGCGCGCTTCAAGCCTGTCTTTGTCGCTAGCACAAAGCGTGATATGACCGACTTTGCGCCCGGGTTTGAACGCTTTGCCGTAGTGGTGCAGATGAGCGCCCGCAATGCCTGCAACCTGAGCCGTAGAGGGCACGCTGCCGATGCAGTTAAGCATGGCGCTTTCGCCCGTTTTGGCGACAGAGCCGAGCGGCAGTCCAGCAATGGCGCGCAGATGGTTTTCAAACTGACTGCACTCGCTGCCTTCAATGCTCAAATGACCGGAGTTGTGCACGCGCGGGGCGATTTCATTGGCTTTCAGGCCGCCGTCTACTTCAAAGAACTCAAACGCCAGCACGCCGACATAATCCAGTTTGTCCAAAACACGGCGGGCGTAGTCTTCGGCCAGCGCTTGCAGCGGATGCGCACTACTCACTAGCGACTGTCGCAAAATGCCGCCTTCGTGTTGGTTATGTATCAGTGGATAGCTGCGCGTTTCTCCATCCCGACCACGCACGGCAATCAGCGAGACTTCGCCGTTAAAAGGAACGAATCCTTCCAAAATACAAGGCACTTGCCCGAGATCTGCAAAAGCGCAGACGACTTCTGCCGGATTGCGCAGCACTTTTTGCCCCTTGCCGTCGTAACCTAGCGTGCGCGTTTTCAGCACGGCGGGCAGACCGATACGCTGCACGGCGGCATCCAACTCTTGTTGCGACAGTGCATTGGCAAAGGTGGGCGTAGGAATGCCTAATTCTTGGAACAAGGATTTTTCCAGCAGGCGGTCACGAGCCACACGCAGTGCGGCGCCGCTGGGAAAAACCGGCACAAACTGCGCGAGAAAGTCCACCGTTTCAGCGGGGACGTTTTCAAACTCAAAAGTGACCAAATCCACTGATTCGCCCAATTGGCGCAGCGCCTTTTGGTCGTCATAGGCCGCGCAGATATGCTCGCCCAGCGCGGCGGCGCAGGCATCAATAGCCGGGTCAAGAAAGCTAAAGCGCATGTTCAGCGGAATGCCCGCCAACGCTAGCATGCGGCCAAGTTGGCCGCCGCCCACGATACCGATATTCATAAGGCACTCTCGCGCGGGTCGGGGTTGTTCAATACGGCTTGGGTCTGCTCCTCGCGCCAGCGCTTGAGCGCGGCGTGATATTCAGGGAACTGATGCCCCAGGATGCTGGCGGCAAGCAGCGCCGCGTTGACTGCACCGGCTTTACCAATCGCCATGGTTCCTACCGGCACGCCAGCGGGCATTTGTACGATGGAAAGCAGCGAATCGACCCCCGACAGCATGGACGACTGCACCGGCACGCCCAACACCGGCAAATGGGTTTTCGCCGCGCACATGCCGGGCAAATGCGCGGCACCGCCGGCTCCGGCGATAATCAGCTTAAGGCCGCGAGCTTCGGCGCTTTCGGCATAGTCAAACAGCAAATCCGGCGTGCGGTGCGCCGATACTACTTTGACCTCAAAGGCGATACCCAGCGCTTCAAGCGTACTCGCACTGTGCTGTAAGCAGCTCCAGTCGGAAGCCGACCCCATAATCAAGCCAACCTGTGCTTTCATTGCCCGCCTTGTCCCGTGCAGCTTGGCTGCTGTAAAAAACGATAAAGTATAACGCAGCGCATAAAACCGCTATAGTCACGCTTTGGAAAATCCGCAAAACCGGTTCAGATGTCAACCCGTTACTACTTCTTCGTTCCCTGCCAGCATGATTAAGTTTGAGCAGGTCTACAAAGATTATCCCGCCTCCGGCAACAGTCTGCGGGCGCTGCATCCGACTGACCTTGCCATTGCCGCCGGTGAAGTGTTTGGCTTGGTCGGGCATTCCGGTGCGGGTAAAAGCACGCTGCTGCGTTTGATTAACCGGCTGGAAGCGCCTTCCGGCGGGCGGATTTGGGTGGACGGCGAGGACATTACCGCGCTCGACTCAAGCGCTCTGCGCCGCTTTCGCCAGCAAGTGGGGATGATTTTTCAGCACTTTAATTTGCTGTCTTCTAAAACGGTCGCTGAAAATGTCGCCTTGCCGCTGCAACTTTCCGGCATGCAAAACCCTGCCGCCATTGCCCAACGTGTCGACGAGCTGCTTGCTCGCGTAGCCATTAGCGCGCAGGCCGATCAATATCCGGCGCAACTTTCCGGCGGGCAAAAGCAGCGTGTCGGCATTGCCCGCGCACTGGCGCTTAAACCCAAAATCCTGCTCTGTGATGAGGCGACCAGTGCTCTCGACCCGCAGACCACGGTGCAAGTGCTGCAATTGCTGCGCGAAATCAACCTCGAACTGGGCTTGACCATCGTGCTGATTACCCATGAGATGGACGTTATCCGCCGTGTGTGCGACCGCGTGGCGGTGATGGACGGCGGACGCGTGGTCGAACAGGGCGAAGTAGTACAAGTCTTTTTGCATCCACAGCATCCCACCACACAGCGTTTTGTCCGCGAGAATGAACATCTGGATGAAGACAGTCTGCAAAACGATTTTGCCCAAGTTGAGGGGCGTATTTTGCGGCTGACTTTTCAGGGCGACTCAACTTATGCGCCGGTGCTGTCACAGCTTGCGCAAGAGACCGGCGTTCAGTACAGCATTCTGGCGGGACGGATTGACCGCATCCAAAATCGCCCGTGCGGGCAGCTGACCGTTGCGCTGCGCGGTGACAATCTCGCTACAGCACTGGATTGGCTTAATCACGCCGATTTGCATCTGGAGGTACTGCGCTGATGGCAGCATGGCTTGAGCGGCTATTCCCGCATGTCTTTTGGCCGGAAATCGGCCAAGCGATTCTTGACACACTCGCCATGCTCGGCGGCTCCATGCTGTTTACCGTGTTATTGGGGCTGCCGCTGGGTGTACTACTGTTTTTGCTCAGCCCCGGGCAATTGCTCGAACATAAAACCTGCTACCGGCTGCTTGGCTTTCTGGTCAATCTGGTGCGCTCGCTACCTTTTGTTATCTTGCTGGTTTTGATGCTGCCACTCACAGCATGGCTGGTCGGCACTTCGCTGGGCGTGAGGGGCGCTATTGTGCCTTTGGTGGTCGGCGCAACGCCTTTTTTTGCGCGATTGATGGAAGCCGCACTGCGTGAGGTAGACCGCGGCATTATCGAGGCCATGCAAGCCATGGGTGCCAGCACCCGCCAGATTGTATGGAATGCCCTGCTGCCGGAAGCGCGTGGCGGTATGCTCGCGGCGCTGACCGTAACCGCCATTACGCTGGTTTCCTACACCGCCATGAGCGGCCTGGTGGGCGGCGGCGGCCTTGGCGATTTAGCCATACGCTACGGCTATCAGCGCTATCAACCGGATGTGATGGCGGTGACCGTGGTCTTTTTACTGATACTGGTGCAAATCCTGCAATCGACCGGCGACCGCCTGGTCGTTTATTTTTCGCGGAAATAATCCGTTTATAAGGAGTACTGCAATGAAAAAATACTTAGGGTTGTCCCTGCTTTTAGCATTCGCCGCGCCCGCCTCAGCCGGCGAACTTAGCGTTGCGGCAACGCCGGTGCCGCACGCGCAGATTTTGGAATTTGTGAAGCCGATGCTGGCCGAACAAGGGGTTAATCTCAATATTCGGGTATTTACTGATTATGTGCAGCCTAATTTGCAAGTCGCGCAAGATAATATCGATGCCAACTTTTTTCAGCATCAACCTTATTTGGATGAGTTTAATAAAAGTCGCGGCACGGATTTAATTTCGATCGCCAAGATACATATCGAACCCTTTGCTGCTTATTCGTTGAAAATCAAGAACCTCAACGACTTGCCACAAAATGCCAGCGTTGCCATTCCCAATGATGCGACCAACGGCGGACGCGCCCTGTTACTGCTCGATAAAGCAGGCGTTATCCGCTTAAAAGACAACAGCAATATCGCCGCTACGCCACGTGATATTGTTGATAACCCAAAAAACATTAAAGTCCGCGAGTTGGAAGCCGCAACTTTACCGCGGGTATTAAGCCAAGTCGATTTGGCGCTGATCAATACCAATTACGCGCTGGAAGCCGGGCTTAATCCGCTCACGGATGCGCTTGCTATCGAAGGCAGCGACTCGCCTTATGTCAATATTCTGGTGGTTAGCAATCAAGGCAAGGCCAAAGACAGTGACGACATGCAAGCACTGGTTAAAGCCTTAACCAGCATCGATACCAAGCTGTTTATTGAGCGTGAATACAAAGGCGCGGTCATTCCGGTATTTGATACTGATGCCGCCAATGCCGAAGCTGAAATAATCCTGAAGCCTGAATAACCTGCTTATCCTCTCCCCCGCGAGGCTGTCGCGGGGGACCATTAGTATCGATTGACAATAGTATTGTTGCTCGACACTATTTTGGCATGACGATTCAATCCTTCAAATGCCGAGACACCCAGGCGCTGTTCAATGGCAAGCGGGTGCGCCGCTTCGTCAACATTGAGGCGGCGGCCATGCGCAAACTGGCAATGCTTAATCGGGCGGCAAGGGTGGATGACCTGCGGGTTCCGCCTGGAAACCGGCTAGAAGCCTTGCAGGGCAGCCGAGCCGGGCAATACAGCATCCGTATCAATGATCAATGGCGGCTGTGCTTTGTCTGGCACAAGGGTCACGCCAGCGACGTTGAAATTGTTGATTACCACTGAAAGGAGCCGACTATGTCCCGTGAAGTCAAATGGCCCCACCCAGGCGAAATTCTGCTGCATGAGTTTCTGGAGCCGATGGGAATCACCCAGTACCGCCTTGCCAAGGAAATTGCTGTACCGCAACGTCGCATCGGTGAAATCGTGGCGGGTACTCGATCGGTTACGGTCGATACAGGACTGCGTCTGTCCAAGTTTTTTGGCATGTCCGATGGATTCTGGACGGGCTTGCAGCATGACTATGACACGGCCACGGCCAAGGAACGCATGGCGGGCGTGCTGGCGCATATCATGACGTACAAGCCGAAGGAGGCATATACCTGACCCAATTCCCGCAAGGGGAGAGAGGCGTAAAAGGCTTTAACGCTTTTTATCCCGCCGTTTTTTATCGGCTTTTTTGTGATGGCTCATCAGGCGGCGTTTTTTATTGACTTGGCGTTCGCTCAGGCGGTTTTTCTTGCCTTCAAAGGGATTTTCGCCGCCTTTGTATTCAATGCGAATGGGCGTGCCGGTTATTTTTAGTTCGCGCCGGTAGGTGTTTTCCAGATAACGCGAATAACTGCGTGGAACGGCCTCTACTTGGTTGCCGTGAATTAAAATCAGCGGCGGATTGGCGCCGCCTTGGTGCGCGTAGCGCAACTTTATACGCCTCCCATTAACTAAAGGCGGCTGATGTACGGCAACCGCATCTTCCAAAATGCGCGTTAATTGACTGGCTTTAAAGCGCGTGACGGCGCAGCGAAAAGCATCCTGTACCGAGCGGTAAAGCAGCCCTACCCCGCTGCCGTGCAGCGCGGAAACAAAGTGGATTTCGGCAAAATCGACAAACAGCAAGCGGCGCTGCAATTCGCTTTTCACCCGCTCGCGCTCATCTGCTGCCATGCCGTCCCATTTGTTCAGCGCAATGACCAAGGCGCGGCCGCTTTCCAACACAAAACCGAGCAGGTTAAGGTCGTGCTGCACCACACCTTCGTGCGCGTCCATGACAAAAATCACCACGTTGGCTTCTTCAATGGCTTGTAAGGTCTTAACCACCGAGAATTTTTCCACCGCTTCAAAGATTTTGCCGCGCCGTCTTACACCTGCCGTGTCAATCAGCTTGTATTTTTCTTCGCCGCGCTCAAACGGGATATAAATGCTATCGCGCGTGGTACCCGCCTGGTCGAAGACAATCACCCGCTCTTCACCCAGCATACGGTTGACCAAAGTCGATTTGCCGACATTCGGCCTGCCGATAATGGCGATTTTAATACCGTCTTTGGCCGACGGACCAGGCAACAGCGGTTTGCCCTCGCCTGCTTCCTCAACCGCTTCAACGGCGATTTCAGGTTCTGCGGCAAAACCGGCCAGTGCGATTTCCAGCAAGGCGGCAATACCGCGTCCGTGCGCGGCGGAAATCGGCAGCACCTCACCCAAGCTCAAGGCGCTAAATTCGGCGCGGGCGATATCCGGATTAACGCTGTCGATTTTGTTGGCGACCAGCAGACAGCGCTTGCCACGTTTGCGCAAGCCATCGGCGAGCATTTGATCCGCGGCGGTCAGGCCATCGCGCGAATCGAGCAGCAGCAGCACCAAGTCTGCCTCGTCGATGGCAAGCCAGGATTGCTCGGCCATTTTTGCATCGATACCGACTTCTTCGCCGGAGATGCCACCGGTATCAATCAGGATATAACGCCGCCCCTGCCATTTAGCTTCCGCATATTGGCGGTCGCGCGTTAGTCCTGCGTGTTCCGCCACCAATGCATTACGGGTTTTGCTTAAGCGGTTGAACAGGGTGGATTTGCCTACGTTGGGACGACCCACCAAGGCGATTACCGGCAGCATAAAAACTCCAAAAATAACGGTTTATTGGATGCTTACTCAATACGTAGCGCAACCAACTTGCCGCCGTTACCGTAAACATAAAGAAAATCATCGACTACCAGCGGGCGGGCGCGCAAACCGTTGCCATCGATTTTTTGCCGCGCGACAAAGTGGCCATCGGTCTGGCTGAGCAGGTGCAGGTAGCCTTCCTTGTCGCCAACGGCAATGTAATCGCCAAACACTGCTGGCGCACTTAACTCGCGCCGTGCCAAGGCATTGTTGCTCCACATCAGGCTCACCGTGCGCTCATCCAGACTTTCCACCGTGCCATTGGCCAAGCTTAAAAAGACATGCCCCATTTGTTCGGCGACGCCGGTATAGCTGGAGGCTTGGTGCTGCCAGAGCACTTCGCCATTGTCCAGATCAAGGCCGACGACTTGTCCCTGAAAGCTGGTGACATAGAGCGTATTGCCGGACAGCAGCAGGCTGCCGTCAATATCGACAATGCGTTCCAACTCCGAGCGCCCCTGCGGGATGGCGATACGCTGCTCCCAAAGCGGCACGCCGCTGCGCGTTTCCAGCGCCAGCACCTTGCCGCTGGAAAGCCCGACCACCGCCAGCCGACTGGTCACCAGCGGCGCGCTGGTGCCACGCAGGGTTAGGGTCGCCGGCGTATTGTCAAAACGCCAGAGCTGGCTGCCGTCGATGGGATTAAGGGCAAAAATACGGTCGTCTTGCGTTTGTACGATCACCGCGTCCTGATTGATGGCGGGCGGTGCAAGCACTTCGCTGCCGACTTGCGCACGCCATTTTTCTTCGCCACTTGCACTGTCTAGCGCCAGCACTTCACCGCGCAAGGTGCCAAGCAGCAGCAAGCCGTTACCGGCACCTAGCGCGCCGGAAACCGGCGTAGCCAGTTTTTTCTTCCACAGCGGCTCGCCGCTTTCACGGTTAAAAGCAAATACGCGCCCATCACTGTCTGCGGCAAAAATGCTGCTGCCATCAACGGCGGGCTTTAGTCGGTTCCAAATTTTGCCTTGGCCGTCGCCAACCGAACGGCTCCACTGCACTTTGAGCTTGATTTCTTCGGTAAATTTTTCCAGCTTGGCAGGCCCTAGCTCATCTTTACTGTTGCTGCCACTGCTGGAGCAGGCGCTGATCACCATCGCCAAAAAGGTCAGCAGAGCCAATCGGCTTAGAGTTTTACGCATCATTTGCCACTCCTTTTTCGTCCGTGTTGGCTGTGGTTTGTGCCAGATTGTCCAACTTGATTTGCAGCAGTCCCAGCGCGGCTTCTTCCGACAGCGCGGCTTTGGCGCTTTCATAAGCGGCGCGAGCTTCATCACGACGGCCTAGTTTAACCAGCAGATCGCCTTTGATTTCTTCACGGCTCGCGCGAAAAGCTACGAGTTTACCTTCGCCTTCGAGCAGCTTAAGTGCCTGCTCGGTCTGCCCCTCGGCGGAAAGCACACGCGCCAAGCGTTGCCGTGCCAATTCGCCTATTTCAGCATTCACCGGCTTATCGACTATGGCTTGCAACTCGGCAGCGGCATCGGCCAAGCGCCCGGCATCGGTAGCGACTTTGGCGACCAACAGGCGGCCATAGGCTTCGTAGGCGCTGCCTTTGTGGCCTTCTTTAAGCTGTGTGGCCAGTTCGCTGACCTTGGCTAAATCGACCTTGGCAGGCGGCGAAACAAGGCTTTCTTCCAATAACTGTTGATAGATCGCGCTTGCCGTCTGTGCTTGATTTTCCTGCCAATTTTGAAAATAACGCCAGCCAAATACCACTACCAGCGCAAGCGCGGTGCCAAGCAGGATGGGATTGCCGTTGCGCTGCCACCAACTGCGCAGCGTTGCCAGTTGTTCGTCTTCCGTTGTTGCCATGGTTAATCCTCGTTACTGGTCACTTTAAACAGGCGCTGACTGACCCAGCCAGCCAGGTCGCGCCAGATGACTTCCTGCTGCTCGCCTTGCCCGCGCAAGGGTTTGCACTGCACCACTTGCCTTGCCAATTCGTCCTCGCCCAGTAGCAAGGCGTACTGCGCCTCGCTTTTATCGGCTTTTTTCAGTTGGTTTTTGACGTTGCCGCCGCTCAAATTGATTTGCAGATGCAGCCCCGGTAGTGCGCTGCGCAAGTCTTCGCTGAGTTTAAAGGCCACTTGCGTGGCCTGTTCATTGAGCGGACAAATATACAGGGGCAGTGGGCAGGAAAGCTGGTCTGGCGGCACAACTTTTAAGGTTTCCAGCAAAAGCAACAGGCGCTCCAGTCCCATGGCAAAACCGGCAGCAGGCGTGGCTTTGCCGCCCAAAAGCTGCGCTAAACCGTCATATCGCCCGCCACCGCAAACCGTACCCTGTGCGCCTAATTGGTCTGTGACCCATTCAAACACGGTCTGGTTGTAATAATCGAGGCCGCGCACCAGTTTGGGGTTGATTCGGTAGCCAATCCCCAAGAGGTCGAGGCGTTTTTTTAAGGTCTCGAACGCCCGATGCGAGTCATCATCCAGACAATCGAGCAGTTTTGGCGCGTTTTCCAGTATCTGCTGGGTGGCTGCGTCTTTGGAGTCGAGGATGCGCAGCGGATTGCTGGTTAAACGGCGCTGGCTATCTTCGTCCAGATCGCTTTGATGCTTTTGCAGATAATCGACCAACGCCGCGCGATAGGCCGCGCGGGCTTCGCTGCTGCCAAGGCTGTTTAATTCGAGTGTCACCGCATCGCTAACCCCTAAACGCTGCCACAGGCGGGCGGTCAGTGCGATCAGTTCGGCATCGACATCAGGCCCGTTACCGTTAAACACTTCTGCGCCAAATTGATGGAACTGGCGGTAGCGACCTTTTTGCGGGCGCTCGTAGCGAAACATCGGGCCGATATACCAGAGTTTGGCAAGCTGGTTGTTGTCCACCAGAGCGTTTTCCAGCACCGCACGCAGGCAACTGGCGGTGCCTTCCGGGCGCAAGGTGATGGAATCGCCATTGCGGTCGGCAAAGCTGTACATTTCTTTTTCGACAATATCGGTGGCATCGCCGATCGAGCGCTTAAAGAGTTCGGTGACTTCAACCACGGGCGTTCGGATTTGGCCGAAGCCGTATTCGCTCATCAGTGCGCTAATATGCCCTTCCACCCAGCGCCACTGTGCACTTTGCGCAGGCAGTATGTCGTTCATGCCACGAATGGCTTGCAGCGGTTTGCTCACAAAAAATCCTTAAAGTTGACTGTGCGCAATAAGCATCGATTGCTGCGCGCTTTTTTCAGCGGCTTTGACGCGGATAAGCCGTTCGAGTTCATCGACCAGATTGCTGTTGGTGAGTTTCTGCGCCGGTTTGCCATCGATATACAGAAGATTGTTCGGCGTGCCACCGGCCAATCCCAAGTGCGCTTCACGCGCTTCGCCAGGGCCATTAACTACGCAGCCAATCACCGCAACATCCAGCGGCACCAGCAAATCTTCAAGGCGTGATTCGAGCGCGTTCATGGTGGAAACCACGTCAAAGTTCTGCCTGGAGCAGCTTGGGCAGGCGATAAAGTTAATGCCGCGAGCACGAAGGTGCAGTGATTTTAAGATGTCAAAACCGACTTTGACCTCTTCAACCGGGTCTGCCGCCAGCGAGATGCGGATGGTATCGCCAATGCCTTCGGCGAGCAGCATGCCAAGGCCAACCGCGGATTTAACCGTGCCCGGACGCAGTCCGCCCGCCTCGGTAATGCCAAGGTGTAGCGGCTGCTCAATTTGCTTCGCGAGCAAGCGGTAGGCAGCGACCGCCATAAACACATCGGAGGCTTTGACGCTGACTTTAAAGTCGGGAAAATTCAGCCTGTCCAGATGCTCGACATGACGCAGCGCGGATTCGACCAGCGCTTCGGCGGTGGGTTCACCGTATTTTTTTTGCAGGTCTTTTTCCAGCGACCCGGCATTAACGCCAATACGAATGGGTATGCCGCGCTCACGCGCCGCCTCGACCACGGCTTGCACGCGGTCTTCGCGGCCAATATTGCCCGGGTTGATGCGCAGACAAGCCACGCCCAGCTCGGCCACGCGCAGCGCGATTTTGTAGTCAAAGTGAATATCGGCAACCAGCGGCACGCTGACTTGTTTAACGATTTGACCAAAGGCTTCGGCGGCGTTCATATCCGGCACGGAGACGCGCACGATGTCGGCACCGGCAGCCTCTAAACGGCGAATTTGCGCCACCGTCGCCGCCACATCGCAAGTGTCGCTATTGGTCATGCTCTGCACCGCAATCGGCGCATCACCACCGACCGGCACATTGCCCACCATCAGCTTGCGGGATGGGCGGCGGTTGATGGTAAAGGCAGGCTGCTTATTCATGCTTAAGGCTCGAGCGTTAGACGGGAAGTCGCCGCAGTAATCAGCACCGGCTCGCCGTTGTAGCTCAGCTTAACCGCTCGGGGGTTGCCCAGATGCAGTTCGAGCGGCGGTGTACCGGACAGTTCCAGCGTATCCAAGGCGCTCAAGATACCGCTGAACAACACCTGTCCATAACCGTCTTGAACCTGCAACCAGCAGTCATCGTTGAAATTAAAGCTCAGTACGCCTTCTCGCGGCTGCGCGGGCGCAGCGGGCGCAGCGGGCGCAGCGGGCGCATTGTCTTCCAGCGCTGGCGGATGGGTTGTCTCACTTGCGGCAGGCTGCTCTACTGCCGCAAGGTTATCTGTCACCGTTGCCGGCGGATGCTCGGCATCAGGCTGCGGCAACAATGGCTGCTCGTCTTCCAGCGGCTCATCCGTGTCGCCTTCGGGTTCCAGTGGCCAATCCATCGGTGGGGTGGTGGTGGGCGGTGCTTTATCCTTTACAGCATGCTCCTCCCACCAAAGAAAGCCGCCGATAAGAAGCAGCACCAGCACCAGCAGACTGAGCAGTCGCAAACTGAAAAAAGACCTAGGCGGCGGGCTGTGCAGCTCGCCAGACAGCACCTCGGACTCTGCCAGACTGCCCGTTACCAAGTTAAATTGCTCCACCAGAGCATCGGCATCCAGTTCTAAAAGGCGGGCATAAAGACGCAAATAACCCCGCGCAAAGGTTATCCCCGGCAGCAACTGCCACTGCTCTTGTTCTATCTGCTGGACGCGATCTACCGTCAAATTAAGCTGGGCGGCAACTTCATCCACAGCAAAGCCGCGCTGTTCACGAGCTTTTCGCAGCGTCTCGCCCAGCTGCATTGCTTGGTAAAGAGCGTCTGACGCAATGGTTTTCATGGCAGCAGTTCCGATAAGTACTGCCTGTATTCGGCTGTCGCCGGATACAGTCTTTTCAGTTGCAGCCCAAGGCTTTTCGCCTTGTCGCGGTCGCCCGTCTGGCCGGCAATGCGTATCCCAAGCAACAGGCTGCGGGCATTTTGTGTGGACAGCTCGCTAAAGCGCTCGTAATAACCCAACGCTTTGCCGTATTCACCCTTAAGCCTTGCAAGCTCTGCCAACTCCAGCAGCGCCTGCGGCTGCTTAGGAGAAAGGCGCAAGGTGCGCTCGAAATATTCGCCGGCCTGCTCTGGCTGATTCAGTTTCAGCGCGGTCAACCCCATATTTTCAAACACCCGTGGGCGACCGGCATACAGGGCATCCTCCGAGGCTTTGCTGAAATACTGCATGGCTTCCTTGAAACGTCCCTGCTCGTAAAGGAAGCTGCCGTAGTTGTTCATAATGCGCGTCTGATTAACGCTGTGTGACTGCAACGCCTTGCGAAAATGCTCATCGGCGAGCTTGGGTTCCATTTCAGCCTGAAATACCATCGCCAGCGCGGCGTGCGCATCGCTGCTGCGCCGGTCGAGTTCCAGCGCTTTAACCAACGGCACTTTGGCACGTGCGGTCTCGCCTTCTTGCAAATAACCCAAGCCAAG
This sequence comes from Ventosimonas gracilis, assembly GCF_001580025.1. Taxonomy (GTDB): domain Bacteria; phylum Pseudomonadota; class Gammaproteobacteria; order Pseudomonadales; family Pseudomonadaceae; genus Ventosimonas; species Ventosimonas gracilis. Next base: position 64,360 of record NZ_LSZO01000018.1, on the reverse strand, counting down.
CTGGATATAGGCCTCGCTCGCCTCTGCACGCCCTTTACTGGTAGACAGCGGGTTTGTCGGCCCTTCGCGGACACAGGCAGCAAGCAGCACGGCGAACAACACTATCAGCGCACGTAACATAAACCCTCTCCATTACCCTTGACGAGCAAGCAGACGCAGCGGCGCAGTCGTCGTCGCTTGCCGCGCACTGTAACGGGCGCTGCGTTTTGTTCGGTCGGCGACCTTGCCGACTAATTGGCCGCAAGCAGCATCGATGTCATCGCCGCGCGTGCTGCGCACGGTGACATTAAAACCTGCCTGTTGCAGTAGTTCCTGAAACCGTCTAATCGCGTTATTGCTCGGCCTTTCGTAGCCTGAGAAAGCAAAGGGATTAAACGGGATTAAATTGATTTTGCAGGGAAACCCTTTAAGCAAAAGAGCCAGTTCCGCGGCATGCTGCGGCTGGTCATTGACTTCTTTAAGCAGTGTGTATTCAACGGTCAAACGGCGTTTTTCGCCCAATCCTTCGATATAACGGCGGCAAGCGGCGAGCACCACGGCAAGCGGATACTTGCGGTTAATCGGCACCAGTTGGCTGCGCAGTTCATCATTGGGCGCGTGCAGCGACAGCGCAAGCGCAACATCGGTCACTTCAGCAAGGCGGTCAATCATTGGCGCTACGCCTGAGGTGGACAGCGTGACCTTGCGCTTGGAAATGCCGTAGCCGAAGTCATCCAGCATGATATTCATGGCCGAAACGACGTTATCGAAATTAAGCAACGGCTCACCCATACCCATCAGCACCACATTGGTCACAGGTCGCTCGGCGGGCATCGTTTTAGCGAAGGACTGACAGGCCAGCCAGACCTGGCCGATGATTTCCGCGCTGGTTAAATCACTGTTAAAGCCCTGCTTGCCGGTCGAGCAAAAGCTGCAATCGAGCGCACAACCGGCCTGTGACGACACGCACAAGGTGCCGCGCCCGCGCTGCGGGATAAACACGGTTTCCACTGAACTGCCGGAAGCCACTCGCACCACCCATTTGCGCGTGCCGTCTGCGGAAAACTGCTGGCTAAGGATTTCTGGCGGGCGCACTTCGGCGCATTCTGCGAGCCTGGCCTGCAGCGCTTTGGACAGATTGCTCATCTGCGCAAAATCGCACTCGCCGAATTGATGAATCCATTTCATCACTTGCATCGCGCGAAACGGCTTCTCGCCGATGGAGACAAAAAAAGCCTCCATCTGCGCACGGGAAAGCCCGAGCAGATTGGTTTTTACCACTGGGTTCATCGCCGATTAAGCTGCCGCTTGCCTTAGCGAAGGCGCGGGCAGAGCTCGGTCGCGCTAAAAAAGTAGGCTATTTCACGCGCGGCGGAGCTTTCTGAATCCGAGCCGTGCACCGCGTTTTCATCGATGGACTGCGCAAAATCGGCGCGGATGGTGCCAGCGGCGGCTTCTTTGGGATTGGTCGCGCCCATCAGCTCGCGGTTTCTGGCGATGGCGTTCTCGCCTTCAAGCACCTGCACCAGCACTGGCCCTGACGTCATAAAAGCAACCAAGTCCTTGAAAAACCCACGCTCTTTGTGTTCCGCGTAGAAACCCGCCGCCACTTGTTCGGACAGTTGCAGCATTTTCGCCGCCACAATGTTAAGACCGGCCTGCTCAAAGCGGCTTTGAATGGCCCCGATTTGATTTTTAGCCACCGCATCGGGTTTGATAATGGAAAAAGTGCGCTGAACGGCCATGCCGAGGTCTCCAAAATTCGCAGGAAAAATAAGCCAAGCATTGTACGCCGATTTGAGTGGGATAAGTAGGGTCTGTCCCCGCTTCAAACGTGGCCGCGACGGAGGCAGATTTTTTGCGCAGCAAGGCGCGAGAAGAGAAATTTGCTCATGCAAATGAACGACGAGCAACACAGCGGTGCGAAAAATCTGCCCCGTCCCTTCGGGCTGCGCTCAAAATTTCGCCATACGTCGCCTCCGCATTTGCCAAGGTTGTACACATTGGCTGCATGCTGCGCCTAGTCTGGCGAAATTTTGCGCAGCAGCGCGGCTCGCGTTTGAAGCGGGAGCAGACCCTGTGCAAGCCTTGAATTTGCCCTTGCGCTCAAGAAATTTTTCGGTATTATTTCGCGCACTTAACACCCTCGGAGTGTAGCGCAGCTTGGTAGCGCGTCTCGTTCGGGACGAGAAGGTCGCAGGTTCGAATCCTGCCTCTCCGACCACTTCCCTAAAGCCCGCTTATTGCGGGCTTTTTATTTCAGAGCGCGGTCAATCCCATGCCGATTTATCACAGCGTTATTCATCTGATTGAAAAAAAGCCGGACGGCAGTCCTTCCAAACTGCATCTGCGCCAGGCCGAATTTGCCGATTCGGCGCCGCTGGAAAACCTGCTGGCCGACCTTTCCCTAAGCTACAACGCCAAACAGGGCAAGGTTTGGGGTTTTTTCCAAAAAGAATCGGGCGCTTACCCGTTTAGCGGCTGGCTTTCGCAGTATCTGCGCGAAGAGACGGACTTTCTCGTCTTTAGCAAGTGCGCGGTAGAGCATCTACAAAAGCTGATGGACGAATCCAATCTGTCCGTTGGCGGACATGTATTGCTTGCACACTACCGCCAAGGAATGACCGATTACCTGCTGATTGCGCTGCTGCATCACAGTGAAGGGGTAGCCGTTAGTGATGCGCTGGAAGTCACTGCGGCGCGTCATCTGGATTTATCGCAACTGCATCTCGCTGCGCGAATTAACTTAAGTGAATGGCAGGGTAATGCCGAATCCAAGCAGTATTTGTCCTTTATCAAGGGCAAAAACGGCAAAAAGGTATCCGATTACTTTCGTGATTTTATCGGCTGCGAGGAAGGCATCGACCCCACCGGCGAAACGCGCACCTTGCTTAAAGCCTTTAGCGATTTTGTCGAAGACCATGAGCTTGCCGAAGAGCAAGCACGGGAAAAAACCGATACGCTGATTGATTACGCCAGCAACCAAGCCAAGCTGGGCGAGAAAATCGCCCTTGATGAACTGTCCGGCCTGCTTGATGAAAACAACCCGCGGGCTTTTTATGAGCATATCCGTCACAAAGACTACGGCCTGTCCGCGCAAATCCCGCCGGATAAACGCACGCTGAATCAGTTCCGCCGCTTTACCGGCCGCGCCGAAGGGCTTTCCATCAGCTTTGAGGCGCACTTGTTAGGCTCCAAAGTCGAATACGACGAAGGCCGTGACTGCCTGATTATCCGCGAGCTACCCACCCAACTAAAAGACCAGCTTAAGCGGCGTAAAAGCTAATACCAAAGGCTAATAGTTCCAACGCGCCCGATTTGCGCTAATTACCCGCTCCCCGCACAAATCCAAAACCAAAAGGCAAGTGGCCATGCGAACCCCCTACCCTGCCCTGTTGCTATTGATAAGCGCCAGCGCTGCCGCCGAATCATCGGTAGAACTCGCCCCGGTGGTGATTAGTGGTTCGCGCAGCGAGGCGAGCGGTTTTGATTTGCCGTTTTCGGTAGATAGCGTGAATACGCGTGAAATTAAGGACGGGCAACCCGCCATTAACGCCTCAGAAGTGTTGCAACGAGTACCGGGGTTATTGGTGCAAAACCGGCAGAACTACGCGCAGGATTTGCAGATTTCTTCGCGTGGCTTTGGTGCGCGCAGCGCTTTTGGCGTGCGCGGCATCAAGCTGATTGCCGATGGCATTCCCGCCAGCACGCCGGACGGCCAAGGCCAAGCGGCGACTTTTGACCTCGATAGCGCCGAACGCATCGAGGTGCTGCGCGGACCGATGGCGACCCTATACGGCAGCAATACCGGTGGCGTGATCCAACTGTTTTCACGCGATGGTGAAGGTGCGCCCAAGCTGTCGGCAGGCAGTTACTGGGGATCAGGCGGGCTGAACAAACAGCTTATTTCTACCGAAGGCGGCAATGCCAAAGCCGGTTTTGTGCTAAAAACCTCGCGGGTCGATACCAATGGCTACCGAAAGCACAGTTCGGCACTGCGCGAGCAAAATTTTGCCAAATTGACCCTGCATCCCGATGATAAAAGCCGTATTGCGCTGATTTATAGCGATTTAAACCAACAAAGCAAGGACCCGCAGGGTTTGACTTGGAATGCCTATCAAACCCGCCCGCGTAGCGCCCCCGCTGTGGCTTTTCAATACAACACGCGCAAAAGCATTGACCATCAGCAGCTTGGCTTAAATTACCAGCGCTGGTTTGGCGATGCCCGCGTGCAGGCCACCTTCTATCAGGGCAAACGCCGCGTGGTGCAGTATCTGGCCATTCCCCCCGGCGCACAGCTCGCAGCAACCCATTCCGGCGGCGTGGTGGATTTTGAGCGGCGCTTTCACGGCAGCAGTGTGCGCTGGCTGCAACCGGTTGCATCCTTGCCCGGCGAGTTTGAATGGATTGCCGGTATCGACTACGACAAAAGCACGGACGACCGCCAAGGCTATGAAAACTTTGTCGGCGGCCAATTAGGGGTAAAAGGCAGACTACGACGCGATGAGAGCGACCAGGTAGAAAGCCTTGACCCTTATCTGCAAGCTAGCTGGCAATTGGGCGATTTTCGCTTGCAGGCGGGCGTTCGCCATAACACGCTCAAGGTCAAAATCGATGACCGCTATCTTGCCAATGGCGACGACAGCGGCAGGCGCCGCTTTCGCAAAGCAACGCCAGTGCTGGGTCTGCTCTACGCCTTTACGCCCGAACTGCACGGCTATTTCAGCGCAGGCAAGGGCTTTGAAACACCGACCTTGGGCGAGATGGCCTATGCACCCACGGGCGGGTTTAACTTAAGTCTTCGCCCATCGACCAGTATTCAATTGGAAAGCGGCTTAAAAGCGCAGCTTGGTCGCACTCGCCTTAACGCGGCCTTGTTTCAAATCAAGACCCGGGATGAAATCACCGTTGCCAGCAATAACGGTGGCCGCACCAGCTATCAAAATGCCACGCGCACACTGCGCCGTGGGCTGGAGCTAAGCCTCAATAGCGAACTGACCGATCAGTTAAGCGCGCAGCTCGCCTATACCAGGCTTTCGGCGACTTACCAGCATGACTTTATGGCGGGCGGCAACCTTATCCGCAAAGGCAGGCACCTGCCGGGCGTTGCCGGGCAAACCCTGTACGGCGAACTGGCGCTGCGCCCCTTTCAGGGTGGAGTCTTGGCAGTCGAAGGCTTTTGGCGCAGCAAGCTCTATGTGGAAGACAGCAACCTGCAAAAAGCCGCGCCCGGCTATAGCCAGTTCAATCTACGCGCGCGCTCGGAGCAAAGCTTCGGGGCGCTGAGCTTTGGGCAAACCTTGCGCGTGGATAATCTTTTTGGCAAACGCGCCATCGGCTCGGTGATTGTCGGCCAAGCACAAGGCCGCTACTACGAACCCGCCCCGAGGCGCACGGTTTATGCGGGATTGGATATGGCTTTTCGCTTTTAAAGCGTTTTCATTAGTTTGCGTACTTCGGCCACATGGCGGCGGCTCACGGTAAGCGGCTCAGCCAATCCGCGCAAATACAGTTGGAACTGCCCCAAAGCACTGCGTTGCAGGCGCTCTATACGATTGCGGGCGACCAGCGCGCTACGGTGGATACGCACAAAACGCTCGCCGAATTCCTCTTCCAGCGATTTCAGCGGCTCATCCAGTAGCGCCTCGCCGCCCTCGTGGTGCAGCGTGACGTATTTTTGTTCGGCGATAAAACAAAACACCGCATCCAGCGCTATCAATTCCAACCCACGGTGCGAGTGCACACTGATATGGCTACGCGCAGCGCCCGTTTCAGGCAGGACGGACGCCGCTTGCAGCACGGCCAGTTGCGCCCGATTTAAGCGGGATAGGTTTTTTAGCGCAGCGGCCAGATGTTCCTCGCGTACCGGTTTAACCAAGTAGCCCGCCGCACAGGCTTTAAAGGCTTCCAGCGCAAAGGCATCGAAAGCGGTGCAAAAAATCACTGCGGGGGCTTGTTCACGCTCGCACAACTGCTGCGCGACCTGCAAGCCATCAAGGCCAGGCATGCGGATGTCGAGCAGCAGTACGTCCGGTTGCAGGCGCTGCGCGAGCTCCAGTGCCTCATGACCGTTGCAGGCCAGTGGATGCAGCAGGCGGCAGCCTTCCATACCTTCCAGCAAACGCGCCAAGCGCTCGCGGGCGAGTGGCTCATCATCGGCGATTAAAACGGTGACTTCTGGCTTCATTACACAGGCTTTCCTTGGCGGGACAAAAGCTTACAGGGATAACGCAGACAGACTTGGTAGCTCTCGTCTTGCTGCTGCACGGTTAAGCTCGCCGCTACACCAAATAGCGCCAGCAGGCGGCTTTTGATATTGCGCAGCGCCTGTCCGCTACCGGCGCTGGTTGGCGCCTGCAAACGACAGGGATTGCTCACGCAAAGGCAAAACTCGCCGCCGCAAAAGCTCGCTTTAACCCGCACCAAGCCACCGTCAATACGGGGTTGTATACCGTGAATCAGCGCGTTTTCCAATAAAGGTTGCAAGGTTAATCGCGGGATGGGCAAATCATCCGGCACGCCATCGATCTGCCAATCCAGTTGTAAACGCTCGCCCAAACGGTATTGTTCAATGGACAGATAACGCTTGCTCAAGGCAAGCTCTTCTGCCCAAGTCGTTAAAGTACCGGGGGCAGCTAAACTCGCACGAAATAAATCCGATAAATCAATTACCGCTTGCTCAGCTTTGCTCGGGTCGATGCTAATTAAACTGGCAATACTATTTAAGCAGTTAAATAAAAAATGCGGTTTGATACGCGCCTGCAAGGCTTCAATACGAGCATTTAATTCGGCTTGTTGTTGCCTTTGCCACTGGCTTTGCAGATAAAAATAACGCAGCAGCAGGCCGGACAATATCAAACTGATCAACGCATGGCGCAGATACAATTCAAAACCGGCCTGCTCGTAAAACCGAAAATAATCCGCAAGCGCCGTAAAAACAAGCGTTAATAAAACCACCAACAAACTGCAATAAAAACTGACCCAGACCGTAGTTAAATGCAAAAGACAAGGCCGCAACAGGCATAATAATGCAGCGGACAGCAAAACAATCCACTGCACAAATAAAGAACAAAGCGCAAGCTTGCCCCAGTTAAAACCCGCGGTCATGGGTTCGACCAATACCAGTGCAATCACTAATAATTCGGCGAGCAGCACCAGCATTAACACGGTTTCGCCGGTACACAGGTGCGGCAGAAAAAAACGATCCGCTCGCGCCTGATGCTCTTGACGGGTTTTATTCATCAAACGTGACGCCATTTACTGCAAGGCTAAATGGGAAATATCCGGCACCGTGGCAACGGTCTCATCTTTTAATTGCGCCATATCACTGCCAACCGGTGCGAGGCTAAGTTGCGATAAATCCACATCCACTGGCACCCATTCTTTTGGTTTATCCTGCATCGGGCTGCCTGGCGCGGCAATGGCAAAATCCGGCGCATCAATATGACTAAAAGCCGCCATATAGTTATCACGCGCAGTAATAGCCGCGTTGTTATGCCGGGTTAATTCGGGCGCTGCTGCTTCAGTATTGATCACTTCAACCAAAGCACCGGCTCGCTGTAAAGCCGCGCGGTATTTTTCTGCGCTGGCTTGGTCAAGTCCTTTTTTTAGCACAGTGCTATGAGCGGAAAATAACCGCTCAATCCGCGCTGCATCGGTTTTAAATAATTGGCACAGATTGGCGCGTACTTGCTGCGCGTCAAATCCCGCCTGTAATTGACCAGAGAAGACAATTTCATAACTGCTCATCATAAAACTCCTTTAGTGATACCTGCGCAGTATGGCGCAAGGGCAAAGAAGGCGGCAATTTTGTCTGTGTCGATTTGTCCGCTCGCATTGCCCGCCTGTCAATGAGAAAATACCGCATTTAGACGATACAGGTACTCGCCATGAATTTCAGTCGCAGACAGCTATTGGGAGGCCTGGTCGGCATAAGCGCCGCCGGACTTTGTGGCACGGGTACAGCGGGCTATTGGCTCAAGCGTGCGGATGACGGCGCCACGCACGACTATGAGTTGATTGCCGCGCCGCTTTCACTCGAATTGGTCAAAGGCCACAAAACCCCCGCCTGGGCTTACGGCGGCAGTGTACCGGGCATGGAATTGCGCGCTCGTCAGGGCGACTGGCTGCGCGTGCGCTTTATCAATCGCCTCGATGAGCCCACTACCGTGCATTGGCACGGTATCCGCCTGCCGCTGGAGATGGACGGCGTGCCTTATGTCTCGCAACTGCCGGTGCTGCCGGGCGAGCATTTTGACTATGTATTTAAAACCGAAGATGCGGGCAATTTTTGGTATCACCCGCATCTGGGCAGTAGCCATCAACTAGGACGCGGACTGGTGGGCCCGCTGGTAGTGGAAGAACGCGAGCCCAGTGGCTTTCGCCACGAGTATTCATTATCGCTAAAGACTTGGCATATCGATCAGCAAGGCGCATTTACGCCCTTTATGCTGCCGCGCGAGGCGGCACGTGTTGGCACGCGCGGGCGGCTGACCACCATTAACGGCAAATCCATCCCCAATTTACAACTGCCCGCCGGACAAGTGGTGCGGCTGCGGCTGTTTAATCTTGATAACACCATCACCTACCGCCTTAACCTGCCCGAAGGCGAGGCGCGGATTTACGCCATTGACGGCCATCCCATTGAACCCGTGCCGCTTGGCAAGGACTATTGGCTGGGCCCTGGCATGCGTCTTGACCTGGCGCTGAAAGTCCCGGCGGCGGGCAAGCAACTGCTGCTGCGCAACGGACCTTTGCGCCTTGCCACGCTGCAAAGTGTGCAAAGCGACGAAACGCCCGGCGACTTTCCACCAAGACTGCCAGGCAATCCAGTGGCCGAGCCGGATTTGGCGCGTGCGCAGACGTTGAAATTTCGCTTTGAATGGGCGGCAACGCTGGATGATGGCGCGGGCAGTACGCCGCAATATTGGCAAATCAACGGCAAGGCTTGGGACATTAACGATACCTCCTGCGCCGAACGCCCCATCGCCACCTTAAAACAAGGCGGTCACTATATTTTTGAACTGCGCAATCTGGCGCAGTATCAGCATCCCATTCATCTGCACGGCATGGTATTTAAAGTGCTAGATTCCAATCAAAAATCAATAACCCCTTATTTCACTGATACTTATCTATTGGGCAAGCAGGAAACCGCGCGTATTGCACTGGTCGCCGACAATCCTGGGGTATGGATGTTCCACTGCCATGTCATCGACCATATGGAAACCGGCCTGATGGCCGCCATTGCCGTCGTCTGAACCATGACCGCGCCACCTAACCTACCCCTTTTTACTTCCCCTCGCCCGCTTGCGAAAGAGGGGAACGATGACCTGCACTTTATGCGCGAGGCGCTAAGGCTTGCCGCCTTTGCCGCAAGCCTGGGTGAAGTGCCGGTTGGCGCGGTATTGGTGCTGGATGGGCAAATTATCGGGCGCGGCTTTAATTGCCCGATTTCAAGCCATGACCCCAGCGCCCACGCGGAAATGGTCGCCATCCGCAGCGCGGCCAGGCAGCTTGGCAATTACCGCCTGCCCGCCAGCACGCTGTATGTGACGCTGGAGCCGTGCAGCATGTGTGCAGGTCTTTTGGTACATGCACGGGTTGAGCGGCTGGTTTACGGCACCAGCGAACCGAGAGCTGGGGTCGCGGTAAGTCAGCAGCATTTCTTTGAGCAGCGCTTTCTTAATCATCGCGTGATCGTACAAGGCGGTGTGCTCGCCACAGAAAGCCAAACATTATTGCGCGATTTTTTTAAGACACGACGTTAATCATCCTGCCGTAACGGCGGCAGTGGGCGAGTGCGACCCGCGCCGTCAATCGCTACAAAGACAAAAACCGCTTCAGTGACTTTGCGCCACTGGCCGGATAATGAGTCGTCACTCCAAGCCTCAACCAGCATCTGTATCGAACTGCGCCCCACCTGCAAGCTCTGCGTATAAAAAGAAAGCTGCGCGCCAACGGCAACCGGCACCAAAAACGCCATACGGTCAATCGATACCGTTGCCACGCGCCCGCCAGCCCGCCTACTTGCCGCAGCGGTACCGGCCAAATCCATCTGCGCGACCAACCAGCCGCCGTAAATATCGCCAAAGCCATTGGTCTCGCGCGGCAATGCCGTAATTTGCAGCGCCAGTTGACCTTGTGGGGTCAGGTTTTCTTTTTCCTGCTCAAACATCCACTGTCTCGCTTAAGTTGTTGACTACAAAGCGCAGTATAACGATTTAAGCTCAGACCCCTAACCCGTGTCTCGAAAGTCGGGGTAGCGTTTATCGGCATAGCTGAAGGCTTCTGTCTCGCGCGTGGCAAGCTCGATGCCTTCAAAAGCCACTTCGGCCAGAAAGTCTATCTGCTCGGGGGTAATCACATAGGGCGGCAGCAGGTAGACCACGCTGCCCAGCGGACGCAGCAGTGCGCCACGGCTCAATGCGTGCTGATACACCGCAAGCCCGCGCCGTTGCTGCCACGGGTAGGGGCGCTTGCTGGCTTTGTCCGCCACCATTTCCACCGCCAGCACCATGCCGGTTTGCCGCACTTCGGCGACATGCGAGTGCGCGGCGAGTGGCGCAAAAGCTTTTTGCATGTGCAGGGCGAGCGCGCGATTGGCGCGAATCACATCGTCCTGTTCAAAAATATCCAGCGTCGCCAGCGCCGCCGCACAGGCGAGCGGGTTGCCGGTGTAAGTGTGCGAATGCAAAAAGCCACGCAAACTGGCGTAGTCGTCGTAAAAGGCTTGGTAGATATTGTCCGTGGTCAGGCACGCCGCCATCGGTAGATAGCCACCGGTGAGCGCCTTGGACAAAATGAGAAAATCCGGCGTGATCTGCGCCTGTTCGCAAGCAAACAGGGTGCCGGTACGGCCAAAGCCCACGGCGATTTCATCGTGAATTAAATGGACTTGGTAACGGTCGCAAGCCTCGCGCAGCAGCCGCAGATAGATCGGATGGTACATGCGCATACCGCCCGCGCCCTGAATCAGCGGCTCGACAATCACCGCTGCCACTTCACCGGCATGCTCGGCCAGAGTCTTTTCCATCTCGGCGAACATTTCGCGCGAATGCTGCTCCCAACTCACGCCTTCGCCGCGTAGATAGCAGTCCGGGCTTGGTACCTTGATGCAATCGAGCAATAAGGCTTTGTAGGTATCGGTAAACAGCGCCACGTCACCGACCGACATGGCGGCGACCGTTTCGCCGTGATAACTGTTGGTTAGCGTAATAAAACGCTTTTTCTGCGCTTGCCCACTATTGACCCAAAAGTGGTGGCTCATCTTCAGCGCCACTTCAATGCCGGATGAGCCGTTATCGGCATAAAACACGCGCGATAGTCCGTCCGGCGTGATGGCCACCAGGCGCTCCGACAGCTCCACCACCGGCGCGTGGCTAAAACCGGCCAGCATCACGTGTTCGATGGTATCAAGCTGCGCCTTGACGCGCTCGCCAATACGCACATTGGCGTGGCCAAAAACATTGACCCACCAGGAACTGACCGCATCCAGATAGCGCTTGCCGTCAAAATCCTCAAGCCATACGCCAGAGGCTTTGCGGATGGGGATCAGCGGCAGGCGCTCGTGGTCTTTCATCTGCGTGCAGGGATGCCAGAGCACGCGCAGGTCGCGCTGCATCCACTGATGATTTTGCGACATGCTTAGGCTCTCGCTTCAATACGCCATAAGGACGACTGCACTTGCTGGCTGATTTGTGCAGCGCTGAGTGCCTGGCTGCTTTCGGCAGACTGAACCGACACTGAGCAGGCTTGCAGAAAAGCCAAAATCAGCGCAGGTTTCAGCGCAAAGTTCATATTCTGCGCATCGGGCAGGCTGGATGTGACCATGCCGACGACGGCAGCGCTGCTGTCAAACAATGGACTGCCGCTGGAGCCCGGCTGAATGGGCGCGGTAAATTGCAAACGGCTGGCATCGTTATGCAAACCCAGCAGCGCGGAAACGCCGCCTTGCGTGACATGCAAACCACCTCCGGCAAAACCTGCCATCGGGAAACCCAGCGCCACCACCGGTTCACCCAAGGTGCAGCCCGCGCCCGTGCGAAATGCCAGCGGGCGCAACCCGGGATCGCCGCTTACCCGCAGCAGCGCCAAATCATTACGCTCATCGACCAGCAGCGGCTCGGCGCTGTGCCGTCCGGCAAACGAGGCAATCTGAAATTCGCGCATGCCTTCAATCACATGCGCACAGGTTAAGATATGATTTTGCGTCACCGCAAAACCGGTACCGCTGCTGGCGCTCGGCGCGCTGTCTGCGCGTTGTTCATCGGGATGTGCATCATCAATAGCGATACCCAAACGGCGACCCAATGCCGCAAGACCATAGGCCGAACTTTCGGCCAGTGCGCGAAACTTCCAGTCACTGCCACGGCAATAAAATTCGCCAACAATAATCGCAGCTTCTCCGTGGTCGGCCAGATTAAGGCGATATTCGATCGATTCGTTTAATTGCAGATGGGCAAAACCCAAGTCGCGCACCGGGCCTTTGGCCGAAAAGCGGTACAGCACCACGAGCACGCGGCGACTGCCTTCGGGCAGACCGGCAAGACGAAGCCTGCACTCGATACGCTCGCTATTGCCGTCCCACTGCATCCACGGCTGCGCCGCGTGAAACAGCGCCGCTTCACCAATCGGCTTTCGTTTGTCATCGACGGCAAGTAACGCCATCGCGGCATGCTCGCCAAACTGGACACGACTGTCACAACAAAGATGCAGCACGCAGTCGCTGCCTTCCAAGGCAATATTGGCACCCGCTGTTAATAGGGTCACGGCAACAAACTCGGCATCAAATGGCAGGGCAGCACGCTGTTTTTACCCTCTCCCGCTGGCAGGAGAGGGCGCTCGTGTAGTGAACGCAAAGGTTTTTGGATAGCCATTTCCTTTTTTCCCTCTCCCAACAAGCGGGAGAGGGAGCTAAAGCATCAAGGCGTTACAAGCTGCGGGCTTCTTCCTGCGCCCGCCCACCTGCGACCACTGCGAGCGGTGATTTGGACTCTTTGCGGATGGTCGCCTTGGGGATTTCGTGCAGGCTTTCGCTTTCATCCAAACATTCGAGCTTGCCTTCGAGCACCGCGCCGCACTCCATACGCAAATGCCGATAGCGGATATTACCGAGAATCCGCGCTTTGCTTTGCAGTTCAAGAAAATGCGTGACCACCAAGTCGCCCTTGATGGTGCCGTTAATCACCGCGTCATAGGCTTCTACGCGACCGGCAATCTCGCTGCTCTCAGAAAGCACAATCAGGTTTTTTTCATCCTTCGCGCCGCTCACATTGCCTTCAATGCGGCCATCCAGACGCAAACCGTCACGGAAGGTTAAATCGCCGACAAGGCTCATATTGCTGCCGATAAAGCTGTCCAGCCGGGTAATTTCCACGCCCTGCTTTGACCTTTTCTTTTTGGAAAACATACTGCTTATCTCCACTGCCTTGAGGTCTGTTTGCAGCCGATGCTGCTCTTTGATTAAAACCGCCGCCCTTTACGGCCGTATTGTCTTATCGCTTGGCTCCTGTCCCAGCTTGGCCGTTAGTCGCCCCACCATTCCCACCATTATTGCTCCTGAAAAAATCCAGCTCAGTCTGCATCTCTTTAATTTGCGTATCCAATGCCAGGACTTGCTGTTCCAGTGCTTGGCGCGAAGCCAGTTCAACCTGATATTTAATGTTCAGGTTTTCCAGCTCAGCACGCCACTGCTGCTCGTGGGCACCAGCAGGCAGGGTGCTTTGCAACACAGGTTGCTGCGGTAGCCAAGCCGCCAAAGCCGGTTTTTTATCCAACAGAACAAATACCGTCAGCGCAGTCAAAGCACCTAATGCCAAAGTGACCAGCAGCTTGTGAGTGAGGCTGATTTTTTTCTTTTCCAGCAGTATCATCACGCGTTCACTGGCGAGTTCACGGGTTAGCTGGCGGGTGCGGGTAGTCATAATGGGTAACCTAAAAAAGCGCCTAAAACCGGTTTAAATAGGTTTTTGGATTAACGAAACGGCCATCTTTAAGAATTTCAAAATGCAAATGCGCACCGGTTGAGCGTCCGGTGCTGCCCACTTCGGCAATCTGTTGCCCGGGCATAACGATTTGCCCCTTTTTGGCAATCAGTTTGGAGGCGTGTGCGTAGCGCGTGACAAGACCCGCGCCGTGGTCGATTTCCACCGTCTGCCCATAGTCCTTGCGAGGGCCGGAATAGACCACCACACCGCCCGCGCTGGCATAAATCGGCGTGCCCTTGGCGGCGGGAAAATCAATACCGCTGTGAAACGCCATGCGGAAGGTAAACGGGTCGCGCCGGTTGCCATAGCCCGAACCACGCCGACTGCTGGCGACCGGCAGGCGACCCGGGAAGGCCATATGCTCTGCACTGATTTTTACCGCGCGTTGCTCCAAACCATGCAGCGCCACCGTCAGCCGCCCAAGACTTTGCTCAAGGTTCGCCAGCGACAGGCCGTCCGTAGGCAAGGGTTCGCTTGCCAGCGGACGGCGGGACTGTATCGGTGCAGCAGCGGAACCGCCCTTGCCCTGTTTATCGCGCGCACCTTCTGGCGCTGACGCACTGGGCACAGTTTTCTCCGGTTTAAGCAGCGGACCTCCGGCTGAAGCGGGTTGGGTTTTTGCACGCGGCCCGAGTGGCACCGCATCAAGACTCATCCGCGCTTCAAATTCATTGACCGCATCCATCCGCTGCGCGAGGCTCTTGGCATCCATCTCAAGACGCATCAGACGTGCCGAAAGCGTACCAATCTGCTGCAGCAACGCAATCTCCTTGGCACTCGGTTCGCTGACCAGCGGGGGATCAGCCGCAAGCGGCGCTACCTTGACCGATGGGGGACTGAGCTTAACGCCAATCCATATGCCAGCAACCAACATGCCGAATAATAAGAAAATGGCACTGGTGAAAAAAAATCCGCGGCTGATACTGCGTCCTACTCCAGCCAAGTTACGGCTGAAAAATATGACAAAGGTCATGCCTTATCCTCTTGGCGCTCTTCTTCAAAGAACCCTGTTCATAATCAGCCAGAAAGCGACTTAAGCCACTATCTGCAAACTGTTTTAAATACTTAAACGTACTACTGAATCGTTTTGTCTGACGCCTTGGTGCTTGACTGCTTTTTAGTGAAGTGCATCGCACGCACAGCAAGGGATACTACAAAAATGGCTCAGAAAACCCGAAGGTTTGGCACTGTGCAGCCGGTGGAAAACGCAAAGATTTTCCCCCTTGCGTTCCACATGGTTACGGATAATAGCACCGCTTTGCATTTTGCTGCGATAGCTTTGCTGGTAATTTCTTTAAGGATTTCCTATGTCGGCTCCATCCCAAACTCAGCGCCAAACCCTTGTGGTCTTTGATTTTGACGGCACTTTGACCCATCGTGACAGCTTTGTGCCTTTTTTACGTTTTGCCTTTGGCGATAGGTTTTTTTGCCGGAGACTGTTACGCCTTGTATTACCAACACTGAGCTTTCTGGCGCAAAGGCGCAGTCGTGATGCGCTCAAAGCCGAATTGATACGGGTCTTTTTAAGCGGCGTTTCGGTGACTTGGTTCAAAGACGCCGCCGAGGATTATTGCGCTTTGCGCTGGAACAAGCTGATGCGCCCTAAAGCGTTAGAAGGCATTGCCGAGCAACTTAAAAGCGGCGCTACCGTCACGCTCTGCTCCGCCTCGCCAGAGCTATTATTGATGCCTTTTGCACAGCGCTTGGGTCTAGCTCTGATTGGCACTCAATTAGAAGAAGAAAACGGCCTGCTAACGGGGCGGATTTTAGGCAGCAACTGCCGCCGCGCCGCTAAAATCGCCCGCCTTGAAGCCGTCTACGGCTCGCTTGAACGCTATCATCTGTGCGCCTTTGGCGACTCGCAGGGCGATTTTGAACTGCTCAAAGCCGCGCAAGAAGCCTATTGGAAGCCTTTTCGTTAAGCCTGTAAAAAGCGCCTCTTTAGATGATAGGCTTGCCCGCTCTTGCCCACTTTGTGCCTAACCCTAAGTTTGGATTAAAAATAAAGGAGCTTTGCGCGTTATGACTTCCCTGATTCCCGGCGGCAATGCGCCGGTTGCCACCAGCGCTTTGCAGGTACGCATTAGCTACAGCCCACTCGCTGCGGCCGAGATAGATTTTTCCGCCTTTGCCTTGACCACCAGCGGCAAAGTGCGCGGTGACGGCGATATGTGTTTCTACGGGCAAAAAAGCCTGTTTGGCGGAGCATTGCAGCTATCTTCCACATCGTCCGGTAATGCGGGTTTTGATTTGGATTTGGCGAAAATCGACGAAACCGTGGAAAAAATCGCCCTTTGTGCGACCATCCACGAAAACAAAGCCACTTTTGCCCAGGTCGCCCAATTGGCGCTAACCGTTTCCGGCGGTATTGAGGCGCAAATTCCCACCCAAGACATGCCAGAAAGCGCACTGATTTTGGGCGAATTCTACCGCCGCCAAGGGCAGTGGAAGTTTCGCTGCGTGGCGCAAGGTTTTGCTGGCGGCCTTGAGCCACTCGCCAAGCACTTTGGCGTGAGCATCGCCGCGGCCAAACCACCCGCCGCCCCCACGCCAGCACAAAGTCCTGCGGCGGAAAAAACCTCAAACCTTAACTTAAGCAAAATCAGCCTGGATAAATCGCGCGCCAGCATCAGCCTGGAAAAAGGCGCAAGCGGCGGCTTTGGCGAAATCAAAATCAACCTGAACTGGACGCAAGGCGGCAACGCCAAAAGCGGCTTTTTTGACACGCTGCTTGGCCGTAACAAAGGTATCGACCTCGATTTGGGCTGCCTGATCGAGATGCAAGACGGCAGCAAAGGCGTGGTGCAAGCGCTCGGCGATGCCTTTGGCCGATTAAATGACGCGCCCTACATTCAATTGATGGGCGACGACCGCACGGGTTCGGTATCGAACGGCGAATGGCTGCATATCAACGGCGAGCATTGGAATAAAATCAAGCGCGTGCTGGTCTACGCCTTTATTTATGAAGGCGCACCGAACTGGAAAGCGACCGACGGTGTCGTCACCGTCTACGCGCCCGGCCAGCCGCCGATTGAAGTGCGCATGAACGAAGAAGGCGGCCAATACGGCATGTGTGCGATTGCCCTGTTTGAAAACGAGCGGGGAACTGTTAAGGTCTCGCGCCTTGTCAAATTCTACAACGGCCATGAGGATATGGACCGTGCCAATGACTGGGGACTGCGCTGGACGGCAGGCTCCAAATAAATCAATGGATTGCCCGTATTTTAAGTTAGAGAGAGAAACGCTTTGCCTTCTACTGCCCTTGGCTTTGAGCCACTGACCATTGCCGTATTTATTGTACTCGCCGTAGCGGCGTTATTGCTGGATATGTTTAGCCATCGCCACGACAAGCCCATTGGCATGACCGATGCGATACTCTGGTCGCTGTTTTGGGTCATGGTATCGCTCGCCTTTGCCGGATTTTTGTACTGGCATCAAGGCGCATCGGTCGCCAGCCTGTTCTTGACCGGCTATGTACTGGAAAAAGCCCTGTCGGTCGATAACCTGTTTGTCTTTATTGCGATTTTTGCCTGGTTCAAAGTGCCCGGCGGCTATCGTCACCGCATTCTCTATTGGGGAATTATCGGCGCGATTGTGTTCCGCGGTATTTTTGTCGCGCTCGGCACCACGCTACTCACCTTAGGCCCCTGGGTCGAGATGCTGTTTGCTGGTGTGGTCGCCTGGACGGCGGTGATGATGCTCAAAGCCGGCGGCGATGACGACAAGGAAGAGGAAGACTACTCGCAGCACTTAGCCTATCGCTTTGCGCAAAAACTCTTCCCCGCTTGGCCGAAGCTGTACGGGCACAACTTTTTTGTCCGCCGCGAAAAACTGCAAGTCGAATTAACCAAGCCGGAAAACCAAGGCTTAACCCTCGCGCAAAAAGGCGCACTGTTTGCCACCCCGCTGTTTTTATGCTTGGTGGTTATTGAAGTCTCGGACATCATGTTCGCCTTTGACTCAGTGCCCGCCGTGATTGCCGTTAGCCGCGAGCCGCTGATTGTCTATTCGGCCATGCTGTTTGCCATTTTGGGCTTGCGCACGCTGTATTTCCTGCTTGAAGCGTTAAAGCGCTATCTGGTGCATCTGGAAAAATCAGTCATCGTGCTTTTGTTTTATATCGCCGGCAAACTCGCACTCAATGCCAGCGACCATCTGTTCGGTCACGGCATCAGTATCAGCCCCAATACCAGCTTGGTGATTGTGCTGGCGGTTCTGGTCTGTGGCGTGATTGCCAGCTTTATCTTCCCCGAAAAGGAAGAAGAAAATAACCAACAGCCTGTTTAATCAGGCACTCTCAAGCAACCAAAAAGGAGCTTTATTTATGGCATTATCCCTACAAAAAGGCGGAAATCTGTCGCTGAGCAAAGAAGCCCCCGGGCTTTCCAAAATTCTGGTGGGTCTCGGCTGGGATCCGCGCGCCACCGACGGCGCTGAATTTGACCTGGATGCCAGCGCTTTTCTGTTAGGCGCAAACGGCAAAGTACGCAGCGACGCGGACTTTATCTTCTACAACCAACTGAAAAGCGCCGACGGCTCGATTGAGCACACCGGCGACAACCGCACCGGCGAAGGCGAAGGCGACGACGAACTGCTCAAAGTTGACCTTGACCGCGTCCCCGCCGACATCGACAAAATCGTCTTTACCGTGACCATTCACGATGCCGATGCGCGCAAGCAAAACTTCGGACAAGTGAGCAACTCCTTTATCCGTATCGTCAACGAACAAAGCAATGCGGAAGTCGTGCGTTACGACTTGGCCGAAGATGCCTCCACCGAAACCGCAATGATTTTCGCCGAACTCTACCGTAACAACGGCGAATGGAAGTTCCGCGCCATCGGCCAAGGCTTTGCCGGCGGCTTAAAAGCACTCGCCAACAGCTACGGACTGAACTTCTAAGCAAGCCCCTGCCCCGCTGCCACCCAGCAGCGGGGTTGTTTTGCCGGTTAAAACAAAGAGTACCGCTTAAGGCTTAAATCGCGCAAAGCTGTTCGAACGAACAGTCGCAGTGCGCCGCCGCTGGAGCGAAACCTGCTCTCTTTTCCGTGTGCGGGAACGGGAACGGGCTGGGGACTATTTTTCGCTCTCTAAACACCCGCTACGCCGCAATGCTGCCTTTGAGCTTGCCGAGGGCGTTTTTTTCCAGTTGACGGATGCGTTCGGCCGATACGCCGTATTCGGCGGCGAGTTCGTGCAGGGTGGCTTTTTCTTCGGCCAGCCAGCGTTTTTCCAAGATGTCGCGGCTGCGCGGGTCGAGTTTTTCCAGCGCTTCAAACAGGTGGCTGCTGGAGCTGTCTGCCCAGTCACTGTCTTCCAACCTTTGCGCCGGGTCGTAGCGGTTGTCTTCCAGATAAGCGGCGGGAGCGTAGGCGGCGCTGTCATCGTCGTCGCTTTGAGCCGGGTCAAAGGCCATGTCTTGGCCGCTTAGGCGGCTTTCCATCTCGCGTACTTCGTGCACCTGAACGCCCAGGTTTTCAGCGACCGCCAAGGTTTCGTCGTGACTAAGCCACCCTAAGCGTTTTTTCTGGCTGCGCAGATTAAAGAACAAGCGCCGCTGCGCTTTGGTGGTGGCGACTTTGACGATGCGCCAGTTACGCAGGATAAATTCGTGGATTTCTGCCTTGATCCAGTGCACGGCAAAGGAGGCCAGACGCACGCCTCGCTGCGGGTCAAAGCGTTTGACCGCCTTCATCAGACCGACATTGCCTTCTTGGATCAAGTCCGCCTGTGACAGGCCGTAGCCGGAATAACTGCGTGCGATATGCACGACAAAGCGCAAATGCGAAAGCACTAGTTGCCGCGCGGCTTCTACATCTTGCTGGTAAAACAGGTTTTCGGCGAGCTCTCGCTCTTGCTCTTGGGTCAGCATCGGGATGCTGGCGACCGCCTGAATATAGGCATCCAGATTGGCACCAGGTATCAGCGCCGGTATCGGTTGCAGGGATGTGCTCATGGTGAAAATCCTCCGCGGGTCAAATCGTTGCCTAAGAGTTGTCCGCTGGTGCAAAGTTCCCTAAAAATAGCAGTAATACTACTACTTCGGCGCAAGTGCTCTCAAGTGGCGAAAGACTGCAAGCCAAGCACCGATGCAGCCCAAAGTGAGAGCAAACAGTACCAGCAGCAAGCCATCCGCTGCGCCCACCGGGTTTAGCGAGAAACCACTGCCGTACAGCGAGGCCAAGCGCATAACCGATTGATTGAGCCAATCAAGGCTGTATTCGAGCACTGCCCAAGCCAGCAGCCCGCCGCTCGTACCGTAGAGTGCGCCCATGTAGAGAAATGGCCGCTGCACATAGGCATCGGTGCCGCCGACCAGCTTGATGACTTCTATCTCGCTGCGGCGGTTTTCGATATGCAGCCGAATGGTATTGCCGATCACCAGCAGCAAGGCGGCGGCCAGCAGCAGCGCAAGACCCAGCACCAGATGCTCGCCCAAGGCGAGGATGGCGGCGAAGCGCTCGGCCCAGCGCCAGTCGAGCTGCACCAAGTCAACGGCGGGATAAGCGCCAAGCTGCTGCGCCAAGGCCTTGAGCTTGTCCGGGTCGATCTCTTTGGGCGTGATCTGCAAGCTGCCCGGCAGCGGGTTTTCTGGCAAATCGGCCAGCACATCGGCAAGGCCGGATTGCTCGGCAAACTGGGCAAGGGCGGTATCGGCGCTAATCCACTTAACACTGTCAACATCGGTAAGTTTCGCGATGCTATCGCGCAGCGCCAAGCCTTCAGCTTCGCTACTGGTCGTTTTTAAGTAGACAGAGATTTGCGTCGCCTGCTGCCAATCGCCCCCTAAGCGCTGCAAATTGCCAAGCAGCAGCGCAAGACCACTCGGCAAAGACAGGGCAACGGCAATCACCAGAGCCGTAAACAGGCTGGCAAAGGGCTGGCGCAGCAGACGGCGCAGCGCATCAATAAGGCTGGCTTGATGGCTTAACAGCCAAGCGCGCAGGGGGCTGAGCGCTGCTGCGTGCTCGCTCGCTTGCTCCCCTGCACTGCCCAGACGTTCGGCCGCTTTGGAAGGTTGTGGGTTCATGGATTTTTCCCGCCGTCTTCAATCAGTCGCCCGCGCTGCAAGGTCAGCATGCGTTGGTGCATGCTGGCGATCAGTTTCAAATCGTGGCTGGCGACCAATACCGTGGTGCCGCGCCGGTTGATGTCTTCAAACAGGCGCATGATTTCCGCCGCCAGACGTGGGTCGAGGTTGCCGGTAGGCTCATCAGCGAGCAGCAGGCGCGGGTTGTGCACCACCGCGCGGGCAATGCCGACACGCTGTTGTTGGCCGGTAGAAAGGTCAGCCGGGAACTGATTAGCTTTGTCGAGCAGCGCCACGCGCTCCAAGGCTGCGCCTACCCTGCGGCTGATTTCGCCTTGGGAAAGCCCGAGAATGTGCAAAGACAGCGCAACGTTGGCAAATACGCTGCGGTCAAACAAAAGTTGATGATTTTGGAACACCACGCCCATCTGACGGCGCAAATAGGGAATGGCGGCATTGCTGATACGCGCCAAATCCTGCCCAACCAGCAGCAGCCTGCCGGAACTGGGGCGCTCCATCGCCAGCAGCAGCCGCAGCAAGGTGCTTTTGCCCGCGCCGGAATGACCGGTGACAAACAAAAACTCGCCTTTTTGTATGCGAAAGGAGATCTCGTGCAGCGCGACCTGTCCGTTCGGGTAGTGCTTGGCGACCTGCTCAAATCGAATCATTTAACCGAGCTTCCTGCGCGAACAACGCCTCGACAAAGGTTTTTGCCTCAAATGGTCGTAAATCCTCAATCCCTTCGCCCACACCGATAAAGCGTACCGGCAGGCCAAACTGCTGTGCCAAGGCGAAAATCACGCCGCCTTTGGCGGTGCCGTCGAGCTTGGTCAAAATCAATCCAGAGAGCGATAAACACTGGTGAAACTCGCGGGTTTGTTTGATGGCGTTTTGCCCGGTACCGGCATCGAGCACCAGCAGCACTTCATGCGGGGCGCTGTCATCGAGCTTGCCTATCACCCGACGCACCTTTTTTAACTCTTCCATCAGATGGCTTTGCGTGTGCAGGCGACCGGCGGTATCAGCAATCAGCACATCGATGCCGCGTGCCTTGGCCGCTTGCACGGCGTCGAAGATGACCGAGGCCGAATCCGCGCCGGTATTTTGCGCAATGACCGCAATCTGGTTACGTTCACCCCAGACTTTAAGTTGCTCGACGGCGGCGGCGCGGAAGGTATCCCCGGCCGCCAGCATCACTTTATGCCCTTGCTTTTGCAGAAATTTAGCGAGCTTGCCGATACTGGTGGTTTTGCCTGCGCCGTTGATACCGGCGACCAAAATCACCCAAGGCTTTTTGCTGCTATCGACGATCAGCGGCTGCTCGATGGGTGCAAGCTGCGCGGTTAATTCCTGTTGCAGTGCGACATGCAGTGCGCCGCTGTCGGCCAGTTCCTTGCGCGCCACGCGATCGGTGAGGTTTTGCAGGATTTGTCTGGTCGCCTCAACGCCGACATCCGCCGCCAGCAGGCGGTTTTCAATTTCTTCCAGCAGTTCATCGTCGATCACCTTTTTGCCCAGCAGCAAATCGGCCATGCCTTCGCCAAGACCTGCGCGGGTTTTCGCAAGCCCCTGCCACAGCCTGGCAAGCAGGCTGGTTTTTTCAGGCGCGACGGGCGGGGCGCTTGCAGCTTCCGCCTCTTGTTCAGCAGGCGCTTTGCGCAGCCAGCCAAACAGGCGCTTTTTTTCGGGAGGATTTGCGGTATCGGACATAAATCAGCTCATTACACAAAAAGCAGGCAGGCGGGGCGCTTATTGTGGCCGATGGCCGCCGGATGCGGCTAAGATACCTGCCTTTTACAAAACAGCAGAGAATACTGATTATGGGCTGCTTTCGCTATCTGTGCGTACTGCTTTTGGCGCTGCCGCTTTTTGGGGAGGCCGCGAAAGCGCCGCCGCGTGAAGCGACACTGGATAACGGCCTTAGGGTGATCGTTTACTCATACGCCAGCGGCCCGGTGGTGGTTTCGCAGATGTGGTATCGCGTGGGTTCAAGCTATGAAGCGCCCGGCCAGACCGGCATTTCCCACGCGCTCGAACACATGATGTTTAAAGGCAGCCGCAAACTCGCGCCGGGCGAGGCGTCACGGATTTTACGCGAGCTGGGCGCGGAGGAAAACGCCTTTACCGGTGAGGACTACACCGCCTATTACCAAGTGCTGACGAGAGACCGCCTGGAAGTCGCGCTGGAAATGGAAGCCGACCGCATGGCAACGCTTGCCCTGCCTCCTGCCGAGTTCGCCAAAGAAATTGAAGTGATTAAGGAAGAACGCCGTCTGCGCACCGACGACAATCCCTCCTCCCTAGCTTACGAGCGCTTTAAAGCACTGGCGTTTCCGGCGAGCGGCTACCACACGCCGGTGATTGGCTGGATGGACGATATCGAGCGTCTTGATGTGCAGGATTTACGTCGCTGGTATCAAAACTGGTACGCGCCCAATAACGCCACCTTGGTGGTCGCAGGTGCGATCGGGCTTGAGGATTTGCTGCCCTTGGTCAAACGCCACTTTGGGCATATCCCGCGACGCGAACTGCCGCCGATCAAAACGCCCAAGGAACTCGCCGAACCCGGTGAGCGTTCGGCCACCTTGCATTTGCGCACGGAACTGCCCAGCCTGCTGCTCGGCTTTAACGTGCCAAGCCTTGCGACTGCGGGCAGCTATGAGGCCGAAAAAGAGATTGACGCCCTGCGTGTGATTGCCGCCTTGCTCGATGGCAGCGACAGTGCGCGCCTCTCCACTGAGCTGGTGCGCGGCAGCGAACTGGTGGCCGGCGCGGACGCTTGGTACGACGCTTTTAAGCGTGGCGATAGCCTGTTTGTGATCTCCGCCACACCCAATCTCGCCAAAGGCAAAACACTGAAAGAGGTCGAAAACGCCCTATGGCAACAGCTTGAGCGTTTTAAAACCGAGCCGGTCACTGTGCAAGAACTTGACCGTGCCAGGGTTAAATTCCGTGCCGAAAGAACCTACGCGCAAGAGTCCATCAGCCGCCAGGCCAGCCTGATTGGCCGCTTGACGGCCGCAGGCTTACCCTGGGAGAAAATCCTCTGGAGTGACGACCCGTTCAGTCTCTCCTGTTGTTACCACAAAGATAAGGCCGAACTCATCCAAAAAACGGCGCAGCGTTTTTTCACCCGCGAGCGCTCGACTACTGTACGCATCCTGCCCGCTGTATCGAAGGAGCTTGCCCATGATTAAGCCACTGGCGCTTGTCCTTGCGCTGACCGCGCTGCTGGTGGGCTGCCCCAGCCACAACGGCGCAAAATTGCAATCGCTTGCCAAACTGAGCGAGCAACCGCCAGTCACAGCGCGCATGGATATTCAGCAGTGGCGCACCAGCGGCGGTACCCGCGTACTGTTTGTTTCCAACCGCTGGTTGGAGATGCTCGATGTGCGGCTGATTTTTGCCGCTGGCAGTTCGCGCGACCCGCAAGATAAAGCCGGTCTTGCCCTGCTCACCAATGCGTTGCTGGGTGAAGGCACAGAGCTTAAGGATGCCAACGCCATCGCCCAGGGCTTTGACCAACTGGGCGCGGAGTTTTCCACCAGCTCGCACCGCGATATGGCGATTGTCAGCCTGCGTAGCATCAGCAACGATCCATACCGGCGGTCGATCGAGCGCAATGAGCGCGAACAGTGTCAGCCGACCCACCTTGCGCGCTCGCTTTTGTTGTTGACCGAGGTATTGGGACAGCCGACTTTTCCCGAAGACGCTCTCGCGCGCATTAAAAACCAACTGCGCGCCGGTTTTGAGCACGACAAGCAAAACCCCGGCAAACAGGCGCGCACCCTGCTGTTTAAGCGCCTGTACGGCGAGCATCCTTACGGCCATCCGAGCGAAGGCACGGAGCAATCGATTGCCGCGATTACCCAAGCCGATGTGCAAGATTTTTATCAACAGGCCTATAACGCGAGCAACGCGGTGATTGTGCTGGTCGGCAATGCCGATGATGCAACCGCCAAATACATCGCCGAACAGATCGCATCCGCCCTGCCGCAAGGGCAAAAACTGCCTGAGCTACCTGCCCCCGCCACACCCACGGCGGGCAAAAGCCATATCGAATACCCCTCGCAGCAAACCCACTTGCTGCTGGCGAGCTTAGGTATTAAGCGCAGCGACCCGGACTATGCGGCGCTGTATCTGGGCAACCAGATTTTAGGCGGCGGCTTTGGCTCGCGATTAACCGAAGAAGTGCGCGAAAAACGCGGATTAACCTACGGGATTTACTCCGCTTTTACCCCGATGGCGGCTCCTGGGCCTTTTATCATCAGCGTACAGACCAAAGCGCAGCAAAGTGAAGGCACGCTGGAATTGGTACAGCAGATTTTGGCGGACTTTATCGCAAACGGCCCGACCGAGCAGGAATTGGCGGCGGCCAAACGCGAACTGTTCGGCAGCTTTCCGTTAACCTTGATGAGCAACGCCGATATTGCCGGACAACTCGGCGCTATCGGCTTTTACGATTTGCCGCTTGATCAGCTTGAACGGTTTATGCAGCAAGTTAAGCAAGTGAGCATAGAGGACATCAAAGCGGCCTTTGCCCGTCATCTCGATGCCGAACAACTGGTGATCGTCAGCGCAGGTCCCACGACCGGGCAACAACCCCTGCCGCCGCCTGGCGAGCGCATCGAGCGCGTCATGCCGGTGCCGGAACATTGATCGCCCGCTTGAATGTATCGATTGAAAACGGCTTGGATGGCTGAAATTCAATGAAAAAAGCACCGCCCGCTCAGCGGCAAATCCGCATTATCGGCGGCCAATATCGCGGCCGAAAACTGAGCGTGCCGGACCAAGACGGGCTAAGGCCGACGCCCTCGCGCGTACGTGAAACGCTGTTTAACTGGCTGGCTGTACCGATAGTCGGGGCACTTGTGCTGGATGTTTTTGCCGGCAGCGGAGCCCTTACCGTGGAGGCCTTATCGCGCGGTGCAAAGCGCGTATTGGCGCTGGACAACAACAGGATCGCTTGCGCGGTGATCCGCGAGCATATCAAGCGCCTTAATTGCAGCGGCCAGATTGAACTGCACCAGGCGGATGCCCTGCACTTTTTGCGTGACAAAACGCACAATCCCTTTGACATCGTCCTGCTCGATCCGCCTTTTAACCAAGGCTTACTGCCGCGCTGTGCCAAGCGGCTGGAAGAAGGCGACTGGCTGGCCGAAAACGCGCTGATTTACTGCGAAAGCGAGGCCCCCGCCGCGCGTCTTGGCGTGCCCGCCAACTGGCAAGCGCTGCGTGAAAAACAAGCCGGGCTTGTGCATTACTCGCTTTGGCAACGCGGCGAATGACGCCATCACTTCTGTATATGTCGCTTATCGATCAATAAAACCAAATACGACGGAATAAAGCCCATCTATTGCAGTGCTTTTTTTTGCTATGCACAATGCAAGGCTTCGCGTGATGACCACGCCACGGCTACAGGAGGTTTTGCGTGCATATTGGCGTTCCCCTTGAAACGACTGCGGGCGAAACCCGCGTCGCGGCAACAGCAGAAACCGTCAAAAAGCTGGTGAGTCAGGGACACAGCGTCAGCGTTGAGCGCGGCGCGGGGCAGCGAGCCTGTGTAACCGATAGCCACTATGAGGCTGCCGGTGCAATGCTGGTTAGCGCGGATGAAGCTTTTGCTGCGGACTTGCTGCTTAAAGTGACTTCACCGAATGCCGATGAGCTAAAGCGCTTTAAATCCGGCGCAGTGCTGGTCGGCATGCTCGACCCGTTCGACAGCGAAGGCATTAAGCATCTCGCCGCAGCAGGACTTGCCGCCTTTGCGCTGGAAGCCGCGCCGCGCACCTCGCGCGCGCAGAGTTTGGACGTGCTCTCCTCGCAAGCCGGTGTCGCCGGATATAAAGCCGTGCTGCTCGCCGCGCACCATTACCCACGTTTTATGCCGCTTTTGATGACCGCAGCCGGTACGGTTAAAGCCGCCCGCGTGTTGGTATTGGGCGCGGGCGTGGCCGGGCTGCAAGCCATTGCCACGGCCAAACGTTTAGGCGCAGTGGTCGAAGCCTCCGACGTGCGCCCGGCGGTCAAAGAGCAAATCGAATCCTTGGGCGCAAAATTTATCGACGTGCCTTATGAAACCGATGAAGAACGCGAATGCGCCGAAGGCGTGGGCGGCTATGCCCGCCCAATGCCCGCCAGCTGGCTCGCCCGCCAAGCCGAAGCCGTGCACCAGCGCGCCTTGCAAGCCGACATCATTATCTGCACCGCGCTGATTCCCGGGCGCAAAGCGCCGGTTTTACTGCAAGAACACACCGTGCAGGCGATGAAAGCAGGTTCAGTCGTGGTCGATTTGGCAGCGGCCCGAGGCGGCAACTGCCCACTGACCGAGAGCGGCCAAATCGTGCAAAAACACGGCGTTACCCTGATTGGCCTGACCAATCTGCCGGCGCTGATGCCCGCCGATGCTTCGGCGCTTTATGCCCGCAATCTATTGGATTTTTTGAAATTGATTGTGGATAAAGACGGCCAGCTCGCGATCAATCTTGAAGACGACATCGTCGCCGCCTGCCTGATGTGCCTGGATGGGCAAGTCAAAAGCCGCTGATTTTAAAGAGGAACGCGCGCATGCAAGAGATGCTGATTAGCCCAGTCGTTTATAACCTGATTATTTTTGTACTGGCCATTTATGTCGGCTACCAAGTGGTATGGAACGTCACCCCAGCGCTGCACACGCCGTTAATGGCGGTGACTAACGCCATTTCTGCCATCGTTATCGTCGGCGCGATGCTCGCGGCCGCCTTAACCGTCACCCCAGCCGGTAAAGCAATGGGCACGCTGGCCGTCGCACTGGCGTCAGTGAATGTCTTTGGCGGCTTTTTAGTCACCCGCCGAATGCTGGAAATGTTCAAGAAAAAGCAGGCCAAATCCGCTAAAGGAGAAGAGCAGGCATGAGTATGAATCTAATCACCCTGCTCTACCTGCTCGCCTCGGTCTGCTTTATTCAGGCGCTTAAGGGCTTATCCAACCCCAAATCGGCGCGCCGTGGCAATGTCTTTGGCATGAGCGGCATGCTGATTGCCGTGCTCACCACGGTCTTTTTACTGCAAAAACTGGCCGCGCAATTGGACGAAATCGATTCGCTGGTCAGCGGTCTTGGCTGGGTACTGGCTGGCCTTTTGCTCGGCGGCAGCCTGGGCACGCTGATGGCAAAGCGTGTCGAGATGACCAAAATGCCGGAACTGGTCGCCTTTATGCACAGCATGATCGGCCTCGCCGCAGTGTTTATCGCAGTCGCCGCCGTGCTGGAGCCGCAGTCGCTCGGATTGGTCGCAAGCGCAGGCGAGCCTATCCCGTTCGGCAATCGGCTGGAGCTGTTTTTGGGCGCGGGCATCGGTGCGATTACTTTTTCCGGCTCAGTGATTGCCTTTGGCAAGCTATCCGGTAAATACAAACTGCGCCTGTTCCAAGGCAAGCCGGTACAGTTTGGCGGGCAACATCTGCTGAATTTGCTGCTGGGATTAACGCTGATGGGCCTGGGGCTGTACTTTGCCGCGAGCGGCGATATGCGCGCGTTTTTTGCGCTGCTGGCGCTTTCTTTTGTGCTCGGCGTGCTGATTATCATCCCGATTGGCGGGGCGGATATGCCGGTGGTGGTTTCCATGCTCAACAGCTATTCCGGTTGGGCGGCGGCGGGCATTGGCTTCTCGCTGAACAATTCCATGCTGATAGTGGCCGGCTCCTTGGTTGGCGCAAGCGGCGCGATTTTGTCCTACATCATGTGCCGCGCCATGAACCGCTCGTTCTTTAACGTGATTTTGGGCGGCTTTGGCGGCGCATCCGTAAGCGCCGAGCAAGGCGGCAGCAGCGAACAAAGACCGGTCAAATCCGGCTCAGCCGAAGACGCGAGCTTTTTGCTCAGCAACGCCGAAACCTTAATTATCATCCCCGGCTACGGCCTCGCCGTGGCGCGCGCTCAACATGCCTTGGTCGAGCTTTCCGAACGCCTTTCGCAGATGGGCGTTAATGTGAAATACGCCATCCACCCGGTCGCCGGACGCATGCCCGGCCATATGAACGTACTGCTCGCCGAGGCCGAGGTCTCCTACGACCAGGTGTTTGAGATGGAAGACATCAACGCCGAATTTGGCACCGCCGATGTAGCGCTGGTGCTAGGTGCCAACGACGTAGTCAATCCAGCGGCAAAAAACAACCCCGGCTCGCCCATTGCAGGCATGCCGATTTTGGAAGCGTTCAAGGCCAAAAATATCATCGTCAACAAACGCAGCATGGCCAGCGGTTATGCGGGTCTGGACAACGAATTGTTCTATATGGACAAAACCATGATGGTCTTCGGCGATGCCAAAAAAGTCATCGAAGACATGCTAAAGGCGCTGGATTAACGCCCCTACCCCTCGCCCGCTTGTGGGCGAGGGGAGCACTTCGCCTTCATTAAGAAACCCCGTCCCCACGGTCGTGCCATTTTCCAGACTTTCGATATAGGTCACAATGGAATAAGGCGTGTCCTGCAAGCTGCGCTCGCCTCATAGCCCCACGCCACGGATCGTTTCCACGCGGTAGCCCTGCTCGGCCGTGCCGTCTTCGGCCTGCGCGGACACGATTACGGGTTCCAGTGTGGTCGATGGCTCGTTGCCTGTAGGGTCTGTTTGCGCCGAAACAGAGCTTGCTCGATGCCGTTAGATTGCTCTGGCTGAATTGCAACTGGTATGCGCTTTGTGAGGACACACGCTCCCCGGACAAGCGATGCCAATAAATGAAAGTTAATGGGAGCCGCCAACTTGCAACGATCACCTATCGCGATGACTGAGCTTTTCTAAAGCGAAAAGCAGTGTACCGCGCCGCGGCAGTCGCCGGGGCGCAGACCGGCTTAAGTGGGACAGCATCAGCACACCGCTCCCGCCATTTACAGAACTTTTTTTAGCGCGTCGATAACGCCCTTGTGGGGAAGGTAGCCGATAATGCCGTGAGCGTTCAGCGTAGTATTGTTGACCTTACCATCGTCGATGATACCGTCTGCGAACACCTTGCCAAGAGGTTTGCCCAGCGCGACAAAGTCCGAGGGGTCATAAAAATTCCTCCATTCTTTGACGAAGGACGGCTTCAATAGCGGTGGCGGCGGACCGAGCCTCTTCTTGAACGCATTCAGGCCGAGTGGTGAACCCATAGTGATCAGAAGGGGGATTTCGATACTCGTCCCCTGCATGTGCATCTCCCGCAGCAGCTTGAAAGCAACGACTGATCCCAAGGAATGGGTGATTAACACTTGCGGGCTTGCTTGAAGAAGCGGCCTGACGATATCGTCGACCACCTTGGCCGTCTCTGGTGAGGAGAGGTAGGCGCGCGCCTGCCTTGAAAGGTAAAACAGGGTTTCACCCTTCGCCGGCGACAGCTTTCCCACTATCTTCACAAGACCGACGAGTCTCCTGGCGATGAAATTGTCCACCGGCACAACATGGCCGCCACCAATCAGGTGGTTCGCCTTGACTAGCGCCTCCGTATGGCCGCCACCAACCAAGTGGTTCGCCTTGACTGCGGCTTGGATAATTTCGGCCTCGGTCACACCCTGATCATAGGCCGCCTCCTGAAACACCTCCGTCAAGAATTCCTCTTCATCCTCATAATCGATATCGATTCCGACACTTTTGAGCCCCCATATGCCGACGGCCTTTTTGCCTTTCTTGCTCTTGATCCAGTCGGCAAGGGGCTTACCGTAGTAGGCCATCTGTGTGTCTGATGAGCTGAGCAAGCCGGGAGAAGCCTTATGAAGGGATTCGGTCCACTTTTTCAGAAGCTTGTCCGATGTCGTGTCTTCCTGCCCAGTTCCATGAATCATTAAGACTTTCATTGATTATTCTCTTGTTGAAATCTCTCAATCAAAATCTCGGCACCTTCAGGTCGCAAGTACGTGAAGGGCGAGGGGCGCAGGAAAGGAATAACATCGCACAAACTGTCAGCTCTGAGACCTTCTCCTCTCTTATGCGGCAGTTAAAGCCCTTGCAAACTTGCAAGCGGATGCGCGTGAGAAATGCCTAATCGTCAAGCATAGTTTGAACAATATTCGTTCTCTCGCAGCATCGCTCTCGCATAACATGGCGCATATAATCTTTGCAAGCTTAAATTGGCGACAGCTCAAGCGAAATGATCAAGACGTCATCGCCAGGCATACGCCTTTATGTGGCTCCCCATGTGAAACGGGAACAGGGCAAAAAAGCCTTGGTTGTATTTACCCGTGCCGCGCCGTACATTGCGCACTTTAAGTTAAGCAAGGCCGATAAGAGGCGCTCATGAGCAGTGGCAGAATTCAGTTTGCCGAACAAAATGGCGTTTGCGTGTTTAAGTTCAGTGGAGAAGTGCGCTTAACGCTCTCGGCGGCGCTCGATAAAGCCATTAAACAGCTCGAAAGCCGCGAAGATATTGCCAGCATTGCCATTGATTTAACCGAGGCTTGCAGTATCGACAGCACCACGCTGGGCTTGCTCGCCAAATTGTCCATCCTCGCCAAGGAAAAAACGCACCTATTGCCGACCTTGGTCAGCACCCAAGCGGACATTAACCGCGTGCTGCAATCGATGGGCTTTGAACAAGTGTTTAACCTGATTGAAAAACCGCTCGCGCCGCCGGTGCAATTGCATGATCTGCCACCGCTGACGCAAAGCGAAGACGAAGCGCGTATCCGCGTACTGGAAGCGCACCGCATCCTGATGCAATTAAACGAATCCAACCGCGTCGCCTTTGCCGATTTAGTGGAAACGCTCGAAGGCTAATCGGCTTGGCTGAATTTCATCCGGCGTTTTGCCAGCCTTTTGAGCGCTATCCGCCACTGCTGCAAGCCTGCGCCTGCTATGGACTGCGTTTTAATCCAGCATTATTTGAGCAAACGGATTTTACGCGCTGCGACATTGCGCCAGTAACAGGCAACGCCAAGCGGCAAAGCGAGTATCTGGCCGGCAGGTTGTGCGCCCGCCAGGGATTATTCGAGGTTATTGGCGAATATCAGGCACCGCCACGCAGCAGCGGCGGCATGCCATTGTGGCCGCACGGCGCGCGCGGCTCCATCAGCCACAGCCACGGACGCGCGGCAGCGGTGGTGGGACCGGCCTCCCGCTGGCGCGCCTTGGGCCTGGATTTGGAGCCTTGTTTGCCCGTCGCTCGTGCTTTGCGTCTTGCCCCCAGTATTTTGACCCCGAGCGAGCGAGCGCATTTAGCCGCTTTAACCTCTGCTAAAGAACAGGCCTTTTTTGTCACTTTGAGTTTTTCCCTTAAAGAAAGCCTGTTTAAAGCGCTCTACCCGCTGTGCCTAACACGCTTTTATTTTCAGCATGCGCAAATCGTTGATTACCGCCAAGGCAAGGCTACAGTGCGTTTGCTGTGCGATTTACCGGGCTTTGCGGCACAAAGCCTGCTCAGCGGGCAGTTTCTGCGGCAAGATCAATTTGTGCTGACATTAGTAGCCATTGCCGCCGAACCTGCTTAGGCTGTGCCGCTTCGCCCTTAAGCAGAACTTTTTATGACGCAACAACCTTGCGCGACAGTGACCGGCTTAATTCTCTCCGGTGGCGGTGCGCGCGCGGCTTATCAAGTCGGCGTGCTCAAAGCCATTGCCCACCTGCTTGAAGGCGAGCCGCAGCACAATCCGTTTGCGGTTATCGTCGGCACTTCCGCCGGGGCCATTAACGCAGTGGGTCTCGCCTGTGGTGCGCTGCGCTTTGCCGAGGCGACGCGCAATCTGGCCCACGTCTGGCAGAACTTTCATACCGAGCAAATTTACCGCAGCGATTGGCCGGGCGTGCTGAGCCAAGTCGGGCGATTTACCTTGCGCCACTTATTTGGCCTTGCCGGAAAAACCCCGCTGGCGCTGCTCGATAATAGGCCGCTGTCACAACTGCTGCGCGAGAAACTGGATTTTTCCGGCATATCCGCCGCCGTGCGCAAGCGCGCGTTGCAAGCCGTGGCGATTACCGCCTTTGGCTACGAATCCGGCCAAGCCGTGACCTTTTATCAGGGACGCGCAACCCTCGCCCCTTGGCTGCGCCACCGGCGTATTGGCGTACCCACTCGTCTTGATTTGCCGCACCTGCTCGCCAGCGCCGCCATTCCCATGATATTTCCGCCGGTCAAGGTGGACGGCCAATATTACGGAGATGGCGCATTGCGCCAGTCCGCGCCCATCAGTCCGGCGCTGCATTTGGGCGCAACGCGCATTCTGGTGATTGGGGTCAGCGGCAATTTATCGGAAGAACAAGTTGAAAATCCGCTAATAACCGGCGAGTTCCCGCCGACTTTGGCGCAAATTGGCGGACATATGCTGGGCAGCAGCTTTATCGACAGCCTCGAAACGGACCTTGAAGTGGTCGAGCGGCTTAACCTGCTCGCCCGCCTGCTGCCAGAAGAGACACGCATACAGCAGGGCTTGCGCGAGGTGGAGGTGTTAACCATCTCGCCGAGCAAACCGCTCGATACCATTGCCGCCCGCTACCGCCATGAACTGCCGCGTGCACTGCGCCCGTTTTTCTTCGGCCCCGGTGCCATGCACAGCAGCGGCGCGGCGGTGTTAAGTTATTTATTGTTTGAACCAGGCTATTGCCGTGAGTTGATGGCATTAGGCTGGCAAGATGCGCTGCGTCAACGCGAAAAACTACTGCCCTTTTTACAACAATGCACCGCCTTTAATCATGGAGAAAAAAACTTGTGAATACCCTAAAACGCAAATGGATAATCCCCGCCGTAATCATGGCGCTGCTCTTGCTGGGCACTTTGGCTTGGCAGCTTATCAGCCGCCATATGGCCGGGCAGGCGGAAGTTAAAGCTCAGCAAACCCTGCAACAATGGGGTTTGCAAGATAAAGCACAATGGGAAAAGCTCAGCGTTTCACCTTTGGGCGCTTTAACCTTTAATAATTTGCGTATTGAGCTGTCGCCAGACGAAACTTTAAAAGTGGGGCAAGCGCGTATCAGTGATGTCATTGACCAAACAGACCATCAGCGCATCCACGTGCAGCTAAAACAGGCAAAGCAGGAATTTTCCCCAATGGCCTTAAAAGAAGTTCCAGAAGCGTTATTAAATCCAATAGATATCAATCTGCAACTGGATTTAAACTTTGCAGACGATCAAGCAAAAATACTTTACGACAGCCAGCAAAAAGACACTGCCGATATTGAACTGCAACTTCACTTAAGCCAAATCGGCGCACTGCGTGGCGTGTTGGGCGTAATCTTCCCGCAATCGGCAGCGGCCTCTGCCGACCTTGACCCCAACTTTATTGGCTTAAACCGCTTGGCTGCCGCTTATTCGATTAGCCTTAATACCTTTGATGGAAAAATTAAAAATCGTGGATTGATTAAATACCTAACCGATGCAGTAAAAGAAGATATGAATAAAGAAACGGGCGGCATGGGCGAGCAGGCTTTTGTGCGGGTTATACAAGAAACACAATCCGCCTGCCATAGTGGTGTAGATAACCTTAAGCAACCCTGTCAAAACCTTGCCGATTTTGCGCTTGGCAAGAAAAACAGCCTGCACCTAACCGCCAAACCCGCACAGCCGGTTTCGCTGGAACAGTTAAATGGCGTAATGAATGGCGGGACCGAACCCGTCTTTAAATTGCTCAATATCAGTATTCAGTAGTCAAAAAGCAGGCAAACTTTAGTGTATATCCTCCCTAAGTCTGCGACCTTTTGCCTCTTAGGCTTGGCAAGACTTGGGTTGACAATGCCAGAGCAATGATTTTTCCCCTTGGAAGGAGTGTGTTATGTTGCGTAAAACCCTTTTGGCCTCAGTTCTAACGCTGCTCAGTGCTGGCGCTTTTGCTGCGACCTGTGAAGTGACGATCAATTCCACCGATGCGATGACCTTTGAAAGCAAGGCCATTGAAATCAGCAAAAGCTGCGAAAAATTTACTGTCCATCTAAAACACACCGGGCAGCTCGCCAAAAATGTCATGGGGCATAATTTGGTGATTGCCAAAACCGCCGATATGCAGCCCATTACCACCGAGGCGCTGGCGCAAGGCGTGGATAAGGATTACCTCAAGGCCGATGACCCGCGCATTGTTGCCCACACCAAAATGATTGGCGGCGGCGAGCAAGACTCAGTGACCTTTGAAGTCGCCAAACTCTCGGCGAGCGAGCCTTATTCTTTCTTTTGCACCTTCCCCGGCCATGCCGCCCTGATGAACGGCGCGGTTACGCTAGTCGATTAAACGCTTACCCTCTCTCTTAGGCCGCTCTCCCACTTGTGGGCGAGCGGCCTATTTATGTCAGCGCAAGCGGCAACGATTTGCACAGAGCAGTGCGGTGAAACCACAGGCCGGATTGAAATCTGGCCTATCATGACGGCTTTTTGATTCAAGGACTCCCCATGTCATTCAGCCAACACCTGTGGCAGGCCAATGCGCCGCTGTATCAGGACACCGTGCAACTGCCGTTCAATCAGGAACTGGCCGCCGGAACGCTCAGCCGCGAGCGGTTTTGTCATTATGTGATCCAGGATGCGCATTATCTTCTGGCCTATGGTCGCGCGCTGGCGGTGACCGCGGCCAAGGCCGATGGCGCTGAAGGCATGGTGCAGTTTGCCCGCGCCGCGCAGGAGGCGGTGCTGGTCGAGCGCAGCCTGCATGACGGATTTATGAGCGAGTTCGGGATTGCGCCTGCGCAGTTTACCGCCACGCCGCTCACCCCGGCGTGCCACCATTACACCAGCTTCCTGCTCGCCACCGCTTGGGCCGAGCCCTACCCGGTTACGCTCGCCGCACTGCTGCCGTGCTTTTGGATTTATGCCGAAGTCGGGCGCGAGATCCATGCCAGTTCCGCCGCCGGCAATCCTTACCAAAGCTGGGTGGACACCTATGCGGGCGAGGAATTTCACGCCGCCGTGCGTGCAGTCTGTGCCACGGTGGACCGGCTCGCCGCCAAAGCCGCCGATGAAACCCGCGCGGCCATGCACACCGCCTATACCCACGCCGCGCGGCTGGAATGGATGTTCTGGGACAGCGCGTACCGGTTGGGCGATTGGCCGGTATAGATGCCAATGGTATTTACAGGGTGAAAGGATTGCGGATGGTTAGTGTCTGTTGCTGGAGAGAGGCGTAACCGTATTTTGCAGGTGCTTGCGCATTTCTTCGGCGACTAGGCGCAGTTCGGCATGGATGGAGCTTTGTAGCACTTCGATCATTTTCTGCAAAAAGGCCGGCGTGGCCGTTTGCATGGCGCGTTGCAGCCAGCAGACGGCTTCATCGATTAGGCCGCGAGCGGTCAGCATGGAGGCGTAGCTGCATTGGCCGCGAAAGTCGCCGCCTTCGGCGCTGCGGCGGTAGTAGTCAAGAGCCATGTGCGGGTCGGCGGGGACGACCCAGCCTTCTTCATAAAAGCGCCCGACCAGATTAAGGGCTTTGGCGTGACCTTGGGCGGCGGCTTTGCGGTAAAAATCGAGCGCCCTGGCTAAATCAAGCGCAACGCCCCAGCCTTTGGCGAGCATTTGCGCGTAGTTGTACTGCCCCCAGTCCAGCCCTTGCATGGCGGCTTTGTGGTAGTACAAGGCAGCGGCGGGTAAATCCACTTCCCCGCCCCAGCCCAGTTGCAGGCAGCGTCCGTACAGGTTTTGCCCCTCGGCATCGCCTTGGCTTGCCGCGCGTGCGAACCAGTGCCGCGCCAGTTTGGGATCGCGCTCAATGCCGTAGCCGTCCAGCAGAATTTGCCCGAGCTGGCACTGTGCGCGAATTTGCCCATTTGCGGCGGCGGCCAAAATCAGCCGCGCCGCGTCCTGTGGATGGGCCGTGGCGGCAAGGTGCAGCCAGTTTCGTTCGCTTTTCATCGATTGTCTGCAAGCCTACCTTTTTACATAAAGCAGGGAGGCTTGCCGGGTTTTAGAAGCTGTAATCGAGCGTCAACTGTGCGCCGCGACCTTCGCCGGGCACGCCAAAGCCACGGCCGTTGTATTGCCGCCAGTAGTGTTGGTTAAACAGGTTGACCATATTCAGCCGAACGCCTACTGCTTTATTGGCCTGCCAACTGACGGCCGCATCGTGTACCCAGTAGCCTTGCACTTCGACGCGGTTGGCCTTGGTCAGCGTGCCGCCCTGTCCTGGCCCTACGTAGCGCTCACCCACATAGCGCACACCGTAATCCAGCGAGAATTGCCCCAGTTGCAGACTGTTCCACAGGCTAGCCGAATGCTTGGGGGTGTTGGTCATGGCAATGCCTTCGCTACTGGCAACGGCAGCCTGCCTATCATCGGTAACGATTTTGCTTTTTTGATAGCTGTATCCGGCAAATATCGACCAGTTCGGCAAAATCTGCCCAGTCGCGGATAGCTCCAAACCCTCGACGCACTGTTTCATCCGAACAATCTCAGGAATGGCCGGCGTACCACCTTGGTTACTTGGCGCGTCCATTTCCGTACGAAACAGCGCCGCAGAAAGACCCAGTGCTTCTTCAAACAAATCCCACTTGCCGCCGACTTCATAGGTTTTGCCTTTGGTCGGTGACAAGGTTTCATCAGCCGCCGTGATGCCAAATTGACGAGCGATACCAATGGAGGAAGGCTGTTTGGCATTGCCGAAAGCGGCGTATAGGCTGGCTTGTTGCACCGGCTTGTAGATGACGGCGGTACGATAGCTGAACAGTTTTTCCTTGATTTCGCCGTAGTAGGCGTTGGCCGGAGTGCCCCAAGGACTGGACACATTGTCACGGCTGCGCAGCTTTTTGTTTTCGGCACTCCACCAGTCACGGCGTATGGAGAAATCCGCCTGCCAGTGCTGGTTAAATTTGAGCGTATCAATCAGGTAAATGGCGCGGGTCTGCCCCTCGTAATCGTTATCCGAGGTGTAACCAATGCTTTTGTCGCCGACAAAGCGTGACGGCGGATGCGCAGGGTCAACCGGCCCTGGCATGCCCACACCGCCCGGATATGGTTGCATGCCGCCATTGCCTTGGTTGCCGTTAATCAGGCCGCCGCCTTTAAGGTTTAGTTTTTCTTGGCTGTATTCCATGCCCGCCACCAAACTGTGCGCAATGCCGAAGGTTTGAACCTTCCATAGCAGATGGGTTTGGTTGCTTAAGGTTTGGTTTTCGGTCTGCCGCGCGACGCCGATAAGCCTTCTGCCGGAAATAGGACGCGGCTGGGGCGGGTTACCGGCCGTTCCCGGCTGCAAAAAAGCACCTGACGGCGTGGTGACGACATAGTCGCGCTTGACTTGGTCATAGGTCAGTTGGTTGGTTAAGGTCAATGCATCATTAAAGTCGTGCTCGACCTTAAAGCGAAAACGGTCGCTGCGGTTGTTTTCATGGTCGAGATTACGAAAGCCCCAGTAGCCATCCCAACGCACGCCCGGGTATTTTTTCGCCTTGCCGCTGCTTTGCTCAGCCGGAATGCCGTAGTCGTAATTGCCACGGTCATCCAGATGCTCATAGCCCAAGTGCAGGCGCGTGGCGGTATTGAGGCCAAAGGCGATGGACGGCGCAATGCCCCAACGGTTGCGGGCAATCCAATCACGCCCGTTGACGCCGGTTTCAGTGCCGACCAAGTTAAGCCGCGCGGCAATGCCAAGGTCGCTATTTAAAACATGATTGCTGTCCAGCGTTAAGCGTTTGTATTCGGCAGTGCCTACACCAACGCTGACGCTATTCAGGTCGCCAAGATATGCACTCTTGCTGACCAGGTTAATCCCGCCGCCAATCACGCCAGCACCCCAAGTGGCTGAACTTGAGCCTTTGACCACTTCGACCTGTTCGGTATTGAACATTTCCGAACGGGTATAAAACGCCGACTCGCGCACGCCGTCGCGGTAAACGTTAGAGCCGCCATAAGCACCGCTGTTAAAGCCGCGGATATTGATGGAATCGCCAATCCCGCCATTGCCTTCGCCGGAGTTAAAGGTAATGCCGGGCACATTGCGCAGCACGTCTTCCAGCGTCTGCGCGTTTTGCCTTTGGATAAGCTCCTTCGGCACCACCGAGATGCTCTGCGGCACGTCACGCAGCGGCTGGGTGTATTTGGGCGAGGACAGATTTTGCGGATTAAGCGCGTTGTCGCGGATTTGTACGTCCTCCAGCTCAACCGCTTGCGCACTGGCCGCCTGTGGCAGCACCAGTGAGGCCAGACTCAAGCCGATGCTGGCCTGAATAAAGGACAAAGGAGGAATGGGAGCCAGCGTCGAGGCACCGCTAACTTGGCGGGAAGTCATCAGAATTACCTAAGAAAGGTCTTAGAAAAGGCAGTTATCTGCCCGGCCGTATTGATGATGGAAACACCGCCTGTTCGCGAGAAGGGAAAAATCCTGCATCTTGAAGGAAAAATTCCCAGTTCAGACATTGCCTAAGAATAAGACAAGTAATAACAGAAGCGAACGACTTCGCAGCGCGAAAATAGTAGAGCATCTCATTTGTAAATAGAAATGTTTTTATTCTTATTTTTACATTTCCTATATATCGATTAGCTATAGGATCTGTTCCCGTTTTAAGCCTGGAAGCTGCCGTAAAATACGCCGAAATCGGATTTTGGAGTATCCATGCGTTTCCCCCGCAAAACCGTCTTGCTCGCTTTGCTCGCCTTGCCCAATCTGGCGCAGGCCGCCTCTTTGCAGGCATCCGCATTAAGCCTTTTGTGGTGCATGCCTTTTGTCGGTATTTTGCTGTCCATTGCGCTACTGCCACTATTAACTCCGCGCTTGTGGCACGGGCATTTCGGCAAAATTATTTTGCTGTGGACACTGGCCTTTTTGCTGCCCTTTACCTTGCAATTTGGTCTGCGGCCTAGCGCTGAATTATTAGTCCATGCGCTGCTCGCCGAATATCTACCGTTTATTATCCTGCTGCTGGCGCTTTACAGTATTTCCGGCGGCATTTTGGTTTGGGGCAATCTGCACGGCTCGCCACGCTTAAATACCGGATTATTGGCACTCGGCACATTGCTCGCTTCCATCATGGGTACTACTGGCGCTGCGATGCTGCTGATCCGCCCACTTTTGCGTGCCAATGACAACCGCAAGCACCGCGTGCATGTGGTGGTGTTTTTTATTTTTCTGGTCGCCAATATCGGTGGTGGGCTTACGCCTTTGGGCGACCCGCCGCTGTTTTTGGGTTTTTTGCAGGGCGTGGATTTTTTCTGGACGCTACAGCACATGGCCTTACCGGTACTGCTGATAAGCCTTGCGCTGCTGGCTTTGTTTTATCTGCTCGATCGCTATTTTTACCGTCAGAGCGATGAAATCCTGCCAAAAGACCCAACGCCCGATAGTCCGCTCAAACTCTACGGCAAGCGCAATTTCTGGCTGCTTTTGGGCGTTGTAGGGGCGGTTTTATTGTCCGGTCTGTGGCAACCCGGGTTAGCTGTTGACCTGCTGGGTACAAAGGTTGAACTGCAAAATCTGCTACGCGATTTTTTATTGCTCGCGCTGGCGGCGCTGTCACTGTGGATAACGCCTAGACAAGTGCGCGCCGGCAATGAATTTAACTGGTCGCCGATGCTGGAAGTCGGCAAGTTGTTTTTGGGGATTTTTATTGCCATTGCTCCAGCCATTGCCATTTTGCGTGCGGGCGAAGCGGGCGCTTTAGCTTCTTTGGTCAAGCTGGTTTCACAAGGCGGCGAGCCGCATAACGCGCTGTATTTTTGGTTGACCGGCATACTCTCTGCCTTTTTGGATAATGCGCCGACTTATCTGGTGTTTTTTAATCTGGCCGGCGGGGAAGCCGCGCCACTGATGCAGAAACTACCCGCCACATTGCTGGCGATTTCCTGCGGCGCGGTGTTTATGGGGGCGATGAGTTATATCGGCAATGCGCCTAACTTTATGGTCAAGGCGATTGCCGAGCAGCGTGGGGTCAAGATGCCGAGTTTTTTCGGCTATATGGCTTGGTCTTGCGCGATTTTGCTGCCGCTGTTTGGGTTGTTGTCATGGCTGTTTTTCTAGCGCCTGGCTATGCAAGGCGAAAACAAGCGCAGATGAATTTTAAGCCGGTTTTCAACACAGCGACGCCGGTTTAGGGTCGCTGTAGGCGTTGTATTCCCTCAGCTTTCACCCGGTCTAAAGCGTTTTTGATGGCTTGCTCTGTGGCCAGCTCGCCGCGGCCGATGCGCTCCATGTCAGCGATGACTTACGGCTCGTCTTCCAGCCCTTCAAGGCGAAGCGATCCGATACTGGTAGCAATGATTTCGCGCTGATTTTCCTCTGCAATGGTAGGCAATTTCTGCCTTGCTGCGTTACTCAAGGTTTATTGCCCTGATATGGGAAGTCGCATGCAGGAGCGGTTTGTGATTACCTTTATTAACTGTGGATTTAGTGGCTAACGCATATCACGAGCATTTAAAAAGCCTTCCCATAATTTATCCATTTCTTCTTTCTGTGCTTGCCCTGGTGACTCCAGCAGTTGCACGTGGCTTTTGATTTTTTCATCAATATATAGAAATGGCGCATTTTGCAATTCCGGTTTTAAGAAGGATCCGATATTTTTAAGCGGACTGCCGCTTAAGGTTTTTTCCACATTACGGGCAGAGACGTCAAATCGCAATAAAAAATCAATCAATTGATGGGCGGCTGCCGGATTTTGTGATGTGCGCGGAATAACCAGTGCCTCCATAATAATGGTCAAGGTGCTATCTTCTGGAAAAACCGCCTGCACATCCTGGTTACGCTGCATGGCATGTAAAATACCACTGGACCAACCTGCTACCAAACACAAATCTCCTTTACCAAGGCCATCAAAATAACGCGCGCTATCGATATAACGCAGATTGCTTCGAATAGGCAAAAGTGATTTATTGAAAAAACGGCGAAAACGAGCTAACGGCACTCGATCCAGTGAATCGCTAGAACCTTTAAAATCAAGCAATGCCGCATAAATCTCATAGGGCGCATCCGCCATCGCCATGCCACAGGAGTTAAGTTGTGCGTTTTTGGACGGGTCAAATAAAAGGCTCCAATCTTCCTTAAAATCCGCTCCAAGTATTTTTTGTGTCAACGGGCGATTAAAACCAAACGCCACAGAGCCCCAAAGGTAAGGCATCGCATAACCATTGGCACCCAGCAGACTCATTCTGCTTAAAATAAAAGCATCAAGATTTTCCTGATTTGACAACAAGGCTGGATTTAACTTGTTTAGCCGTTGCTCTTCCATCAAATGAGGCAGTGAAAAATGCGGCACCACGGCAACATCCATCAACGTATTACTATCAATTAACTGACGAATTTCGCGTTCACTGCCAAAGGTATGGTAGTCTATTTTTATGCCCGTTTCTTTTTCAAAATCCTCAAGCACAGTTTGATCGATATAATCGTCCCAATTATAAACCTTAATAATACTTTGAGCCGATACCGCCACCGAAAAAACGCAACCGCATAAAAATATCAAACAATGCTTGATGCTTGATGCTTGATGCTTGATGCTTGATGCTTGATAAGATTGTAATATGGGCATTTAAAAATAGCATACACCTATTATCTCCTTATAAACTGCATAGGGCTGCATGGATTTAACGGTGATTATCCTATGTTTTTTGCTGATTTACAAGTAATGCCTTAGAGCCAGTTTATGATTTTTTGAGGATCAGCGCAGAAATGCTAGATGGATAAATTGCACAGTGCGCATTCGATACAGCATTCTCTCTACCGCCATGCATAAATCCCGTTTTTGATAAACAGCGTTTTGCAGCAAAATCCGCTTCAGCGCAGGCCAGCTCGTCACTTAAGTAACCATCGGGGCATGGCAAGTCCGTTTTCAAAGCTGTGCGGGAACGCCCATGATGCAGACTTGTCTTTATTTTTCAATAAGTTGACCCGAAACGGGAACAGATCCTAGCCGATTTTGGAGAGTTTAAGCAGCAATTGCAGGTC
This sequence comes from Ventosimonas gracilis, assembly GCF_001580025.1. Classification (GTDB taxonomy): domain Bacteria; phylum Pseudomonadota; class Gammaproteobacteria; order Pseudomonadales; family Pseudomonadaceae; genus Ventosimonas; species Ventosimonas gracilis. The sequence goes on along the minus strand of NZ_LSZO01000018.1, from coordinate 21,584 downwards.
TTTTAAGATTTGCTTGCCGTTGCTGCCCGGCGCATAGCGCAGCACCAGATTGCCGAGCGGGTCAATAATCCAAAGCTGTGGGGTTTTGTTATCAGTCGCAATGGTTAAGTAGCGCTCTGGCTGCAAATTAAAGCGGCCAAGCTGTGGGTATTCGCGGGCAAGCTGCTGCCCATAATCCAGAGGCAGCGCCTGGCTTGTCGCCAGTGCGTGATGAGCGCGCGCCGCCTCGCGGCCAAGGGCGATGTGAATTTGCCGCGCCAGATAAACCAGCTTGCGGCAGTCTTCAAGACAATCATCCGGCGCACTGACGAGCAGCAGCCAAGTCTGTGGAATATCGCCGCTAACGCCCAAATCCGCCAAGGTGCGCCCATCTCCCAGCAACTCGCCGTGATAATTGCGCGATTCGGGCACCCAAAAGCGCCATTTGTACATGCTGGAGGCCAGCAGTATCGGCACCACAGCCAGCAAAATCAGCGCAATCAGTTGCAGGCGACCTTTGCGCTGCTGTGTGCGGTTTTCAGGCAGTGCGGTTTTTTTCAGCATTGTGCCTTCCAAGATAGAGGTAAAGACCTACCAATGTAGCCGCCAAAGCAAACCATTGCACGGCATAGCCGGTATGTTTAGCAGGCGGCATATTGATAACCTGCCAGTCAGTGACATAAGCCGCCGCGCCGTCTTGCAAACGTAATTGCCAAGGCAGACCGTCACGTTCAAGCGCTTGCCAGAGATTTTGCGGCTCAACCTCGATGATTAGCTGCGGCCACTCATCACTGCGGGTATTAGCCCGTTGAAACCAAGATTTTTTGGGCAGATAAACGCGTGCGATAAGCTGCTGCTCGCCCACAGGCGTGGTAAAAACCGGTGGCTTTCGCCTGTCCGGCCAAGGCAGCCAGCCGCGATTAACCAGCAGCCAGAGCCTGCTGTCCTTATCTTGGAACGGCTGCAATAACTCCAGGCCAACGCGACCTGCGCGCGTGCGGTTATCCAGCAGCAGGCTTCGCTTATCATCAAATTGTCCACGCAATAGAACGGCTTGCCCCTCTTTTGGCGCGGCTTGCGCAAACAATTCCGAAGCGGTTATCGGCGGCGCTTGTCTTATCGCTTCATACTCGGCAAGCAACAGACGTTTTTCTTCGGCTCTTGATAACTGCCAAAAGCCGAGCGTGAGCAATAACGGCAGCAGCAGTGCTACTGCTAGCGTAGGCAACAGTCCCGGGCGAAAGTGGCGGACTATACTAAGGAGCTGCATTTTTCGTGGAGACCGCCATGCTCAAAGGGATGATTGTCCTGCTGCTGTTAGCGACTGTGGTCAGTTTATTTAGCGGGCTGTTTTTTCTGGTTAAAGATGAAGGGCGTAGCTCAAGGTTGGCTAATGCCTTAACGGTTCGGGTCGTTTTAGCAACCGTCACACTTGCGCTCATTGCTTGGGGATTTTATTCCGGCGAGCTTACCAGCAATGCCCATTGGTAGCTTTTGCCTTCTCCCACAAGTGGGAGAAGGCTACAGCACATAAACAAAGATAAACAGACCAATCCAGACCACATCAACAAAGTGCCAATACCAGCTTGCCGCTTCAAAGCCAAAGTGTTGGTCTGCCGTGAAATGCCCACGCAGCACGCGAATCAGCATGACGAATAAAATCAGTGCGCCAATGGTGACGTGTGCACCGTGAAAGCCGGTGAGCATAAAGAAGGTTGCGCCGTAAATACCGGAACCTAAGGTCAATCCTAATTCATGGTACGCATGGATATATTCTTCGGCCTGAAAGAACAAAAATACCGCGCCCAATAAAACGGTTAGCGCCAGCCAGATTTTTAGCGGCTTGCGTTGATTCTTGCGCAGCGCGTGGTGAGCAATGGTCACGGTAATGCTGGAGCTCACCAGCAAAATGGTATTGAGCAGCGGCAAGCCCCAAGCACTGATCACCGCCGTAGGTGGCGGGAATAGCTTGCCATCCGGGTTTTGCAAAAGCGGCCAGGTAAATTCAAAGTTCGGCCACAGCAACTCGCCAGTAACACCTTTTGCGCCTTCACCACCCAACCAGGGTCCGGCAAAGGTGCGGATATAAAACAGTGCGCCGAAGAAGGCGGCAAAGAACATCACTTCCGAAAAAATAAACCAACTCATGCCCCAACGAAACGAGCGATCCATCTGCGCACTGTATAGGCCGCTACGACTTTCTTTGATGACATTGCCAAACCAGCCATAAAACATCCAGGCCAAAATCAATGCGCCGATAAAGAAAATCAGCGGTCCGTTTGAGCTGTCCCGCGCGGCTTTTAAATCGTTAAACCAAGAGGCCATGCCGTACAGCGTGGTGGAAAGGCCGATGGTGGCAACAATCGGCCACTTGCTCTGTTCGGGAACGTAGTAGTTCTCGTGGCTGTGCGCGTTTGACATATCAAGCCCCCTTTGTTGTGTTCTTAGTGCGCTGCCACTGGCGGCATGCGTTCAGTAATATCAAATAAGGTGTAACCCAGCGTGAGTTGTCCCACATCGGCAGGCAGCGCTTGGTCAACAATAAAACGCAGCGGCATTTCAATGCGCTCGCCGGGCATCAATACCTGTTGGGTAAAGCAAAAGCATTCGGTCTTGTGAAACCACGCCGCCGCCCGCGCTGGAGCCACGCTAGGGATGGCCTGTGCGCTCATCGGCTTGTCGCTCGGGTTACGGGCAATAAACAGCGCCTCATTAACGGCACCCGGATGCACGGAAAGTTCCTCCACCGCAGGATGAAATTCCCAAACCATGCCCGCTGCGTTAGTGGTTAAAAACTGCACGCGCACGCTGCGCGACTCGTCCACCTGCTGCGCCCCGCTATAGGCATCACCGGTTTTGCCGTTGATGCCCAGTGCTTTACACATCACGTCATACAGCGGCACCAGCGCAAAACCGAAGGCAAACATCAGGCAGACGACTATCAACAATCGCCGGATCAGTTGGCTGGTGGCGTCCGTGCGGTTCATGGCCGTCTCACTTAACCGCAGGGGGAGTGCTAAAGGTGTGATAGGGCGCGGGCGATGGCAGCGTCCACTCCAGCCCGTCTGCACCTTCCCAAGGCTTGGCCGGAGCCGGTTTGCCGCCACGAATGCACTTGATGACGATAAACAGGAACAAAAATTGGGTCACCCCAAAGGTAAAAGCACCAATGGAGGAGACCATATTAAAGTCGGCAAATTGCAGGTTGTAGTCGGGGATACGCCGCGGCATGCCGGCAAGCCCGACAAAGTGCATGGGGAAAAACGCAAGGTTCATGCCGACAAAACTCATCCAAAAATGCAGCTTGGCGAGCGTTTCGTCATACATGTGGCCAGTCCATTTCGGCAGCCAGTAATAAGCCGCCGCAAAGATGCCAAAAATCGCGCCAGGTACCAAGACATAGTGGAAATGCGCGACCACAAAATAGGTATCGTGGTACTGCACATCGGTTGCGGCCAACGCCAGCATCAAGCCGGAAAAGCCGCCGATGGTAAACAAGATGACAAAGGCCACGGAAAACAGCATCGGCGCTTCAAAGGTGAGCGAGCCTTGCCACATGGTCGCTACCCAGTTAAACACCTTAACGCCGGTCGGCACGGCAATCAGCATGGTCGCGTACATAAAAAACAGTTCGCCAACCAAAGGAATGCCGACCATAAACATATGGTGCGCCCAGACGATAAAGGACAAAAAGGCAATCGCGCCGGTGGCATAAACCATTGAGGTGTAACCAAATAAAGGTTTGCGCGAGAACGCCGGAATAATCGCACTGACCGCACCAAAGGCGGGCAAAATCATAATGTAGACTTCGGGATGACCGAAGAACCAGAACACGTGCTGGAACAATACCGGGTCGCCGCCACCGGCGGCATTAAAGAAGCTGGTGCCAAAGTGGATGTCCATCAGCATCATGGTGACGCATCCGGCGAGTACCGGCATCACCGCAATCAACAAGAAGGCGGTAATCAGCCAAGTCCAGGCGAACAGCGGCATTTTCATCAAGGTCATGCCAGGCGCACGCAGGTTAAGCACGGTCGCAATCACATTGATGGCACCCATAATGGAGCTGATGCCCATCATGTGTACGCCGAAGATAAAAAAGGTCACGCTTTCCGGCGCGTAGGTCGTCGAAAGCGGCGCGTAAAACGTCCAGCCAAAATTAGGCCCGCCCGCCTCGGTAAACAAGGTGCTGACCAGCATGGTAAAAGCAAACGGCAGCAGCCAGAAGCTGAAGTTGTTCATGCGCGGCAGCGCCATGTCCGGCGCACCAATCATCAGCGGCAGCATCCAGTTGGCAAGACCGACAAAAGCAGGCATCACCGCGCCGAACACCATGATTAAGCCGTGCATGGTGGTCATCTGGTTGAAAAATTCCGGCTCAACGATTTGCAGCCCCGGCTGAAACAACTCCGCGCGGATAACCATCGCCATTGAGCCGCCCAGCAGGAACATGGCAAAGCTGAACCACAGGTACATGCTGCCAATGTCCTTGTGGTTGGTCGTCAGCACCCAGCGCATCAAACCTTTGGCGGGGCCGTGGTGGGCATGCTCATCATGCCCGTGCAGAACTGCACTCATGGTCTGTTCCTCTTGTTGTCTGGTCACTGCCCAGCAGCCTGTTTGCGCTCCAGCACCTCTTTAGGGGTCAACATATCGCCACTTTTGTTGCCCCAAGCGTTGCGCTCGTAAGTGATCACGGCGGCAATATCGACCTCAGAAAGCTGCTTGCCAAAAGCGGCCATTGCCGTGCCCGGCTTGCCATGAAAAACCACGTCAAAGTGCGCATCAAGCGAACCGCTAATAATGGGCGAGCCTTTAAGCGCCGGAAACAGCGGTGGCATCCCCTGGCCTTCACTCTGGTGACAGGCGGTGCAATAGGTGTGATAGACCTTGTCGCCACGCTCAACCAATTCTTCCAGCGTCCAGTCTTTGCTGGTCAATTCTTTAAGTTTGGCCGTTTCTTCCTTACGCTCTGCGAGCCAAGCGGCGTAGTCTTCAGCGGATTTCACCTCAACCACTACCGGCATAAAGCCGTGATCCTTACCACACAGTTCCGCGCACTGGCCGCGATACAGGCCGGGCTGCTCAATGCGTGTCCAAGCCTCATTGACAAAGCCCGGGATGGCGTCTTTTTTCACCGCCAGTGCCGGAACCCACCACGAATGAATAACATCCGCCGCCGTAATTAAAAAGCGCACCTTGGCACCAGCGGGCACTACGACAGGGTTGTCCACCTCCAGCAGATAGTGCTCATCTTTTGGCGCAAGATTTTTGATTTGTGCCGAAGGCGTAGCGAGATTGCTGAAAAATTCAACATCTTGCCCCAAGTATTTGTAATGCCACTTCCACTGATAGCCGGTGATTTGAATATCCACATCCGAATCACTGGTATCGTAAATATCAATCAGCGCCTTGGTCGCGGGGACGGCAATCACTATCAAAATAACAAAGGGAATCAGCGTCCACAGAATTTCAACCGCCGTGCTTTCGTGAAACTGCGCCGCTTTTTGCCCACTGGATTTGCGGTGCATCAACATCGACCAGAACATTGCACCGAAGACCAACAGACCAATCAGCGCGCAAATCCAGAAAATGGTCATATGCAGATTGAATACGGTATGGCTGACCGTAGTCACACCAGGTGACATATTGACCGTCCACTCAGCTCGCGCCGCTTCCGTGAACATCAATCCCGCAACCATCCCCATCCAGAGCGTTGGATGCCGCATGCCAATTCCTCTTATCGTTGTCTTCCCCACCAAACCGCCCATACGGAGCCGGTAGGCATCATCAGCTAATTAGGATGGCAGTATAGACAGCGCTTGGTATCTGGCAACTGTTTCTGAGATAACAGCCAGGGCAATCGCGCCATAACTCGCGGGCGTGCTGTCATGGCGGTGTTATGGCGGCAGATTGCACCGGCTTGACCTTCCCATGATGGGAGGCTTTAACCTGTGGGGAATCACACATCCACGCGGCACCAGGAGCCTCTCATGCACACCGCCACGAACGTTCAAATCCCGCCAAACACGGCGACGATCGATTTGCCGATTGAGGGCATGAGCTGCGCTTCCTGCGCGGGCCGGGTCGAGCGTGCCCTGAAAGCCATCCCTGGCGTAGCCGAGGCGGTGGTGAATCTGGCCACCGAGCGTGCGAGCGTGCGCGGCACGGCAGGCGTGCAGGCATTGATTGCGGCGGTGGAGAAAGCCGGATACGAGGCGCGCGCCCCTGAAACCGCTGTAGCGCTTGGCGATGACGTCGCCTTGGCGAAAAAAGAGGCGGAGCGTGCAGAACTGCGGCGGGCGCTGATGATGGTCGCCGTGCTGGCCTTGCCCGTGTTTGTGCTCGAAATGAGTGCACACCTGATTCCCGCCATGCACCACTGGGTCGTGCAAACGCTGGGGACGCAGACGAGTTGGCAGATACAGTTCGCGCTGACCACGCTGGTCTTGCTCGGTCCCGGTCGGCGCTTCTACGTCAAAGGGTTTCCGGCCTTGTTGCGTTTGGCTCCGGACATGAACTCGCTGGTCGCCGTCGGGACCTTGTCGGCCTATGCGTATTCGGTTGTCGCAACCTTCCTGCCCGGCCTGCTGCCCGCTGGCACGGTCAATGTCTATTTCGAAACGGCGGCGATGATTGTCGCGCTGATTCTGCTGGGAAACTTTCTGGAAGCGCGCGCCAAGGGGCGCACGTCGCAGGCCATCGGTCGTCTGGTGGGACTGCAAGCCAAGGTGGCACACGTGCGGCGCGAGGGACGCATCCTGGATATTCCAATTGCCGAAGTCATGACGGGCGATGTGGTCGAGGTGCGTCCCGGCGAGCGCCTGCCGGTGGACGGTGCAGTGCTTGACGGGCAAAGCTACGTCGATGAATCCATGATTACGGGCGAGCCTGTCCCCGTGGAAAAATCCGCAGGCAGTACCGTGGTGGGGGGGACGGTCAACCAAACGGGCGCGTTGAGCGTGCGTGCGACCGCCGTCGGCAGCCAGACCGTGCTGGCACAAATCGTCCGCTTGGTCGAACAGGCACAAGGTGCCAAGCTGCCCATCCAGGCCCTGGTGGACAAAGTGACGCGGTGGTTTGTGCCCGCCGTCATCGCTGCGGCGCTGCTGACCGTTCTGGTCTGGCTGCTGTTTGGCCCCGCGCCCGCGCTTACCTTCGCCTTGGTCAACGCGGTGGCGGTGCTGATCATTGCCTGCCCGTGTGCGATGGGCTTGGCAACGCCTGTGGCGATTATGGTGGGTACCGGACGCGGCGCAGAACTGGGCATCCTGTTTCGCAAGGGCGAAGCCTTGCAGTTGCTCAAAGATGCCAAGATCGTGGCGGTGGACAAGACCGGCACCTTGACCGAGGGACGCCCGGCATTGACCGATATGGACGTGGCAGACGGGTTCGAGCGCACGCACGTACTGGCGCAGATTGCCGCGGTGGAAGCGCGCTCCGAGCATCCGATTGCCCGCGCCATCGTTGACGCCGCCGGGCAGGAAGGCATCGTTCTGCCTGAACCGGCCAGGTTTGAATCCATCACCGGCATGGGCGTGCGCGCCGTCGTGGACGGGCAGCGTGTGGACGTCGGCGCAGACCGTTACATGCGCTCGCTCGGTCTGGACGTGGGCATCTTTGCACAGACGGCCGAGCGCCTGGGCAGCGAAGGCAAGTCACCGCTTTACGCCGCCATTGAGGGGCGTCTGGCGGCCATTGTTGCCGTAGCCGACCCCATCAAGCCCACGACACCCGCTGCCATTGCCGCGCTGCACGGACTGGGGCTCAAAGTGGCCATGATTACCGGCGACAATGCACGCACGGCGCGCGCCATCGCCACGCGGCTGGGCATCGACGAAGTCGTGGCCGAAGTCCTGCCCGAAGGCAAAATGCAAACGATCCGGCGGCTCAAGGCCGAACACGGCTGCCTGGCCTTTGTGGGCGACGGGATTAACGATGCCCCGGCACTGGCCGAAGCCGATGTGGGGATGGCAATAGGCACCGGCACGGATGTGGCGATGGAAGCCGCTGACGTGGTGCTGATGTCGGGTAATTTGCAAGGCGTGCCGAGCGCCATCGCCTTATCCAAAGCCACCCTCGGCAATATTCGCCAAAACCTGTTCTGGGCGTTTGCTTACAACGTGGCGCTGATTCCGGTGGCGGCGGGTGTGCTTTATCCTGTCTGGGGTATTTTGCTCTCGCCCATCTTGGCGGCAGGTGCGATGGCCTTGTCCGACGTGTTTGTCATTGGCAATGCCTTGCGACTGCGAGGGTTTCAGCCGCCCTTGGCAACTGAGGCACAGGCCACGTAACGCGGGAGGAAACAAACGATGAATATCGGTCAAGCCGCCAAGGCCTCCGGCGTTTCAGTCAAGATGATTCGCTATTACGAATCGGTTGGCTTGCTGCCCAAGGTGACACGCACGCCATCCGGTTACCGGGATTACGACGCGCCTGACATCCACATACTGCGCTTCATCCGGCGCGCCCGCGAACTGGGGTTTGCGCTCGCACAAATCCACGACTTGCTCGACTTGTGGCGCGACCGCTCGCGCAAGAGCGCCGACGTCAAGCGCGTAGCGCAGCAGCACATGCTGGATTTACAGCGCCGTATCGACGCATTGCAACAGATGAGCGACACCTTGCAAACGCTGGTGACCTGCTGCGCGGGCGACGACCGGCCAGATTGCCCGATTCTGGCTGGCCTGGAAGACCCTGAAAGCACCACGGTGATGGCGCACATACGGCCAGGGGCATGACGTTGAACCGAGAGATTTTGCGGACCTTCCTTCGCAAGACCTAAAATGCCGCCGTCACCGATAAATCACCAAGGAATACGGCAATGAGCACATGGCGACTGGCGCAGGTCGATCAAATCTTGCATTGGGCCGAGCACGGCCAATTGAATGTGCAGCAGGTGGCGCGGCTGGAAGCGCTGGAGCCGTTGCAGCCGTCGCGGGCGGCTTGGCTGGCGGCGGGCACGCGGTTTTGTACGCTGGCCGGGGCACTGTTGCTGGCCGCCGCCGTGGTGTTCTTTTTTGCCTACAACTGGGACGGCATGCACCGCTTTGCCAAGCTCGCGCTGGCGACGGGGGCGTTGGCGGCGTGCGGGCTGATGGCGCTGGCGAGCCGACCGGCGGGGCTCGCGTGGCAGGCGGCGCTCTTTGGCGCGGCGCTGTGCACGGGAGCGTTGCTGGCGCTGATCGGGCAGATCTATCAGACCGGCGCAGACATCTGGGAGCTGTTTGCCGCCTGGGCGGTGCTGATGCTGCCGTTTGTGCTGCTGGCGCGCAGCTGGCCGACCTGGCTCTTGTGTCTGCTCGCGAGCAATCTGTGTGTCACGCGCATGATGGTGCCGGACGGCGGGCTGTGGCAGTTCGGCGTGCAGGACGAGGCGGTGAAACTGGCGCTGTGGCTCGCGCTCAATACCCTGTGGTGGCTGGCGGCCTGGCGCGGCGGGCGCTGGATGCTCAATGCGAGCACACCGGGTCGCCATCTGGAGCGTATCAGTGCAGCGCTGGCGTTGACGGCGTTGACAGTGGGTGCGGTGCTCGGCGTGTGGGAAACCCATTTTGTCGTGTACGTGCCGCTCTTTATCGCGGTGGCGGGCGCGGGGTTTTGGTATTACCGCCACCAGCGTCTGGACATCGTGATGCTGGGAAGTTTGTGCGTCGCCAGCGTGGTCGTGGCGACCAGCGTGTTGCTGCGCATTCTAGGCGACGACTGGAGGGCTTTGTCGTTTATCCTGTTTGTGACGGCGGCGTTCGTGCTGGGGGCGACCGGATATCTGGCGGTATGGCTCAAAAATCTGATCCGCCAGCAACACCAGCGGGACATGGCAGCGACTGACCCGCGCAATGCTGATGAGGTCATCGACGCCAAGCTGGTGCCACGCATCACTACCCGCATCAATGTCGTGCCCCATTTGCTGGCTACCTTCAGAGCGCACGATATCGCCGATGAGGCCCAGTGCCAGCGGCTGGCCAATCTGGCCCCGGGCGCGGCCTGGCTGACTGCCTTGCAGGCGTTGGCCGCCTGGCTGGCGGCACTCTTGTTGACAGGCGCGTTTTTTGTGCTGGATGGGCCGTTGCTCTTTTTTGCCGTCGTCCTTATCGCCGTCGGGATGGCGCTTTTTTGGCGGCAGCGGGATTCCGCCTTTATGAACCAACTGGCGCTGGGCCTGTCGATGGCCGGGCAGCTATTGCTGGCGTTCGTGTGGGCGGACGAATCGCGCGATGCCCACCTTTTTGCCAGCGCAGTGCTGGCGCTGGCCTTGACGATACCGCGCACGAGCCTGCTGCACCGGTCGCTGTGCATGGCGATGGCGGTGGGTTGCGGCTTGTACAGCGTACCGGATCGTTATTTTCTTGATTGGGCGGGCTGGCTGGGCGTGGTGTTTGTGGCGCTGGCAACGGCGCTATGGCTGGCGCGTCGGCATTGGGTGGTATGCCCGCAGGCCGGTTATGTGGCGGCGCTGGCGCATAGTGCAAGCTTCATCGGCTTGGCGATTTTCTTGCTAGCTCAGCATTACGTCGGCGACCTTTTTTATGACGGCAAGCTGACACATTACGGCTTTTATCAATGGGCCGCACCGCTCGTCTGGCTGGCGAGCGCAGGCTGGTTGCTGCGCGCTCTGCCGAGACGCGAACAAATCGTGCTGGCGGCGGCTGCCGTGGTGGTGGGCGCGTTGGGTTACGGCGCACCCGCGATGCTCTCGTGCCTGACCCTGACGCTGGCGACGTTTTACGCTTGCCAGCGCGACTGGCTGGTGAGGTCGGTGGCAGGCGCGTGGGTGTTTTTGGGCCTTTTTTATTACAGCCTGACGCAGACGCTGCTGATCAAATCCGCCACGCTGGCGGCGGCGGGTGTGGCGCTGCTGGCGCTGGCCTGGTTGATTCGGTATCGCTTGGGAGAACCATCAGGGGAACCATCAGGAGAACAGGCATGATGACGCGTCGTCATTTGAATGCAGTGTTATTGCTGGCCTTATTGCTGGTCATCGGCGTGGCCTGGTGGTCGGTTGCAGGCATGGAGCGCACCTTGCGCGACGGCCGCCCGGTGCTGGTGGAACTGGCCCCGGTCGATCCCCGCTCGCTCATGCAGGGTGACTACATGGCGCTCAGTTTTGCCATCGACGACCGCTTGCCGCTCGGCGCCGCCGGGCGGCTGCCGAGCTATGCCTACGTAAATCTGGACGAAGAAAACCGCGCCAGCTTTGCATCCGTGGGCAACACGCTGCCCGCGCCCGCCGGGCAAATCGCGCTGAAAACACGGCTACGCGACAGGCGCATCAGCATCGGCCCCAACGCATTTTTTTTCCAGGAAGGCCAAGGCGCGGTCTACGCACGCGCCCGGTGGGGCGAGTTGCGCGTGGACGATAGCGGCCGGGCGCTGCTGGCGGCACTGCGTGACGAGAATTTGCAGCTATTGGGCGAGCAGCGCCGGTGAGCGGTCTCTATCAAAGCACATGCAGATGACGGCGGTTTATCCGGGGCGATAAGCGTCTCAACCTCAGCCTTCGCCGCTAAACCCCAAGTGATTCAGCCTGTTTGCCGTTCGCTTCCAGTTTATCCAGCGCTTCTGCGTGTTCCTGCCCCCAGCGGTAGAGCATTTCCACCGCTCCGGCAAAGGTTCTCCCCAGTGCGGTCAGTTCGTACTCGACTTTGGGCGGAACCACGGTATAGACGTGCCGCGCCAGCAGGCCGCGCATTTCCATATCGCGCAGCGTTTGCACCAGCATTTTTTTGGAAATGCCCGGCAGCGCCCGCTGCAACTGGCCGGTACGGCAGCGTCCACCCGGCCAGCGGTCGAGCGCGTGCAGCACCATGCTGACCCATTTGACGGCAAACAGTTCCATCACCCGACGCGGGGCGCAGTCGGCTTCAAACACCAAGCGCTCATCAAGCTTGTTCGACATTTTATGGTTCCCTATAGGTTCCTATGTTACCTTATGGTAACTACTTTCCAAATAATATCAAGGCCACTATATTCCCCTTTATCCATATTTATACCTATGAAGGGGTCTGTCATGCCTGCTGCCATTTGGGCACTTGCCATCGCCGCGTTTGGAATCGGGACGACCGAGTTCGTGATTTCCGGCCTACTGCCTGGTATCGCCGCCGAGTTCGCCATTTCCATCCCCACTGCCGGATATACCGCCACCAGTTACGCGCTGGGCGTGTTCGTCGGCGCGCCGCTGTTGGTGGTGCTGGGGCTGCGCCTGCCGCAAAAAGCCATGCTGATGGGGCTACTGGGCTTTTTTATCGCGGGCAACCTGCTCACCGCGCTGGCACCGGGCTTTGCCTGGGTGCTGGCTGGGCGTGTGCTGACCTCACTCACGCACGGCGCATTTTTCGGCATCGGCTCGATTCTGGCCGCCGACATGGTCGCCCCGAACCGCCGCACCACCGCCATTGCCTTGATGTTCAGCGGCCTGACACTGGCCAATCTGCTCGGCGTTCCCGGCGGCACCTGGCTGGGGCAGGCGCTGTCGTGGCGGGCGACGTTTTTTGCCATTACCGTGATCGGCGTGTTGGCACTGGCGGCAGTGGCCTTGTGGGTTCCCAAGGGAAAATCGCATGAAGTCCCCAATTTGCGCCGGGAACTGGCGGCCTTTGCCGATGCACAGGTGTTGTTGGCGATGGGCATTACCATCTTCGGCCCGGCGGCGTTTTTCACCGCCATTACCTATATCGCACCGATGATGACGGAGCTAGCGGGTTACTCCGATCACGGCGTGAGCGGCATCCTGTTGCTATTCGGACTGGGGCTGTTTATCGGCAATTTGCTCGGCGGCAAACTGGCTGACCGCGCCTTGATGCCGCTGCTGTACATCACCTTGGCCGGACAGGCGTTGGTATTGTTTGTATTTTTCTTCGTCGTGGAAAGCCGTCTGGCATCGGCCTTGTGCGTGCTGTTCATGGCCGGTTTCGGCTTTGCCACCGTCGCGCCGATTCAGCGGCTGGTGCTGGATAAAGCACGCGCTGCCGGAGCATCCAGCAACCTGATTGCCTCGTTCAATATTGGCCTGTTCAACCTGGGAAATGCGATTGGCGCTTGGCTGGGCGGCTTTGTGATTGCACAAGGCTTTGGCTACGCCGCACCGAATTGGGCGGGTGGCATATTGTCTGCGCTGGCGTTGGGATTGGCGCTGTTGTCTGGCTGGGCCTCGGCGGCGCAGGCAAGCCGACGCGCCGGGGCGGATATTTGCCGCGCAGCTTGAGCAAGGCTTGGCGATGGAACTGCGCCACCTTCCCAAGCGATAGTTGGGTCATCAGCCGTAGGCCTGAGCCAAGTCAAAGCGTGACGGCAATGATCTCAGCGAAATACCGCAACCAGAGAGATTTTGCAGACCTTCTTTTGCAGACCTTCCTTTGCAAGTTCTAAGGAAAGCCGTAGCTCAGCGTATTACGCCTGAAATGTTACAAGCACACATTTTGAGCGATGGCCCATTGCAAGTTAACGAGTTTAATTACCACAATGCCTGTTTATTACGTGATGCTGAACCGTGGGGGCAAGGCTTTGCCGAGCCGTTATTTGACGGCGCAGATCAACTCACCTGTGATTATGAACGCATTGCCTATCGCTTGATGCCGGATGAATGGCGCGGCAATCAGGCCGTTCAATTAATGATTGAATACCGTTGCGCTGCCTAGCGTGACTTAACGTTAAGGAGAAAATAATGCTTGGTTGGTGGATTGTGATTTCAACCTTAAGTCCAGAAGAAATGGATATCCCGAGGGATAACACAGCGACTTTGGCCCACTGGGAAGTGAGTATAGGCGGCATTGATTGGCTGGACCAGTTAACCCGTCAAGGCAAAGCGCAGCAATTAAGAAAAGACGGCTATCCCAGTCGTTGGCAGGCGCGCGCTGAAGTCATTTTGCCTTTGCTTGAAAAAGGGAAGCTTTATGTAGAATACAGTAACCCGGAACCGCCAATATCGAGTATGGATGAGGGTGAAGAATATGTACGACCCAAGCGCGTGCATTGGTTCGATGAGATAACGCAATACCCAGATCGTATCGCTGCCTGTAATAGTGAACAAATGCTAACCATTGATGTCTGGGATTTATCCTGATGGGGTCATCTGGGTTTTTTAGTGCCAATAGAAAGGCCTGTATTCATCATCACTAAAGCGGTGTGACAAGGCTGTACTTAGCAGCCCATAATGCCTGCGCTTGAACATATCGCATTGCACTGGCTTGCCTTGTGCAGATAGTTTGAGCCGCTTGTTTCCTATCTTTTCACTCATAGCCTTATTGCCAATGAGCTTGCATCCCGAAATTCACCGGATCACCCAACGCATCGTTGCGCGTAGCGCACCGTCACGCCGGGAATCTCTCTGGCGCTTCGGGATGCTGGCTTTCGGTTCAACACCGTTCATGTGGAACCACGCACAGCCGTATTTATGGGCTAAAAAGTCGCGGATACAGGTGGATTTTTAGTGGATGTCGCTGAAATGAAAAAAGAGCCTTTCGGCTCTTTTCAACGACTTATATCGTCAATATAAGTCTTTAGATCATCAATTGGAGCGGAAAACGAGGCTCGAACTCGCGACCTCAACCTTGGCAAGGTTGCGCTCTACCAACTGAGCTATTTCCGCTTATATGGCGTCCCCTAGGGGACTCGAACCCCTGTTACCGCCGTGAAAGGGCGGTGTCCTAGGCCACTAGACGAAGGGGACGCAGCCTTGGAACTTAACAGCCTTTGCGGCTCAACCTGTTGGCTGGCTGCGAAGTGGTGCGTATTCTAGGGAAGCCGAATAACTGCGTCAAGCCTTGTCGCCTAATATTTATGGCTGTTTGCTAAATTCATCGCTGTCTCTGTTCCACTGCGGAAACTCCAGAATTTGTGGCGCGGGGTAGTCCAGGCCCAAAATGGCGACTATCTTGCCTTCACTGTTATGGATGGGGGCAAAGGCAGACCAGACCGGCTTAAGCCCTGCTTCATCGTCATTCCAGGCGGAAGGCGCGGGCGTGGGTGTGCCGGCCAGTGCGGCGATAAATTGGCTTTCGGTTTCGTAGGGATTAAGCCAGTCATCGGGTTCGACTGAGCCGTCTACGGTGATTTCAAAGTGGTCGTCGCCCGGATCTTGGTCAATCAGGCAATAGACGTAGTAAGCGCCGGATTCTTCACGAAAACCGTCCAGCACGAGTTTTAGTTGTTGGTAGAGCGGCGAATCGCTGCCTTCGCCGGAGGCCATCAGCTCGGTGTGGCGGTCGCCAAAAAAGCCGTCCAGTTGCTTTGCGTAGTGTGCGGCCATATCGGTGACTTTTTGCTTGACCGCCTGTACGGCGGGCGGGGGTTCGCTGGCGGCGGAGAACAGGCTGGCGGCGAGCAGTGTCAGTCCCAGCAGGATTTGCTTGAGCGGGTTCATGGGAGGTACCTTTTTTGTTTGGGTTGAAAGACAAACACACACTCTAGCCACCAGCCCGAAGAAAGCAATGGGCTTATACTGCAAACCGCTCGTATTGCCACAAATCCATCAACAGCCGACAAGCCCATCTGCGCCGAGACCGCCATGCCTTTTCCGGTGACTGAAATCAGTTGTGATGTGCAGCAGCAGGAAAAACTGCTGCGTGCTTGGCAGCAGCAATATAGCCAGCTTTCCGGCGGATGCTTTGCCGGTTCGGTCAGCAGTTTGACGCTGCCGGGGTTGAAACTGTTTCGTGAAAGCATGAGCCGCGCCGTGTTTCAGGCCGGTGCGCTGCCTTCATCTAAGCTCGCGTTTGGCGTGCCGCTCAAAGGGCGCGGGCGCAGCCTGCTTTGTGGCGAGACGGCCGGGCATGATTTGCTGCTGTTTTCCGGCTCGATGGGCTTTGAGTTTCTCTCGCCGGATGACTTTGAGTTTTATGGGGTGGAGATTGACTGTACGGCACTTAGCGATAGCCGCGCCGCGCGGCTCGCGGATACTTTGCAGCAGTCGTTGCACCATCACGCCCGTGGCAAGCGGGTAATCGGCTTATCGCCTGCGGCTTTTAGCCGGTTAAGCCAGTGGCTGCGTTTGGCTTTGGCAGTGTCGGCGGTTGAAAAAAGCGCCGCCAACAGCCGCGTGATGCTGGGGCAGTTGCTGGATATGCTGGGCAATACCGAGCAGACGGAAGATAAATCGGCCAAGCGTGCTTATTGGCAGGCGGTTTCGGCTATTCGCCGGTGGATTTGTCATGCTGCGAGTGGTGATGAAGCGTTTGACTGCCCACTGTCGGTCGCTGAACTTTCGCTACGCCTTGGCGTATCGAGGCGTACGCTGCAAACGGCCTGTAAGGAGATAACCGGACTTTCGCCGCTGCAATACCTGCGCTGTCTGCGCTTGGGTCAAGTTCGCCGCCTGCTGCTTTCGGCCGCCTGTCCGGTGACGGAGGCGGCGACCCGTTTGGGCTTTTGGCATTTGTCCTGGTTTGCCCGCGATTACTGTGCGTTGTTTGGCGAGTTGCCGTCAGCCACTTTGGCGCGGGTTAAGGCAAACAGATCGACCTTCCCCCAGTAATGTGCGGCGCGACATAAAGAGTCCTAAATGATCTCGAAGTAGCGCTCCAGCTCCCAATCCGACACGGCGGCGCGGTGCGCGGCGACTTCCGCCTCGCGGCTTTTGGCAAAGTGTTCGACAAAGGCATCGCCCAGCCAGCGTCGCGCCATCTCTGAGCCGCGTAGTCGTGCTGCCGCCTCTTCCAGCGAGCGCGGGAATAACCGCTCTGCCTGCAAAGTATCGGCATAGCCGTTACCCGCGAGTGGTTCGGGCGGTTCGATCTGCTCTTCGATACCGGCAAGACCGGCGGCATGCGCGGCGGCCAGCACCAGATAAGGGTTGGCATCGGCGGCGGGCGGGCGCACTTCCACCCGTTTGGATTTGCCGCTATCGCCCAGCACACGCAGTGCGCAGGTGCGGTTGTCGATACCCCAATTGGCGCCGGTCGGTGCCCAAAAACCCGGGGCAAGGCGAGTAAATGAATTGATAGTCGGCGCATAGAGCGCCATCAGTTCCGGCATATAGCGCAGCAATCCGCCGATATAGTGGCGGGCGGTTTGCGTTAGGCCGTCTTGTGCACTTTTATCAAAAAAGGCGCAGTGCTCGCCCTGCCACAGCGAAATATGGGTATGCCCGCCGCAGCCGGACATGCCGCTAATGGGTTTGGCCATAAAACAAAGGCTTAAGCCCTGCTGCTGTCCCCAAGCCTTGGCGAAGGTTTTGTAGATAACCGCGCGGTCGGCGGCCTGCAAGCCTGCTGCCGGGGTTAGCGCAAATTCCATTGCGCCGGGGAAGGCTTCC
This sequence comes from Ventosimonas gracilis, assembly GCF_001580025.1. Classification (GTDB taxonomy): domain Bacteria; phylum Pseudomonadota; class Gammaproteobacteria; order Pseudomonadales; family Pseudomonadaceae; genus Ventosimonas; species Ventosimonas gracilis. The sequence continues at coordinate 4,354 of NZ_LSZO01000018.1, read as the reverse complement.
GGGTGCAGTGCTTCCAGCGGTGTGCCCAATTGTTCGGCCAGCAAAAGCATACCGCTGAAAAAATTCTCATGGGTGGCGGTGCGCAAAATCGAGTAGCAACTGCCGGACGGCGAAAACGGCGTGAGATTGCGAAAGCCTTTGGCTTTGGCACTTTCGGGGGTTTCTCGAAAGACATAGAACTCGTACTCAAAACCGGCTTTTAGCTGAAAGCCCATTGCTTCACCACGAGCGAGCACCCGTGCGGCCAGTCGTCTTGGGCAAAGTGCTGCGCCTTTACCGTCTGCGTATTCCATCAGATAAAAGCGCCGCCCGTTGGCCAGGCGGGTGCCATCCCCCTCAGCAATGCGCAGCGGGTCATCGGGGAAGCCGTTAAACCAGCCGCTGTGGGCGTTGTCGTAGAGTTCATCGCGCATATCCCAGCCCAGCACGGCAGAGCAGAACGTGCCAGTGCTTTTTTGCCAGCTTTGGAATTTTTCGCGGCTTACATATTTGCCGCGCAGCAGGCCGTCCAAATCGACGTAGCCGAGCAGGATAAAGTCGTCGTTTTCTTGCGCCATCAATGTTCTCCTGTTTTTCTTCTCGCGCAGCCCTCTCGCGCAAGCGGCGAGGGGAGTGAAAGGGGGCCTTCGGTTAATTTATGCGCCGCCTAAATACGCTCGGGCGACTTCGGGGTTTTGTTTCAGTTCGCTGCCGGTATCCTGTAAAACACATTGGCCGACTGCCAGCACGTAGCCGTAATCGGCGAGCGCCAACGCCATATGGGCGTTTTGCTCAATCAGCAAGATGGCAAGGCCGCTCGCTTTAAGCTGGCCTATCAATTCGGCGATTTCATCCATTAACTTGGGCGATAGACCTAAGGACGGTTCATCGAGCAGCAAGAGTTTGGGTCGCGCCATCAGTGCGCGGCCAATGGCGACCATTTGCTGCTGTCCGCCGGAGAGCTTGCCCGCTGCCTGATGTTGTTTTTCGCGCAGGATGGGAAAGCGCTCAAACACCGCTTCCATGTCTTGCTGGATTTGCGCACGCGGCTGTAGGTAAGCGCCCAGGCCAAGGTTTTCGCGCACGGTCATTAGTTTGAATAAACGGCGACCCTCCGGCACCTGGACAATGCCGAGCTTTACGATGTGCTGCGGCGTTTTGCCGTCGATACGCAGCCCTTGATAATGGATTTGCCCGCCGCTGGGTTTTTGCAGCCCGCAGATGCTGCGCAAAATGCTGCTTTTGCCCGCGCCGTTGGCACCAATCAGGCAGACCGTTTGCCCTTGCCCAACGTGCAGGGAAACCCCGCGCACTGCCTCGACCTTGTCGTAGTGCACGGACAGGTTTTGCAGTTCAAGCAGCATCGCTGGCCTCCTGTCCGGCAGAACCCAGATAGGCGCGGCGCACCTGGGCATTGGCGCGGACGTCTTGCGGCGTGCCTTGGGCGATACACTGGCCGAAACTTAAAACGGTAATGCGCTCGCACAAGTCCATCACCACTTGCATATTGTGTTCAATCAGCATCAGCGTAATCCCGCTTTGGCGAATACGACGAACTAAATCAATCATTTGCCGCGCTTCAGCGCTGTTCATTCCGGCACAAGGCTCATCGAGCAATAAAAGGCGCGGGGCTGCTGCAAGCGCGATACCAATGCCAAGCATTTTCTGATGGCCGTGTGGCAGGGTTTGTGCGCTTTGTTCGGCGATTTGGGAAAGACCGATAAACTCCAGAATCTCCAGCGCTTTATCCCGATTGGCCGCTTCGCGCTCGCTTTGTTTTTTGCCACGCCAGAGGCTCGCCAAATAGCGGTGTCCGGCGGATAGGTGAAGCCCCACCATCAGGTTGCCCAGTACCGAAAACCCCTTAAACAAGGTGACGTGCTGAAAGGTACGAACCAGCCCCTTGGCTGCGATTTGGTGCGGTTTTAGCCCGCTGATTGGCTGCCCTTGCAGTAAAATTTCCCCGCCACAAAGCGGATAACGACCGGAACAAGCGTTAAAAAAGCTGGTTTTGCCCGCGCCGTTAGGGCCTATCAACCCGTGGATTTCACCGGATTTCACCGATAAATTGAGGCCGTCAATGGCAATAACGCCGCCAAAGCGCATGCAAAGCCCTTTGGCTTGAAGCAGGCAATCACTCATACGCCTTTTCCCTTAAACAGTTTGCGCAGCCTGCCGGGCAGGCTTTCCAGACCGCCCGGCAGCAGCAACACAGAGGCAATCAGCACAACGCCAAAAATCAGCGTGCGCAGATAGCCGGTTGCGCGTAACAGTTCATCGGCAATGGTCAGCACTATCGCGCCAGCGACCGGCCCGCCCAAGGTGGACAATCCGCCGACAATCAAATGCACCAAGGCAAATTCGGATTTCCAGATGTCGAAGTTTTTCGGGCTGATATAGGTTTCGTAGTGCGCGTAGAGTGCGCCAATCATGCCGACCAAGGCGCAGGCAATGGCAAAGCAGATGACTTTATGCCGCGCTACGTTAATGCCTACATGGGCGGCGAGTAGTTCGTTCTCGTGAATCGCCCAATAAATCAAGCCGGTACGCGAGTGGTTAAGGCGGTAAATAATCCACAGGCAGAGCGTCACGGCGAGCAGCGCCAGATAGTAGTAAGCGGTACGGCTGGCAAAGTCGATCTGCCAAAAGCCCAAATCCAAAACCGGTGCTTTGATGTCAAACAGGCCGTTCCAGCCGCCGAAAAAGTCCTGAAAGTAAGCAAAGGTGCGTTTAATCACTTCACCAACCGCCCAGCTCGCCATAAAAAAGTACACGGCGCGGGTGCGCATTAAAGGCACGCCTATCAGCACCGCAAACAGGCCGCAAATCAGTACCGAAAGCCAGATGCCGTACCAGAGCGAAAGCCCCGTTTTGGTTAAAAGCAGCGCCGAGCAATAAGCGCCAATACCCATAAAACCGGCATGGGCGAAGGAAATCACACCCAGCGTCCAAATCAGCCAGAGGCTCGCTACCAGCGCGACGTTAAAGCAGATAGTGATGCCCACATGCAGCAGGTAGCGGTCAAAGCCTACGACCAGCGGCGCAATCAGCGCGGCCAGCAGCAAGGCCAGCCAAGCGAGTTTGCTGCTTCGGGTTTGTGCGCTAAGGGGGGATGTGTTCATCGGCGTTAATCCCAATGCTGGCCAAACAGGCCGGACGGGCGCAGCACCAGCACCAGGAAAATCACCACAAAACAGGCAATCAGCGCGACATCGCCGCTGATTTTGGTGGTCACTACGCTATCAATCATTCCCAGCAGCAACGCGCCAATCAGCGCACCGGGTATCGACCCCAGGCCGCCCATAATCACAATCATGAACGCCTTGATGGTCGCCAAAAAACCCATATTTGGCACAATCGACAGCATGCTGCCCATCAGGCCACCGGCAATCGCGGCAAGCATCGAACCCAGCCCAAAAGCCAGCCGGTGCATGCGTTGTGTTTTTACGCCGTAAAGTGCGGCGGTTTGTGCATCTTCTGCCACGGCTCGCAGCGCCAGCCCTTGGCGCGAAAAGCGCAGAAACAGCCAGAGTGCGCCAATCAATAGCAAGGAAACGGCGCAAATCAGCAGGCGCTCGTAAGAGATATAAGCGCCGCCAATCAGCGTGCCGCCAGTCACCGCCGATGGAATGCCTTTGGTGGTTGTGCCGAATATCAGTTGTCCGCCGCTGGCAAAAATCAGCACCAAACCTAAAGAGACGGCGAGCGAATAGAGCAGGTTTTTACCGGCCAGTGGGCGAAACAACGTGGCTTGCAGCAGCATGCCAAGGATAAAAATGGCCACGGCACTGACCATAACGCCCGGCCAATACGGCAAACCCAATGCGCCATGCCAGTAATACAAGCCAAACGCACCGAGCATATACATCTCGCCGTGGGCGTACTGGACAATGCGCATCACGCCAAAAATCAGCGTAAGGCCAATGGCAATCAAGGCGTACATCAAGCCAAGACTTAAGCCGGTAACGCCCATTTGCAGCCATTCACTCATGCGTTTTACTCCCCCGCCTACTCTCTCCCAGCCCTCGCCCGCTTGCCGGCAAGGGAAGCTTTAGTAGTTATCCGGCAACGCCGGAAAGCGCACGTCTTCGACTTTGGCAACACCCTTGTCGATGGTGGTGGTAAAGCAGTCGTACACGCCTTGCCGCGCTACGCCGAAGGATTTTTCTCCGGCAAAACGGGCGCGGCCTACGTAGCTGTCGGCAAGTTCCACCTGCCCCAAGGCTTCGGCGACCGCGCGCGTATCGGTGGCGGTACCGGCCATCTCCCAAGCGGCTTTGAGCGCCCAGAACCACCAAGAATAATTGCCCGCCAGCGCATTAAAGCTGCCAAAGCGCGTGGTAAAGCGCTGCTCTATAACCTTTTGCATGGGCGT
>NZ_LSZO01000017.1 GCF_001580025.1 Ventosimonas gracilis | reverse complement strand
GCGTGCTCACCCGCCACTTGCAAAATGGTCTTGGTTTCCGAAGCGGCGGGCGAGCTAATCGGCCCGCGATAGCCCAGTTCTCTGGCGGCCTTGATAATCGAGGCGGTAATCCCGGGCGGCGACGGGCTGGTGACGATAAAGGCGGGTTTTGCGGCAATACAGCGCGCAACAATCGGGTAGAAGTCGGTATCTTCCCAGTTGTAGTAGAGCGCTGTGGTCTGCTTGATACCGTAGTAGTCCATCAACCGTTGGTAGGAAAAATGGCAGTCGGTGCCGTCTTTATCATTCGGGCCGATAAAAGCGGCGGTTTTTAGCGCGTCTTTGCCGTATTTTTCGAGCATAAAGGGGATATAGGCGTAGCCCTGCTCGTAGTCGGACATTTCCGCGCGAAAGTGCAGCGGGTATTTGCCACCAAACAGTTCCAGATAGCCCCAGCAGCCCACCATGGAAATCGCCCCGGCCGGTTCGCTGACCTGCAATACGCCAACGGTGGAAGCCGCTCCGTTGGTAAATACGTACTGGCAGCCGTCCTGCTCAATCAGCCGCAAGGTCGCGGCGCGTGAGTCGGCGGTTTCGCCTTTGGTGTCGTAGTTAATCACTTCAATGCGGTGCGCCACGCCGCCCAGTATCAGCCCACCCGCCGCGTTGACTTCGGCTGCGCCGTCGATAAAACCTTGCGCGGTGGACTGCCCCCAATAGGCCGCAGGACCTGATAAAGGCCCCGCGCCGCCAATGCGGATGACTTTGCTGTCTTGCGCGAATAAATGCTTGGGCCAGAGCGCGGTGGCAGCGGCGAGTGTCGCGCCGCCTGCCAAGAGATTACGGCGGCTGAGATGGCCGGGATGGGTTGTATTCATGAGGGTAAACCTCCCAGTTCGGGGTTTTGTGTTGTTGTTAAAAGGCTAACGCGGGCAGTATTGAAGTACCTTTGCCTGTGCGCTATCCAAAATCGGCAAAAAACCAAACTTGCAACTCGCCCACAAGCCGCTACAATGGCGCACCTTCGTGCTTGGCGTGAAGGGCGTTATGGTGGCTTTATTTGTCCCCTCGCAAAAATCAGCCGTGAACCCGGTCAGGCCCGGAAGGGAGCAGCCGCAGCGGTGACATTTTGTGCCGAGGTCAGGCGGGTAAAGCTACCACCCTCTTATTCCAATCTCTCTGCCCGCCTATGAGCTATCAGGTTCTCGCCCGCAAATGGCGACCGCGCACTTTTCATCAGATGGCGGGGCAAGAGCACGTGCTCAAAGCGCTGATTAACGCGCTCGATAGCGGCAGATTGCATCACGCCTACCTATTTACCGGCACGCGCGGCGTGGGCAAAACCAGTATTGCGCGGATTCTCGCCAAGTGCCTTAACTGCGAGCAAGGCGTTAGCGCCCAGCCCTGTGGCGTTTGCGCCGCCTGTACGCAAATCGACCAAGGCCGCTTTGTCGACCTGATTGAGGTGGACGCGGCCAGTCGGACCAAGGTCGAAGACACCCGCGACCTGCTGGAAAACGTGCAATACGCGCCGACCCGTGCGCGTTACAAGGTCTATCTTATCGACGAAGTGCACATGCTTTCGGCGCACTCGTTTAACGCGCTGCTGAAAACCCTGGAAGAGCCCCCGCCGCACGTTAAATTTCTGCTGGCCACCACCGACCCGCAAAAACTGCCGGTCACGGTGCTCTCGCGCTGCCTGCAATTTGCGCTGAAAAACATGTCCGCCGAACGGGTCGTGCAGCATTTACAACACGTGCTGCAAGCCGAACAAGTGCCTTTTGAGGATGAAGCCCTCTGGCTTTTGGGTCGCGCCGCCGATGGCTCGATGCGTGATGCTTTAAGCCTTACCGACCAAGCTATTGCCTTTGGCGAAGGCAAACTGATGAGCGCCGATGTACGCAGCATGCTGGGCACACTCGACCACAGCCAGCTTCACGGCCTGCTGCAAGCGCTCAAGGCAGGCGATGCGCCGGGGCTGATGGCACAGGTTAATCAACTTGCGGAACTTGGGCCGGACTGGGCGGGGTTGCTCGCGGAACTGATCAACCTGCTGCACCGCATTGCCATTGCCCAAGTGGTGCCGGATGCGCTGGATAACGGCGAGGGCGACCGCGAGGCGGTGCTGCAATTGGCGCAAAGCCTGCCGCCGGAAGACGTGCAGTTCTACTACCAAATGGCCTTGATAGGACGCCGTGACCTACCGCTTGCGCCGCAGCCGCGCGGCGGTTTTGAAATGCTGCTGCTACGCATGCTGGCGTTTCGCCCGCATGATAGCGAATACGCGCCATCCGTCAGGTTAAGCGGCTCAGCCGAAGTCAAAGACCATTCCCCGTCGCCCGCCGAATCGATGACTCAAATAGTGGCCGAAGAACCGCCGCCGATTGAGCAAGACAGCGGTTTTGAGCCGTCCGTTAATAGCGGGCAAGAGAGCCTACCGCAGGCTTCGCCCCCATCAGCGGGACCAGCCGCTGAAAGCCACAGCGCAAACAGCGCGGAACTTGCCGAACGTTGGCAAGAGCTGCTGCCGCAACTGGGGCTAAGCGGCATGTGCGCCAGTATCGCCAGTCACAGCACGCTGGCCGCAGTAGACGGCGATCACTGGCTGCTGCACCTTGACCCCAGCCAGCCCCTGCTGAGCGAAACACAGCAGCAACGCCTTGGCGAGGCGCTGGAAAAATTCCACGGGCGGCCTATTCGCTTGCGTATCGAACAGCAAACGCCCAGCCAGCAAACCCCGGCGCAGCGCAGCGAGCAACAAAAACAAATCCGTTTGCAGCAAGCGGAACTTGCCATTGCTAAAGAGCCAATGGTCATGGCGATGATGGAACAATTTGCTGCCGTGATTGAACCCGGCAGCATTCAACCGATTGATTGATGAGGAAAACCTAAATGCTTTCAGGTGGAATGGCCGGGCTGATGAAGCAGGCGCAAGAAATGCAGGAAAAAATGCAGAAGATGCAAGAAGAACTGCAACAAGCCGAAGTCACCGGCCAAGCGGGTGCGGGCCTTGTTAGCGTAGTGATGAACGGTCGGCATGACGTTAAGCGGGTGAGTCTGGATGACAGCCTGCTACAAGAAGACAAAGAAATTCTCGAAGACCTCATCGCCGCCGCAGTTAACGACGCTGTTCGCAAAGTCGAGGCCAACAACCAGCAAAAAATGGCGAGCATGACCGCCGGATTGCCGCTACCGCCCGGCTTTAAATTGCCGTTTTAAGCCGTTGATTTCATGAGCTTTAGCCCGCTGATCAGGCAACTTATCGATGCTTTGCGCATTCTGCCTGGCGTTGGCCAAAAAACCGCGCAGCGCACCGCACTGCACCTGCTCGAACGCAACCGCAGCGGCGCATTAAGGCTCGCCGAAGCGCTCGAACAAGCCATGCAGGGCGTAGGTTATTGCGAACGTTGCCGCTCCTTAAGCGAGCAGCCGATTTGTAATTTATGCCTTGACCCGCGCCGCGATGACAACCTGCTCTGCGTAGTAGAAGGGCCGCTCGACGTACAGGCGGTCGAACAAAGCGGCTACCGCGGGCGCTATTTTGTGCTGCGCGGGCATCTGTCCCCGCTCGATGGATTAGGCCCGGAAAGCATCGGCATTCCCGAACTGCTGGAACGTCTTGAAAAGGGCGCATTTAGCGAACTGATACTGGCGACCAATCCCACGGTCGAAGGGGAAGCCACGGCGCATTACATTGCCCAGCTACTGATCCAAAAAGACCTGCTGATTAGCCGTATCGCCCACGGCGTGCCGCTCGGCGGCGAATTGGAACTGATTGACGGCAGCACCCTGTCGCATGCGCTGGCCGGACGCAAGCCGCTTAATCCGCTGGATTAAGCCTGCCTGCGGCGCAGCCTTCAAGCTTTGGCACGTCCAAAATACGCACCTCTTTACCCTCTGCCGATAGCCAACCGCTTTGCACAAAGCGGGTAAACACGCGCGAGACGGTTTCCACCGCAAGCCCTAAATAGTTGCCCATCTCGCGGCGCGACATGGCAAGGCGAAACTGGCTGCCCGAATAGCCGCGTGCGCGAAAACGGGTGGACAGGTTCAGTAGAAAACTGGCAATCCGCGCATCAGCGGTTTTTTTCGACAGCAGCCACATCATCTGCTGGTCGCCCTGAATTTCGCGGCTCATCACACGCAGTAACTGATGACGCAAGCTCGGCAAGGTCGCGCTTAATTCATCCAAATGCGCAAAAGGCAATTCGCATAACGAAGTGGTTTCCAGCGCCTGTGCACAAACCGGATGGCGCTCGCTGTACAGGCCGGACAATCCCAACAGTTCACTGGGCAAATAAAAGCCGGTTAATTGCTCGCTGCCGTCATCATTAATACTGAAGGTTTTAAGACTGCCCGAACGCACCGCAAACACTGAATTAAAGTGGTCGCCTTGATGAAACAGAAATTCGCCTTTTTTCAGCGGCTTGCCCCGTTTGACAATACCATCGAGCCTATCCATATCGGCAAAATCCAACGACAGCGGCAGACACAAACTGGACAAGCTGCAATCCTTGCAATTTATTTGCGGCAAGGTATTGGTCTTGATAAGAGTTGTCATCATCAGAAATCTGCGTTTACAAAGACAATAGTGAGGGTACCCCAATACATCTGCCCGCGCCATGTGCGCTTTTGTCCTTGACAAAATTGTGCATTTCATAGCGATTTATTTATAGTCGCACGAGCAATAAATTCTATTGCTTACAAAAAGGAATTTCCTGCATAAAAAGTAGTAGCAGCGTTATTTTAGTACTTGCATGTTCCCTGCTTTTAGCCGCATTACCGGCAGCAGCGCAAGTTGGAAATCAATACCGCCAGCAGAAGCTGGACAATTAACGACTCCCTCGTTAGCGCCGAACCCGGCACCAGCGTTAAAGGTAAAGTCGAGTTCTCCGACTTCTCGCCTTATTTAGCTATTGGTTGGGGGCATCAGAACAATAAATCGGGCTTTGCTTTTATTGCCGATTTGGGCATTTCTTTTGGTAAAGCCAAAACCAAGTTTGATCTCAGCGATTCGGTACATAACAAGCTGATTATCTCAATCGGTAGCGCCGCCGATGGTGAAACTGCCCGTCAGCGCAAAGAGTTGGCCGTCATTAAAATCTGGCCGCAGGCTTATATTGGGGTTTCTTATAACTGGTAAGCGGCTATTGCCCTTTTGCCTTTAGCCAAAAGGGCAAAGCATTACAGCATATCTAAAAAGCGCTTGTCTTGTTGATAATCGATTGGCAGCGGATAACCAGGAACCGTTATCCCTTGCATTGTTAATTCAACGGCCTGTTCATCAATTAAATCCTGGCCGAAGTTATAGATAATATCGAACTGTCCGCCTAGCGCTCTTTTATCATAAGCTGCGGCCTGTTCACGGGTGCCTTCAAGGCGCTTTTGCCAAGCATTGAATGCAGCGCTTCCGTGGCGTTTATGCAGCATTTTTTGGGTTATCGCAGGCGATAATACGACGCCTGTTGCATTGTTGCCGCCAAAGCCTTTGGAGTTAATAAAGCAAACATCCGCCTGGTATTCGCGGTCGTTTAATGCAATATCCAAATGGCTGCGATATAAATCATCGGCCAGTTTATCGATGGTTTTAATGCCCGGCAAAAGGCCATAAGCAAAACTGCCCAAAGCCGAAACCATTTGGTCGGCGCTGGCGGTGGCCAAGGAATGTCCTAGATAGGCTTTAACGGCAACCAAAGGCCAGCTTTCTATCGCAAAGGCCTCGGCCACCCGGTTAATTAAATGCGATTCGCTGACCCGATTGGCGGGCGTGCTTGAACCGTGCGCTTGCACAAAGCTGCGTTTTCTTATGCCTTCAAGACCCACTAATTGGCTGGCGCTTTGCACCGCTCGGGCAAGGGTTAATAGATTGCCAGGACCCGGAGCGGAAATGGATTTTTTAAAGCCATCGGCATGGATAAACACATCCGTTGCCGCGCCGTAAATCTCTGCACCTAATTCCAGGGCGAGCGCGTCATCCATCAATATCAGGTACTGGCTGGATTCACCGAGGGTAAAGCCGCAGTTCTCGCCAAACGGGCGGCTGGCGCGGCGAAAATCGACTTCTTCTGTACCTTGCACGCGGCGCAGACCTTCTTCGGTCGCAAGCGCCCCCATGGCGCTGTAGCCTTCAATACATTCCGGCGTAATCGGCGCTTCACTGTTGCCGACCAGCACCACGCGGGCGCGGCCTGTATTGATCTGTTCAATGCCTTTTTGCAGGTTGTACAAAAAGGTCGCGCAAGCACCGGTGACGCTGCCACTGGTACCGACGCTGCCTAATACATAAGCGTTGATAAAGTCCGTCGGCATGCTGTTTAGGCCCAGCGGACACTGCTTGGCGCTAACTCGCGTGCCTTTAAGGCGCGCTTGCAGCATGCCGCCAAGACCGTTTTCATCCAGTTGGCTCATGATGCTGCCGGAAAATACCGCAATTTGTTCCGGCGAGACTTTTTGCAAAACACAAGGCCAGTCGATGCCCATTGAGCGCAGCGCATCGGTCGCGCCGATGATCGCCAGTTGCAGACCGCGCGGGTGAAAGCGCGAATGATAGAGTTCGGCGGGTTCAAAGCCGCTGGGCAGTTGGCCGGCGGATTTAACCGGCAGTTCACGGAAACTGGTGGCCGAAAACTGCGCCGCTTCGCTTAAGGTCACGCGTACCTGATGCCCTTCTGCCAGCGCCTCAACCTGCCAGCCAGCGGGCAAAGGTTCGGGCAGTTGGCGGCGACGGGTAATAAAAGTAATGGGTTCGCCGCCTTCGCCTGAGAGGCTGATGGGCGTTTGCCAAGGCACCGCGTTGACATCGAAATAGCGTTTTTCAATTCTTCTGACCAAGGTATCGGCCAGAATTTGCGGCGAGTAGCGCTGCAAAGTGGCGGCAAGGTCAAGCGGCTCACCGCTGCTGGTGCAGCAATAGCGGCCATTACTGTAGCTGACCAGCTTCATCATGGTGGCAAGACCGGCCAAGGTCTCCTGGCGCTGTTCGGCGGGCAAGGATTGTAAAACCGTGCGGCGAAAGCCGTGATGGAAGGAGCTGCGACCGGCCGCGTTGTAGCCGCCGAAGCCGACAATAACCGGCAGATGGGATTTCACGAAGAACAATCTCTACAGTTTCAGGCAGTTGCCGGTTGTTGTTGAGTGATGCAGTGGATATTGCCGCCGCCCAGCAGGATTTCCCGCCCCGGCAGCATCACGACCTCACGTGCAGGGAACAGCCGCTGCAAAATCGCCTTGGCCTCGTCGTCCTTGGGGTCGTCAAAACAGGGCGCAATGATACCCCCATTGACGATAAGAAAGTTGACATAAGAGGCGGCGAGGCGAATGCCACTGTCGCGCAGTTGACTGCCTTGTGCGCGATCGACCCCGGCACATTCTTCATCCGTGGCATAAAGAGGGCCGGGGATGGGCATTTTGTGCACGGTTAGCGAGCGCCCTTTGGCATCTTGGCTATTTTCCAATACGCGAAGCGCGGCTTGGCAGCGGGTAAAGTTGGGGTCTTGTGGGTCGTCGGTAAAGGCCAGCAGGACTTCGGCGGGGCGAATGTAGCAGCAAAAATTATCGATATGGCCGTCGGTTTCATCGTTAAACAGTCCATACGGCAGCCAAATAATGGTTTCTACACCCAAATAGTCGCGCAATTTTTGCTCAATTTCAGCGCGTGATAGCTGTGGGTTGCGATTGGGGTTTAGCAGGCATTCTTCGGTGGTTATCAGCGTACCCTCGCCATCGACATGGATGGAGCCTCCCTCAAGGACAAAGTCTGGCGTGTGGTAGCGCGGGCAGCGCTCGATTTGCAAAATCTTTTGCGCGACCTGTTCATCACGCAGCCAATTAGGGTAAAGCCCACCGTTAAGGCCGCCCCAAGCGTTAAACGCCCAATCCACCCCGCGTACTTCGCCCGCTGCATTGCGGACAAAGGTAGGCCCGGTATCGCGCACCCAAGCATCGTCGCTGCTGATTTCCACCAGCCGTATCGCGGGCGAAAGACGGGCACGGGCGTTTTCATATTGCGCGGCGGATACCCCAACAGTAACCTGCTCAAAGCGGGCTATCGCCTGCGCTACAGCGGCAAACGCCGCCTGCGCCGGTTTGCCGCCCAAACGCCAGTTATCGGGACGCTCCGGCCAGAGCATCCAGGTCTGCCGGTGTGGCTGCCATTCGGCAGGCATAAAAAAGCCATCGGCTTTTGGAGTACGGACGAGGGCGCTCATGGCAGTACCTGTAATTTGAGCCGTTTTATTGGGCTGTGCCTTTGACAAAACGCGACCATATTTCATCTCTTAGCGCTTCTTTCTCTGCGCTTAGCGTACTAAGCACATAAAGGCGCCGAAGATCCGCGCTATCCGGGTTAAACATGGGGTTTTCAGCAAGGTCAGCCGGGAGGAACTGGGCCGCCTCGGTATTGAAGTTGCCGTAAAAAAGCCCCTCGGTCAGCCTGGCGGCGATTTCAGGTCGCATCAAATAATTGATCAATTCGTGGGCAAGCTCTGGGTTGACGGAGTTGGCCGGGATAACCAAGCTGTCGAGAAACATCGCCGAGCCTTCTTTGGGGATAAAAAAATCTACCGGCTGCCCGGCTTCGCGCGCACGCAGCGCATCGCCCATCCGCGAGACGGCGACACAGAGCTTGCCTTCGGCAAGGTCACGGATATAGCGCTCGCCATCGGCATAGCGCAGATGGGGGCGCAACGTGTCCAAAACCGGCACGGCTGCTTGCCGAATGCGCCGTATTGAGCTTCTGTCCAAAGACAATCCCTTGTAATTGAGCAAGATGCTCAGCATCTCATTAGGTGCATCCAGTGTCGTCATACCGCAGCCGGCAAGACGGCGGCTGATGGCTGGGTCAAACAGGATGTCCCAGCTTTGCGGAACGCGCGAGCCCAAAGCAGCTTCAACCTTTGGCCGATTGACTGCAAGGCCGATGGTTCCCCACAAATAGGGCGCGGCATACTGGCGTTGTGGGTCAAAAGCATTGAAGTGAACCATCAGTCTACCGCCGGAGTAGGCAAGATTGGGCAGTTTGCTTTTATCCAGTGGTTGCACTAACCCCTCATCAATCAATGTAGGCAATACAAAGTGCGAAGGCACCAGTAGATCAAGCGCTTCCCCACCACGAACCACATTGAGCATCTCTGCCATGCTGGTATAAATGGGGGTTTGAACTTTGATGCCGGTTTCTTTGGTGAAGTCGGCTAAAACTTCCGGCACCATATAATCGTTCCAATTGTAAAAGCGCAGGGTTTTATCTTGCGCCTGAACCTGCATGCAACAGAGAAAAATAAAAACCGTTGTAATCAGGTACTGCATCATTAAGCTCCTGCTGGTAAGTGTGCAGAAAACAGGTAAAACACGCCACCTTGCGTATTTAATCCATATTTAGAGACGATATAGAACGAACCCGTGATTTTCGGCGAGATATGCCATTACCGCAAGACGTGTAAGGCTTTGCAGAATGCTAATGGCTCTGCCAATCACAACAACAACCGAGCGCGAGATTATGGCGGGCTTACGCGGCGGCCTTCGAGCAATGCTTGCAAAATCGGTTTAGCAAAGCTGAACGCCGCCTGCGCCGGTTTGCCGCCCAAACGCCCGTTATCGGGACGCTCGGGTCAGAGCATCCAGGTCTGCCGGTGCGACTGCCATCCGGCAGGCATAAAAAAGCCATCGGCTTTGGGGGGGGGTACTGCTGGGGCTGATCATAAAAATACCTGCGGGTTACTTGCCTTCAACAAAGCGCGTCCAAATATGGTCACGTGCGGCTTCTTGTGTTTCGCTTAACGGCTCAAGAGTATGCAAGCGGAGCATTGTCGCCGTGTCGGGGTAAATTGAGTGGTTATTAACCAAGGCTGGGCCAAGAAACTTGGCCGCTTCCAGGTTGTAATTGGCAAAAAACAACCCCTCGGTCAAACGGGCGGCAATTTCTGGGCGCATCAGGTAATTGATGAACCGGTAGGCGAGTTCCGGGTTCGGCGCATTGGCTGGAATCACCAAGGTATCCAGGAACATCACCGAACCTTCGCGCGGAATAAAAAACTCAACCGGCTGACCCGCCTCACGTGCCTGTAAAGCCTCGCCTACCCAAGCAATGGCAAGGCACAGCTTGCCTTGGGAAAGGTCAACTAAATAACGCTCGTCATCTACATAGCGCAAGTTAGGGCGCAGTGCATCCAATATCGCCCCCATCTGTTCGATGCGCCGCGGAGAACTGCGTTTCATGTCGAGACCTTTGTAGTTCAGCAAAATGGTTAAGGTTTCGTTGGCGGCATCCAGCGCACTGACCCCGCAACCGGTAAAACGACTGACGAGTTTAGGATTAAAGAATAAATCCCAACTTTCCGGCAGCGGCCCGCCAAAGGCGGCTTCAGCTTGCGGTTTATTGATGGCAATGCCGACCGTTCCCCATAAATAGGGGGCAGCGTAAAGATTTTGCGGGTCAAACGGGGCGAGTTTTACCATCAGCTGCTGATCGGTATAAGCCCAGTTGGGCAGCTTGGTTCTATCCAGCGGCTGCAAATAACCTTCGTCAATCAAAGGAGGCAATCCAAAGTGGGACGGCACCAGCACATCAAAGGCTTCACCGCTGCGCACTACTTTCATCATTTCTTCCATGCCGACATAAATCGGTGTTTCTACTTTGATGCCGGTTTCTTTGGTGAAGTCGGCTAAAACTTCCGGCACCATGTAATCGTTCCAATTGTAAAAGCGCAGGGTTTTATCTTGCGCCTGAGCCTGCATGCAGCAGAGAAAAATAAAAACTGCTGTAATCACGTATCGCATCATTAAGCTCCTGCTAGTCAATGTGCAGAAAAACTAAGGAAAGCACGCCACCTTGCGTATTTAACCCATTTTAGAGGCAACATAGAACGAAGCCTCGATTTTCGGCGAGATGTGCCATTACCGCAAGACCTGTAAGGCTAATGGGTCTGCCAATCACAAAAGCAACCGACTGCAAGATTATGGCGGGCTTCTACGCGGCGGCCTTCGAGCAATGCCTGCAAAATCGGTTCAACAAAGCTGTTTGCCGAGTTGCAAACCGCGCCTTGGCTGTACGGGCCAAAATAAGCCAATTGGCCACTGTTATCCCAAATAGCAAGCGCCGGGCTGGCTGGAATGGCCTCACTGCCGGGCAGCGTATCCAGGGGCTTTAAGGCCGCAAGCGGCGCGGGTAACTGGCCTTGGCTGGCGGTTTTTTGCAGGACATAAAAATCCACCCCAAGCGGGGAAAAATGCTCCATCAGTTCCGCCAGATGCTGCTGATTAAGCGCATTGCACGGGCAGGTCGGGTGCCAAAAATGCACCAAGCGGATGCGGCCTTTTCCGGCGAGTGCGGGCGGCAGTTGCAAGGTTTCTCCGGAAAAAATCTGCGTTTGTGCGGCAAACGGGCGCAGCCATCGCCCTTCAAACCAGCGTAGGGTCAGCCAGATTCCCGCAGGCACCAAGGCGAGCAGCAGGCCAAGCAGCAGTGTTTTACGACGAAGGATGGGCATGGCAGTACATGACTAAAACGTTATAGCTTGCCACGGTACGGCTTTCGGTTGAATATCGGCGACTTTCTGTCACAGGTTTGCAAACAATGCGCAAAAACATGCAGGACGTTAGCTTTGAGCGACGGGCGCAATTAAATAGCGGTGCACCGTCTAGCCATTTGATGGAAACACTTTGCGTGGATTTTGCCGAGCTGATGCGCGTTGCCGTGCCACAAGTGGACGCGGCAACGCTTTTAGCCATGCAGGGCGCACAAAGCGAAGGTATTGTCCGCCGTATGCAGCGGGCGGGCGAATTGCTTGCGGTGAAATTGGGCGATGATGGTTTTGCTCAGTTGGCTCAGCATTCATCGGATACGGTGCGTGGCTGGGCTTGTTACCTGTTAGCCAGATTGCCCCATCTTGACTTGGCACAGCGCCTTGAGCGGATCAAACCGCTCGCCGATGACCCACACTACGCGCCGCGAGAATGGGCATGGCTCGCGCTTAGGCCGCAGATGGCGGCGGAACTTGAGCATTCGATTGAGCAGCTTAAACCTTGGACGTTAGCGCCACCTGAAAACCTACGCCGCTTTGCCAGCGAAAGCCTGCGCCCGCGCGGGGTTTGGTGCGCTCATATCAAGGCATTGAAGGACTATCCCGAATTAGCTTTGCCGCTACTCGAACCCCTACAGGCAGACCCTTCCCGCTATGTGCAGGATTCAGTCGCCAACTGGCTTAACGATGCCAGCAAAAGCCAGCCGGATTGGGTGCGCGGCGTTTGCGCGCGCTGGCAGCAATCAAGCAATCCGGCCACTTGGCGCATTTGCCAACGCGCGTTAAGAAGTTTGGCGTAACTCTTTATTGATCCTTTATTTACTCTTAACCCACAGGAAGCTGTTAATGAAAAAGCTCTTACTCGCCGCTGGTTTTAGCCTCGCCGCCGCCACGGCGCAGGCGGCAGAACTGCTCAATGTCTCTTACGACGTGATGCGCGATTTTTACCGCGCCTACAATCCGGCCTTCCAAAAGCACTGGCAAGCACAGGGCAATCCGCGTTTAAGCATTCGCATGTCGCACGGCGGCTCCAGCAAGCAGGCGCGTTCGGTGATTGACGGCCTGCCCGCCGATATGATCAGCATGAATATGGCGACCGATATTGATGCGCTGGTGGAAAACGGCCAGTTGCTCCCCGCTGATTGGGCGAGCCGTCTGCCGAATAACAGTGCGCCCTTTAGTTCGGCGACGGTGTTTATCGTGCGCAAGGGCAATCCAAAAAATCTCAAAGATTGGCCGGACTTACTCAGCGAAGGCGTGCAGGTGGTCATCCCCAATCCGAAAACCTCCGGCAATGGCCGTTATACCTATCTGTCCGCTTGGGGCTATGTGCTAAAAAACGGCGGCAGTGAAAGCGAGGCCGAGGATTTTGTCGGCAAACTGTTCCGCCAAGTGCCGGTTTTGGACAGCGGAGGACGCGCCGCGACTTCAACCTTTGTGCAAAACCAAATTGGCGATGTGCTGATTACTTTTGAGAATGAGGCAGAAATGATCGCCCGCGAGTTTGGCCGTGGTGAGTTTGAGCTGGTCTATCCCAGCGTCTGCGCCGAAGCCGAACCACCGGTTGCGGTGGTCGATAAGGTGGTCGATAAAAAAGGCACGCGGCGCGAAGCCGAAGCCTATTTGCAATGGCTATGGTCAGAGCAAGCGCAGCGAATGGCGGCTGAGCACTATCTGCGCCCACGCAACGAGACGATTTTGGCGGAATTTGCCGACCGCTTTCCGTCCGTCGAGTTTCTGCCCGTAGTAGAAACCTTTGGCGCTTGGGCGGATATTCAAGCCAAACACTTTAAAGACGGCGGATTATTTGACCGGATTTACGGCGGACAATAATAGGGTCTGTTCCCGCTTCAAACGTGGCCGCGACGGAGGCAGATTTTTCGCGCGGCAAGGCGCGAGAAGCGAAATTTGCTCATGCAAATGAGCGACGAGTAACACAGCAGCGCGAAAAATCTGCCCCGTCCCTTCGGGCTGCGCTCAAAATTTCGCCATACGGCGTTGCAGCCTTTGCCAAGGTTGTACACATTGGCTGCAGGCTGCGCCTAGTCTGGCGAAATTTTGCGCAGCAGCGCGGCTCGCGTTTGAAGCGGGAGCAGACCCTACAGAAACCCTCTCCCGCCTGCGGGAGAGGGCAAGCCTTTAAGCGGCAGCGACGACCACGCGCACGCTGGCTTCAACTTCCGTGTGCAAATGCAGCATCACATCAAACTCGCCCAATTGGCGAATATTGCCGTTCGGCAGGCGAACTTCGCTTTTCGCAACCGGAACGCCCGATTCGGTTAAGGCATTGGCAATATCGTGCGTGCCGACCGAACCAAACAGCTTGCCTTCGTCACCGGCGCTGGCGCTAATGCGCACTTCCAGTTCAGCCAGTTGCGCGGCGCGGGCTTCAGCGGCGATTTTTTTATCGCGCGAGGCTTTTTCCAGTTCGGCGCGACGCGCTTCAAAGGTGGCGATATTGGCCGCCGTAGCCGCCGTAGCCTTGCCTTGCGGCAGCAGATAATTGCGCGCATAGCCGCTGCGCACACTGACTTTATCGCCCAAGCTGCCAAGCCCGGTGATTTTATCCAGCAAAATAACTTCCATTGGGTATTACCTCTTAATTCTCTTTAAATGTCAGGATTGCTTGCCGAGTGCCCTTTGCGCGTTTTCAGACCGCGAAAATCAAACAGGCTGTCGGCCAGCGCCAGCACCACCAAAAGCGGATAAGCAAGCTGCATAAACAGCAGCAAACTTAAATAAAGTCCCACCAAGCCAAACTTTCCGCCCGCCTTGCCCGCCAGCTTGCCATGCACCAGAGCGAGCCCTGCAAACAGCAAAGGCAGACTGCAAAGCGGCACCAGTACGGCTCCTGTCGCCGATAACGCGGGCATTAGCAGCAGCAGCGCGAACAGAGAAAAAGCAACGCTCTTCGGCAGACGCAGTGCGTGAAACTCGCGGGCAAAGCCACCGGGATTGAACAGCAGCGCCTGCCAATAACGCGCCAGCATCAAGCCAATCAAGCTGGCAATCTGCAGCAGCGTGGCCAGTACGCCGAGCAAAAGTTGCGGCATTAACTCGCTCAAACGCAACTGCTCGGCCTCGCTCATCTGCTGATACAAAGTGCCCAAAGCTTGCGGCAAAAACGGCTGCAACTGCGCATTCTGCGCGGCCAAGGGTTCGCTGAAAGCGAGCTTTAAGCACAGTGCAGAGGCAGCGCCGGTCAGCAGACTGCAGAGCAGTACCCATACCCAGCTTGAGTAACGACGCAGCACTTGTGCTAAGGCGAAACTGCCCAGCAGTATCAGCGCCATGCGCGGCTCGTCCGCTACCTGCCACCAAGCAAGGGTAGGCAACAGCGCCAGCAGCAAAGCAGGGCCGCTGGCGGCCAAACCACGGCGCAGCAGCAACAAACTGCCGCCCGCGGCCGCCAGCCAAACTAGCAACGGTATGGCAGAAGCCGCGGCGAGCAGCAGGCCGCAAGAGACCTGCCCGCGCAAGATAAAGTGCAGCAGGGCGCGCATGGGTGCGGGGGTTCAAGGTGCTTTGTGGTTTAGCGGTCGTGACTGTCGCTGTAGGGCAGCAGCGCCAAAAAGCGTGCGCGTTTTACCGCGGTCGCGAGCTGGCGCTGGTAGCGCGCCTTGGTTCCGGTAATACGGCTGGGAATGATTTTGCCGGTTTCCGTGATATACGCCTTGAGCGTGTTCAGGTCTTTGTAGTCAATCTCTTTTACGCCTTCGGCGCTAAAGCGGCAGAACTTGCGGCGACGGAAAAAACGTGCCATGGAGTAACTCCTTCAATTAGTAGCGATTAGCCTTCGGCTTTGGACTCTTCGACGTCGTCAGTATCCGCTTCGTCATCATCGTCTTCAGCGCCTTCTTGCTGCGCAGGCTCTTCTTCCGTGCGTTCACGACGCTCACGACGCTCACCGCGGTTTTCTTCAGCTTTAAGCATTTCCGATTGTTCGGTGATGGCTTCGTCACGGCGGATGATCAGATTACGGATAACCGCATCGTTATAGCGGAAGGTTTCTTCCAGCTCGGCCAGTGCTTTTTCCGAACATTCAATGTTCATCAGCACGTAATGGGCTTTGTGGACGTTATCGATACTGTAGGCCAGTTGTCGGCGCCCCCAGTCTTCAAGACGGTGGACTTTACCGCCGTCTTCTTCAATCAGCTTGCTGTAGCGCTCAACCATCGCGCCAACCTGCTCGCTTTGGTCAGGATGAACCAAAAAAACTACTTCGTAATGACGCATAAATGCTCCTTACGGGTGAAGCCTGCCGCACTGCGCGGTCAGACAAGGAGGGTGAAGGTGAAAATGCCAAGCATTTTCGCGCTTTGCACAAGGCAAAACGCCCGCCAAGATGGCAGGGGGCAGCATTTTAGGCAAGAAGGTAGACACACGCAAGGTAAACTGGCGCTTTTGCTTGGGTGGCTCGCATGCCTGAATTGCCTGAAGTCGAAACCACTCGCCGTGGTATTGAGCCCTATCTGCTCGGCCAACGCGTCATCCGCGTGTTGCTGCGTGAACGAAGATTGCGTTGGCCGGTGCCAGAGGATTTGGACGTGCGTTTATCCGGTCAGTGCATCCAAGCGGTCAAGCGCCGCGCCAAATATCTACTGATTGAGGCCGAAGTGGGCACATTGATTTGTCATTTGGGCATGTCCGGCAGCCTGTTTTTGCTGCCAAGCGGCTCGCCCGCCGCCAAGCATGCGCATGTGGATATTGAGCTGTCATCCGGACAATCGCTGCGTTATACCGACCCCAGACGCTTCGGCGCTTTATTGTGGACGCTTGACCCGGCGCAGCATCCGCTGCTTTTAAAGCTCGGGCCCGAACCGCTTTCCGATGAATTTACCGGCGAGCATCTGTATCGCCTGTCGCGCACGCGGCAAACCGCCATCAAGCCCTTTATCATGGATAACTTGGTGGTCGTCGGCGTCGGCAATATCTACGCCAGTGAAGCGCTGTTCGCCGCCAAAATCGACCCCAGACGCGCGGCGGGCTCGATTTCCCGCGCCCGCTTACTGCGACTTGCCGAAGTGATCAAACAGATATTGCAACAAGCGATTGCCTGTGGCGGCAGCAGCCTGCGTGATTTTGTCGGCGCGGACGGCAAACCGGGGTATTTTCAACAGGAACTGTTTGTCTACGGGCGTGGCGGGCTGCCCTGCAAAGTCTGCGGCAGCTTGCTGCGCGAAACGCGCCTGGCTCAGCGCAGCAGCGTTTGGTGCGCATATTGTCAGCGTTAAGCTCATTGCAGCTTGACCTGCTTGCTGCCATCATCGAAAAAAGGCCAGCAGTGAAAAGGAGCCGCCGTACCGTGAATGATGCCAAAGACAGCAACTACCGCCGCAACCGCTTTACCGAATGGCTGGGGCGCAGCACCTTAAAGCTGCTGGGCTGGCAGGTTAGCGGCGAGCTGCCCGCACTGGATAAATTCGTTCTCATCGGTGCACACCACACCTCCAACTGGGATTTTGTTGTGCTGCTGGCGGTGAAGTTCAAACTCGCCCTAAATGCCCGCTGGTTCGGCAAACATACGCTGTTTCGCTTTCCGTTCGGCGGCCTGCTGCGGCGTTTGGGCGGCGTACCCATTCAAAGACACTTAAAGCAAGGTATGGTCGAACAAGCCGTTACCGAGTTCAAAACCCGCCAGCAATTTGCCCTTGCCATCACCCCGGAAGGCACTCGCAAAAAAGTCGAGCGCTGGAAGATGGGTTTTTATCACATCGCCAAAGGCGCTGGCGTACCGGTAATATTGGTCGCGCTGGATTACCCTGGTCGCCGCGTTATCTTGGGACCTGCTTTTTATCCCAGTGACAATGAGGCCATTGACATGCAAAAAATACTGGCGTTTTATCGCAACTTCATACCGAAAAAGCCCGAGTATGCCTTGACCTGTGAATAAAGCCAGTCAAACTGCTGTTGTTTATTTCGTGTTATCTGCTGTATCGCACTTCATCATCTAACTAAAGGACTGACCTCATGAAAACATTTCGCACCGCCGCCGTTATCGCTACTTTTTCCGCCTGCCTGCTGACCGCGCCGGTACAGGCAGCCAATAACGGCGACGAACTTTATCAAGTGGAAGCGCCCTCCGCTTTTTCCATGATCGCCGACTTGGTGATTGCCAGACCCATATTGATTATCGGTACGGTAGCGGGCGCCGGGCTTTTTGTAGTGACACTACCCTTTACCGCACCGGTTGGCGCAGCCAAGCACAGCGCCAAATCCTTTGTGGTCGAACCCGCCCGCGCCGCTTTTGTGCGCTGCCTGGGCTGCACTGAAACCGGCCGTTACCAGGACGACAATCAGTAAACGCAAAGCTAATTCCTGCGCTTGCTTTTGATGTCTACCAAGCGGTTGCCTTCAAAGCGCAGGAAATACAGCATGCCGCCGCGCAGCAAGTAAGACCATTCTTCCACCGCGACCTCTTCTTGGCGAAAACCGTAAAAACTGCCCACCCGCACCGTGCGGTAGCCGATGACATCGCGGCTGCGCGCCTCTCCGCACTTATCCTGCACTTCAGCCATACGCTCGCCCAAGCTCACCACGGCACTGCCACAACGCAGCGTGGAAGCCGCCTCAGCCACCCCCGCCCATAGCAGCCATAACCCCATCAATAAACGCAGTAAAAAAGCCACAATAGCCTCCTTAGCAGACAGAGGATTGCCCGAAGGATACGCCAACCGCTTAAGCTATGCCCTGTTAAAACCTTTGGCTGTGTTGCAAATCCTTGCAGCCGTATTGTTCGAGAGCCTTATGCACATTCATATATTGGGTATTTGTGGCACTTTTATGGGGTCTTTGGCGCTGCTCGCCAAGGCTTTCGGCCTTAGGGTCAGTGGCTGTGATGCCAATGTTTACCCGCCGATGAGCACGCAATTGCAGCAAGCCGGTATTGATTTGATAGAGGGCTATGACCCGTCGCAGCTTTCGCCCACACCGGATGTGGTGGTGATTGGCAATGCGCTGTCACGCGGCAATCCGCTGGTCGAAGCGGTGCTCAACCAAAATCTGCCCTATACCAGCGGCCCTGCCTTTCTGGCGCAGCATTTGCTGCCCGCGCGCTGGGTGCTGGCGGTTGCCGGAACGCACGGCAAAACCACCACCAGCAGCATGCTCGCTTGGCTGTTGCAAGCGGCTGGTCTTAAGCCTGGCTTTTTGATTGGCGGCGTGCCGCAGAACTTTGGCTGTTCGGCGCAGCTTGGCAAGTCTCCATTTTTTGTATTGGAAGCCGACGAATACGACAGCGCTTTTTTCGACAAACGCTCCAAATTCATCCACTACCGCCCGCGCACAGCGATTTTAGGCAATCTGGAATTTGATCATGCCGATATTTTCCCTGACCTTGCCGCCATCGAGCAGCAATTTCACCATTTGGTGCGCACCATCGCGGGCAATGGGCGGATTATTTATCCCAAAACCGATGCGGCGTTGACCCGCGTGCTGGAAAAAGGCTGCTGGAGCGAGACGGATACCACCTGCGAAGGCGGGCGCTGGCAGGCTAGGCTACGCAAAGACGACGGCTCCTGCTTTGAGGTCTGGCTAGATGGCAAGCCACAAGGCACGCTCGAATGGACTTGTAGCGGGCAGCACAATGTCGCCAACGCCTTGGCTGCGCTGGCCGCTGCCGAGCATGTTGGCGTGAGCCCGGCGCAAGGTATTGCGGCGCTAGGTGAATTTGTCGGCGTAAAACGGCGTATGGAAAAAATCGCCGAACTGCGTGGCATCAGCCTGTACGATGACTTCGCCCACCATCCCAGCGCCATTGCCAGCACTTTGGACGGCCTGCGCAAACGCATTGGCAAGGTGCCGTTGATCGCCATTATCGAGCCGCGTTCCAACTCAATGAAACTCGGCGCTCATCAGGCCGGATTGCCGCAATCGGTGAGTCAGGCTGACCAGGTGATTTGGTACGCACCGGGGCATTTGGGCTGGGATATTTCCAGCGTTGCCGCCGCCTGTAGCGTACCCTGCACGGTAGCGCGCTGCACACAAGCGGTTATCGATCAGGTGATCAGGCACGCCAAAGCGGGCAGTCATGTGGTCATTATGAGCAACGGCAGTGCCGATGGCCTGCACGGCAAGCTCGCCAAGGCACTGGAGGAATTGGAGGATTTGCCATGAAGCGCATTACCTTGGCGATAACCGGCGCATCCGGCACGCAGTACGCACTGCGCCTGCTCGATTGCCTGATACAAGAACAGCGCGAGGTGCATTTTTTAATTTCCAAAGCCGCACAACTGGTGCTGGCGACCGAAACCGACTTGGCTCTGCCGGGTAAGCCGCAAGCCATGCAGACGTTTTTAACCGAATACACCGGCGCACAGCCCGGGCAAATTCGCGTATTTGGCAAGGAAGACTGGCTCGCGCCGCCCGCCTCAGGCTCAAGCACGCCCGCGGCAATGGTGGTCGTGCCCTGTTCGACCGGCACACTGTCTGCCATTGCTTGCGGCGCTTGCAACAATCTGATTGAACGCGCCGCCGATGTTGCGCTTAAAGAGCGCCGCCCGCTGATTTTGGTGCCGCGCGAAGCGCCCTATTCAAGCATCCATCTGGAAAACATGTTGCGGCTTTCCAATCTGGGCGCGATTATCCTGCCTGCCTCGCCGGGCTTTTATCACCAACCAAAAACTATCGACGACCTGATTGACTTTATCGTCGCCCGTATTCTTAACCTGCTCAACATCCCGCAAGACATACTGCCCTGCTGGGGCGAGTATCACCAAACGGGCGATGAGGATTAGCAGACCCTAGCCCAACGCCTTGGGCGAGATAATCACGCCATTGTTGTCGGCATAGAGAAAGTGACCGGGGTGGAAGGTTAAACCGGCGAAAGTCAGCGCTAGATTGACATCGCCCAAGCCGCGCTTTTCGGTTTTTTTCGGATGGGCGGCGAGCGCCTGAATACCTAAGTCAGTTTCAGCGAGCCTATCGACATCGCGCACGCAACCGTAAATCAACACCCCTTCCCAGCCGTTTTGAGCCGCCTGTGCGGCGACTTGGTCGCCGAGCAAGGCGCAGCGCAGCGAGCCGCCACCGTCAACGACCAGCACCTTGCCTTGTCCCGGCAGGGCGAGTTGCTCCTTGACTTTGGAGTTGTCCTCAAAGCATTTGACGGTCTGTATCTGCCCGCCAAAGGCATCACGCCCGCCAAAGTTTGCAAACAAGGGTTCAGCGACCTGGGTTAAATCGGGGAAAGCATCACACAGATCCGGCGTAACAATGGACATGCTGGCGAGCTTCTAAAAGGATGCGGGGGATTTGGTGGAGCTAAGCGGGGTCGAACCGCTGACCTCTTGCATGCCATGCAAGCGCTCTACCAACTGAGCTATAGCCCCATCTGAAGGGACGCGCATCTTAGGCGGGAGGAAAATGACTGTCAACTGTTTCCCTTAAATTTTTGTGTGCGATTGCCCGCTCCCGCAAGCGGGCGAGCCTAGGGTCTGTTCCCGTTTCAAACGCGAGCCGCGCTGCTGCGCAAAATTTCGCCAGACTAGGCGCAGCATGCAGCCAATGTGTACAACCTTGGCAAATGCTGCAACGCCGTATGGCGAAATTTTGGGCGCAGCCCGAAGGGACGGGGCAGATTTTGCGCGCCGCTGTGTTGCTCGTCGTTCATTTGCATCAGCAAATTTCTCTCCTCGCGCCTTGCTGCGCGCAAAATCTGCCTCCGTCGCGGCCACGTTTGAAGCGGGAACAGACCCTAAGGTTTAGCGCGGTTCAGTTGCAATACCCACTGCACCGGGCCTGAGGCGGCGTAGATCAGGGCAATCAGCAGCAGTACGCGCGGCGGGTCACTGAATATCAGGGCAAATACCAGTACGACGACCAAGATGGCGACAAAGGGTACGCGGCCTTTGAGGTCGAAGGCTTTAAAGCTGTGGTATTTGATATTGCTGATCATCAGCGCACCGGCGAGGGCGACCAATAGCGCGACTAATAACGAGAGCTTGGAGCCTTTTATGCCAAAGTCGTGGAATGCCCAAACTAACCCTGCAATCAATCCGGCGGCGGCCGGGCTGGCAAGGCCGATAAACCATTTTTTATCCACTTTGCCGATTTGCGTATTAAAGCGTGCGAGCCGCAGCGCAGCACCAGCGGTGTAGATAAAGGCGACGGCGAGGCCGACGCTGCCTAAATCCGACAGTGCCCAAGTGTAGGCGAGTAGCGCAGGCGCAAGGCCAAAGGCGACCATGTCGGAAAGTGAGTCGTATTCCGCGCCAAAGGCGCTTTGTGCGTTAATCATGCGCGCGATGCGTCCGTCCAGTCCGTCCATCACCATTGCCACAAAGAGCGCGGCGGCGGCAAAGGAAAACTGCCCGTTCATGGCGGCGATAATCGAATAAAAACCGGCAAACAGGTTGGCGGTGGTAAACAGGTTCGGCAGCAGATAAATGCCGCGCCGATGCACCTTGCGCCCTTCGGCATCCTGCACTTCTTCGACGTGCTCATCAATGGGCAACAGGCTGGAAGCGGCGTCTTTGGATTCTTCGGCGGGTTCGGGCTGTTCGTTCATAAAAGAACTCTTAAGTGGATGAAGCCAAGGTCTACCCTATCCCCCCAGCCCCTCTCTTACAAGTGGGAGAGGGGAGTAGACCGGGCCTGCTTAGTTTTTGCTTTTATCCACCAGTTTGTTAGCTGCAATCCAAGGCATCATGGCGCGAAGGCGTTCGCCGATTTGTTCAATCGGGTGCTCAGCGGTCAAGCGGCGGCGGGCGGTCATGGTGGGATAGCCCAAGGCACCTTCAGCAATAAATTGCTTGGCGTATTCACCGTTTTGGATGCGTTTTAGCGCTTTGCGCATGGCTTTGCGTGACTGCTCGTTAATAATCTCGCCGCCGGTGAAATACTCGCCAAACTCGGCATTGTTGGAGATGGAGTAGTTCATGTTGGCAATGCCGCCTTCGTACATCAAATCGACTATTAATTTGAGTTCGTGCAAGCATTCAAAATAGGCCATTTCCGGCGCGTAACCGGCTTCGACCAAGGTTTCAAAACCGGCTTTGACGAGTTCCACACAGCCGCCGCAGAGCACTGTTTGTTCGCCGAACAGGTCGGTTTCGGTTTCGTCTTTAAAGGTGGTTTCGATAATGCCGGTACGTCCGCCGCCAATGCCGCAGGCGTAGGACAGCGCGAGGTTTTTTGCGTTGCCGGAAGCGTCTTGGTAGACGGCGATCAAGTCAGGAATGCCGCCACCTTTGGCAAATTCGCTGCGCACCGTGTGACCGGGGGCTTTCGGCGCAATCATGATGACGTCAAGGTCGGCACGCGGCACGATTTGGTTGTAGTGGATGGCAAAGCCGTGGGCAAAGGCGAGCGCCGCGCCTTGTTTAAGATTAGGTTCCAATTCTTCGCGGTAGAGCTGGCCCTGGAATTCGTCCGGGGTTAAGACCATCACCAGATCCGCCTGCGCGACGGCGTCTTTGACTTCGGCCACATTCAGGCCATGTGCCTTGGCTTTGGCGACCGAAGTCGAGCCGGCACGCAGTCCCACCGTGACATTGACGCCGGAATCTTTGAGGTTGCAGGCGTGTGCGTGTCCCTGCGAGCCGTAGCCGATGATGGCAACGTTTTTGCCTTGTACCAGTGACAGGTCGCAGTCTTTGTCGTAAAACACTTTCATGGGAGTTCCTCGGGTTGAAATTTCAAAGGCTTAGAGTTTTATCGCCACGGGCGATACCAGTAACGCCGCTGCGCACCGTTTCTACAATGGCGGCGGTGCCGATGGCTTGCAGGAAGCTGTCGAGCTTCTCGCTGGTGCCAGATAGCTGAATGGTGTAAGTGCTGCCGGTCACATCGACGATTTGTCCACGGAAAATATCTGTGGTGCGCTTGACCTCCGCTCGCTGCGCGCCGCTCGCCTTGACCTTGACCAGCAGCAGTTCACGCTCGATATGGGCGTTTTCCGACAAGTTGATCAGCTTAACCACGTCAATCAGTTTGTTTAGATTTTTGGTGATTTGCTCAATCATCTGGTCGTGACCGATGGTGGTCAGCGTTAGCCGCGACAAGGTCGGGTCTTCGGTCGGCGCAACGGTCAGGCTTTCGATGTTGTAGTTGCGCTGCGAGAACAGGCCGACCACGCGCGACAGTGCGCCGGGTTCGTTTTCCAGCAAAAGGGAAATAATGTGCCTCATCAGGTACGCTCCGTCTTGCTCAGCCACATATCACGCATGGCGCCGCCGCGAATTTGCATCGGGTAGACGTGCTCGCTGGTATCCACCTGAATATCCAGAAAAACCAAGCGGTCTTTATGGCTGAAGGCTTCTTCCATTTTCGGCTTTAAATCCGAAAGCTTATCCACACGAATGCCGATATGCCCATAGGCTTCGGCGAGCCTTCGAAAGTCCGGCAAAGATTCCATGTACGAATGCGAATAGCGGCTGTTGTACTGCATATCCTGCCATTGGCGCACCATGCCAAGCGCACCGTTATTGAGGTTGATGATTTTCACCGCGAGGTCATATTGCAGACAGGTGGACAGCTCTTGAATGTTCATCTGAATGCTGCCCTCGCCGGTCACGCAGGCGACGGTTTCTTCAGGGAAGTTGAGCTTGACGCCCATCGCCGCCGGAAAGCCAAAGCCCATAGTGCCAAGGCCGCCGGAGTTAATCCAGCGCCCGGCTTTGGGAAAGCGGTAATGCTGCGCGGCAAACATCTGGTGCTGGCCGACATCTGAGCTAATCCATGCCTCGCCCGCTGTCACTTCCCACAGCGTTTTAATCACTTGTTGCGGTTTGATAATCGAGCCGTCACCCGCCTCGAACGGGAACAACTCTTGTGCGCCGCGCCATTCGTCAATCTGCTGCCACCAAGCGGCCATGCTGCTTTCATCCAGCCGCTGATTGATCTCCGTCAATTGGCTCAGCATCTCGACCAGCACCGGTTTGGCAGGACCCACGATGGGAATATCGGCCTTGATGGTTTTGGAGATGGAAGCCGGGTCTACATCGATATGGATAATTTTCGCGCCCGGGCAGAACTTATCCGCGCCGTTAATCACACGGTCGTCAAAGCGTGCGCCAATCGCCAAAATCACATCCGCATGGTGCATGGCAAGGTTCGCGACATAACTGCCGTGCATGCCGAGCATGCCCAAAAACTGACTGTCTGTGCCCGGAAAGCCGCCCAGCCCCATCAGCGTATTGGTCACCGGCAAATTAAGCTGCTTGGCGAGCGCGGTTAATGGCTCAGAGGCATGGCCGGTAATAATGCCGCCGCCGGAATATAAAATGGGTCGCCGCGCCGACAGCAGTAAATCCAGCGCCTTGCGGATTTGCCCGGAATGCCCACGCACAGCAGGGCTGTACGAGCGTAATTTGACCTTCTGCGGGTAGTGGTACTGGTACTTTTGTGTGGGGTCGCCCATGTCTTTGGGTATATCAATTACCACAGGCCCGGGTCTGCCGGATTCGGCAATATAAAACGCCTTTTTAACAATCTCCGGAATTTGCGCCGCATGCTGGACGATAAAGCTGTGCTTCACTATGGGTCTTGAGATACCGACCATGTCGGTTTCCTGAAACGCATCACTGCCGACCAAGTCACTTTGTACCTGGCCGGAAATCACCACCATCGGGATGGAATCCATATAGGCCGTGGCAATGCCGGTAATCGCATTGGTCGCGCCAGGACCTGAAGTGACCATCACCACCCCGGCCTTACCGGTCGCGCGCGCGTAGCCGTCAGCCATGTGGGTGGCGGCCTGTTCGTGGCGCACCAGAATATGGGTGACATCATTTTGCCGAAACAGCGCGTCATAGACGTGCAGCAACGCACCGCCCGGATAACCGTATACGTACTTAACGCCCTCATCGTGCAAGGCACGGATGAGCATTTCGGCGCCAGATAAAAGCTCCACCTGTGTTACCTCTGCTTGCTAAACATAAAAAGACAGACGAGCCGCAAAACCTTGCAAGCTGTCGTTAGCGGGAAGAATCCTTAACGTTTGGAATCCCCCACCCAAAGCGAGATAACGCCACTGGGATTATCGCGGGCGGCGCGGATAGTGGCCAATCCCCCACAACGCCCCTACCGGTTACAGCACAAGGCGCAGAAGCGGCCAATTGTTCGGATTAGTGCACGGCAAGTCAAGCAGCCGTAGGGTCTGCTCCCGCTTCAAACGTGGCGAAGGCGGAGGCAAATTCTGCGCGCAGCAAGGCGCGAGAAGAGAAATACGCCGCTTTCGGCAGCGTTCCAATAGCTCAAAATACCCTCTTGCTTATGGAAAAGCATGAGCGCTTTTTTCTGTCATCCGCTCGTGCAGCTCAATATAAAGTGGATGCTTGCTGCTGTTAATAGCCGATTGAACGGCTTGCATTGTTTCGGCATTAAAAGCCGCACCCTGTTCAACCAAGTAAAGCGCAATCTCGGGCTTATCACTATTAATGGCAGCGTCAAGGGCGCTAATACCTTGGCTGTCTTTCGCGTTAATATCGCTGCCGCGCTGTAGCAGCAGTTTGACTTGATCAAGACCGCCACCCGCAATGGCACGGTGCAGCATGGGCGGTTGTCCCGGGTGCGTATGATTGGGCGATAATCCGCCATCTAACATGGCTGCCAGATAACTGGGGCCTGCTTTTATAAACGCCAAATCCAGTGTGCTGCCGTAACTTTGCGTCTCTTCATCCGGATTCACGCCGAGTTCCAGCAACAGATGGACAAGCGCAAAGCGCCGATTATCCAAGGCAAATTCCATTAAATACAGCGCCTGGGTTAATGCCGGGCCTTTTTGCCGAAAATCGTATGCATTAAGTTGCTGGCGAAGCCCGTGGATATCGATAGTGTTGCTTTCACGTATTGTCTGAAATTGCTGATTAAGCTTGTCGTCCAGCAGCAGCATGTCACGCAGTTCGGCGCTGTGGAAAAAATCAATACATTTAAGCAGTTTGATTTCTTTGCCATCTTCCAAACCATGATAAGCCTGCCCCTTTAAATAATCCTCGGCAAGATCGGCTAAATGGCTGTATATATCAAGGCCGTCAGCAAAATTAAAATACCCGTTTGCCGCCCTAAGCGCATCTTCACGCACGGGTTCATTGTCTTCAAAGGTTTTAGCGATACAACTGGAAAGCGCCCAATTGCGCTTTAATGTGAAATCGTCATAACCGCTTAATGGCGATTGTTCGCCGGATTGAACGGCGGCGACATTGTCATGCGGTGGATCGGCGTATTCGCTGGGCGGCGTTGATGGATTGGACGAGCAGGCCATCAGTGAAAAAGTGAGCAGACCTATAAAGCAAGATTTGGCCGGGTACGCCATGATCATCCTCTGCTTATCTGTAAAAGCCAGACTATAGCAGGGTTATCGTTATTCGCTTATTGCAGCGATGGCTTTTCACGCAGCGCCGCTTGCGTCTAGCGGCGGCGCTCCAGTGAGTAGACGAACGGGGCGATGACTTCTACACCGTCGCCCTTTATCAGTTCGGCGGGCGGCTTGGGCAGCGTTCCGGCGCGGCGCAGCATGGTGAGTGTGGCGCGGTCTAATGAGGCGCTAGCGGACGGGCCGACCACTTCGGCAGACAGCAGCTTGCCGCCCGCATCAACCTTAAAGCGCACTTTCACCGTACCTTCAAAGCCGCGCCTTCTGGCGTCTTCCGGGTAACGCTTGTAACGCGCCAGATGGCTCAATAGGCGGGTTTGCCAGCTAACTTCGGCCTCGGACGGGCCGCGTGTAGCGACCACTTGTGGCGCGGGTGGCGCGGAAACCACCGGTGGCGGCGATTCTCGCGGCGGCGCAGGAGGCGCAGGAGGAGGCGGCGGCTCGGGCGGTTTGGGCTGTGGCGGTTTCGGCGGCTTGGGTTTAGGTTTTGGCTTCTCGATAACGATTTCTGGCTCGGGCACCTCCGGCTCGGGTTCTTCCTCAGGTTCCGGCGGCGGTGGAGGAGGCGGCGGGGCGATAACCGGTTCAGGCAGCGGCGGCAATTCCAGCATAATGGTAGCGGGCGGCGTGGCGGCAGGCGTGGCTTCGACTTGCCAGAAAAACGCCCAAATCGCCAGCCCCCCGTGCAGCAAAAGTACCGCCAGCAGGCTGGCTCCGTAGCGTAAAAAGGAACGAACAGGCGCGCTCATTGCAAGGTCTCAAGCCCCACCAGGCCGATTTTCAGATAGCCCGCGCTGCGCAAGGCGTTCATTACCTCCATCAGGCGATCGTAGAGCACATCTTTATCGCCACGGACAAAAATGGTTTTGCTTTTATCCGCGCCGGTCAGTGCATCGAGCGCTTGCCCTAGTTGCTCTTTGGTAATCGGGTTGTCGCCCAGATACAGGGAAAAATCGTCCTTGATGGACAGGTAAATGGGCTTGTTCTCGCGCGGCTGCGGCTTGGCGGTGGAGGCGGGCAGGTTGACTTTAATATCGACCGTGGCGAGCGGTGCAGCGACCATAAAGATAATCAACAGCACCAGCATCACGTCGATAAATGGGGTGACGTTGATTTCGTGCGACTCAACCAGGTCGTCACCACCGTCATTAAGATGCAGCGCCATTGGCTAAGCCCTCTTCACCAGGTGCATTTGTGCACCCTGCTCTTCGGGCAAATGGTCGAGTTCACGGCTGAGCAGCAGCAGCACTTCGGCCGAGCAGTCGGATACTTCGGCCTTGTAGCCGCTGATGGAGCGGGCAAAGACGTTGTAAATCACCACCGCCGGAATGGCCGCAACCAGCCCCAGCGCAGTTGCGAGCAGCGCCTCGGCAATGCCGGGGGCGACTACCGCCAAGTTGGTGGTTTGCGACTTGGCAATGCCGATAAAGCTGTTCATGATGCCCCACACGGTGCCAAACAGGCCGACAAAGGGCGCGGTCGAGCCGATGGTAGCGAGCGGCCCGGTGCCACGGCTCATGGTGCGTCCGCTGGCGGCAACCAAGCGCTCCAGACGAAACGCGGCGCGCTCCTTGATGCCTTCACGCTCGCGCGTATCGGCGGACAGCCTCACCTCTTCCAAAGTTTCCTGCACCAGATAATGGCTTAAGCCTTTGCGCCGAAAGCCGCTATCGGCTTCTTTAAGCGAGCGGGCTTTTTTCAAGCCCGCCAATTCGCCTTTTAGTCTTCTGCGCGCGATAAAGATTTCGAGACCCTTGGCCAGAGCAATAGTCCAGGTAATCACCGAGGCAATCGCAAGCCCAATCATGACGATTTTGACCACGATGTCGGCGTTTTGGTACATGCCCCAAGGCGACAGGTCGTGGGAGAACATCGGCGATTCGCTCTCGCTGCTCTCGCCTTCAGCAGCCAAGTCTTCAGCCGCGATAGCTTCATTCTCAATGGTGTTGCTTTCAGCTTCAGCCGCTTCGGCCTCAGCCTCAGCCTCAGCGCCCGGCGCTAAGCTAGTGGTCGCAACCGGCAAAGCGGCGTTTTCCTGCGCAAGCGCTGGCAATGGCGCAAACAGTGCAGCGCAAAGCAGCAGCGCGGACAAACGGGCAACGCGGGAAGAAGCCGCGAAAAGAGAAGAGGAATACATTTCGTTTAGCATCATGCAAGGGAGGGATTAGAGCAGACCAGGGAGAAAGTACAGAATAGAGAATGCTGATAAGCATTATCATTGATAAAGGGGTTTGGGTTCAAGCACAATGTTACAAGATAACAGGCTAATGACTTAAAATCCGACAAAACGCTTATTGCGTGTGTTTTACCTTCCATTTTGCGAAACTGCCTGCCCTTTTCAGTGCGAACCGAGCGATGACCTCCTTAAAAAACGACCGTCTGCTGCGAGCCTTAACCCGCCAGCCTACCGACGTCACTCCGGTATGGATGATGCGCCAGGCCGGACGCTACCTGCCGGAATACCGCGCCAGTCGCGCTCGCGCCGGTGACTTTATGAGCCTGTGCCAAAATCCTGACGCCGCTTGCGAAGTCACGCTCCAGCCGCTGCAACGCTACCCGCAGCTCGATGCCGCGATTTTGTTCTCGGACATCTTAACCATCCCCGACGCAATGGGCTTGGGGCTGTATTTTGAGGCCGGCGAAGGGCCGCGTTTTAAGCGCCCCATCAGCAGCCGCGCGGATATTGAGGCGCTGCCGGTGCCGGATGTCGAACAAGCGCTCGGCTACGTTATGCAAGCGGTACGCCAAATTCGCAAGGAGCTAAATGGCCGTGCACCGCTGATTGGTTTTTCCGGAAGCCCGTGGACGCTCGCCACCTATATGGTCGAAGGCGGTTCCAGCCGTGATTTTCGCAAAATCAAAACCATGCTCTACAACGAGCCAGAGACCCTGCATGCACTGCTGGATAAACTGAGCCAAAGCGTCACCGACTATCTGAACGGGCAGATTAAAGCCGGTGCGCAAGTCGTGCAGATTTTTGATTCCTGGGGCGGCGCGCTCTCTTCTGCCGCTTTTGCTGAGTTTTCACTGGCTTATCTCAAACGCATTGCCGCCGGATTAATCCGCGAAAACGAAGGTCGCCAAGTGCCACTCATCCTCTTTACCAAAGGCGGCGGATTGTGGCTTGAAGACTTGGCCGAAACCGGTGCCGATGCATTGGGGCTGGACTGGACTTGCGACATAGGCCGCGCCCGCGCCCGTGTCGGCCATCAGGTCGCGCTGCAAGGCAATATGGACCCGGCCGTGCTGTACGCAAAGCCTGCCGTTATCCGCGCCGAAGTGGCTCGAATCCTCGCAGCCTACGGGCAAGGCGCGGGACACGTATTTAATCTGGGTCACGGCATCACGCCGGATATTGACCCATCCCACGTGGCCGCGTTTTTTGAGGCGGTGCATGAGTTATCCGCACGATAGTTATTGGCTGCCGGCAAAGTTGGGCAAACGGTCTATCGGCTGATTGAATTCAAACGGGATGGATTGCAGCGCAAAACCGACATTGCGCTGCACCACAAAATGCAAATGCGGGCCGGTGCTGTTGCCGGT
This sequence comes from Ventosimonas gracilis, assembly GCF_001580025.1. Classification (GTDB taxonomy): domain Bacteria; phylum Pseudomonadota; class Gammaproteobacteria; order Pseudomonadales; family Pseudomonadaceae; genus Ventosimonas; species Ventosimonas gracilis. The sequence goes on along the minus strand of NZ_LSZO01000017.1, from coordinate 19,188 downwards.
ATTGCCGGACAGCGCCAGCAGCGCGCCTTGGGCAACCTTTTGCCCTTCCCTGACTTTAAGCGAACCGCGCTTAAGGTGCAGATAAACGCTCATGGTGCCGTCCTCGTGCAGAATGCGCACATAGTTGCCAGAGGGATGAGTGCCGCGCCCGCTCTGGTTGTTCTCAATACTGACCACCGTGCCAGCACGCGCGGCAATAATCGGCGTTCCTTCCGGCATGGCGATGTCCATCGCATAGCGGCCTTTGGGCGTGTTGTGGCTGAACTTACCGTTCGCCCCCTGGGTCAAGCGAAACGGCCCGCCACGCCAAGGCAGCGGGTAACGATACGGCTTCATGCTTTGCTTGGGGTTGCCCAGCACGTGGAGCAGCTTGGTCTTGTAGTGCAGCGGTTGTTTCGGGTCTTTGGCAGCGAGCGTTAGCAGGCGGATTTCACTGCGTGGCGGCAATACCCAGCGGATGGGTTTTTGCGGCACAAAAGAAGCGTTTTTGACCTCAGACAACGAAAGCTCCACCTCCACCGGCGCGTACAGCTCGTTTTTCACCAGCAGCGTCTCACCGGCTTCGTGCTTGAGTTTTTGTAGCTTTAAACGGTTATCTAATTTTTCGACCATGCGGTCTTTAAATTCAATCACCTTGGCACCGCGCACCACTTTATCGGTATAGGTGACGACGCCGTTTTTATCGGTGTATTTGTAGACTTTAGCCGCAAGGGCGCTGCTGCTGGCTAGCAAGCAGAGAATGGCGAGGCAGCATCGACAAAACAACCAATCAGACACAATAAAATAAACAGATGGCTTAAGCGGGGATGAACCATAGCGCATAAAGCAGACCAATACCCGCTGCTTGGGTCAATTCTTCCCAAGCAAAGAGTGATGGCGGCCATTTCGATAATCAGGTATTATCGCCGCCGTTTGCTTTGGGGAGATGCCGGAGTGGTCGAACGGGACGGATTCGAAATCCGTTGTATTCTCACGAGTACCCAGGGTTCGAATCCCTGTTTCCCCGCCAAATCCATCCCGTTCCATCCCTTGCACCTTAACTTTGCGCCGCGCAGTTCAGCAGGTATTGGGTGAGTAGTGGAACGGGTCTGCCGCTGGCACCCTTTTCTTTGCCGCCGCTGACCCAGGCAACACCGGCAATATCCAGATGCGCCCAGTTAAAGTTTTTAGCAAAGCGCGAGAGAAAGCAGCCGGCGGTGATGGTACCGGCTTTCGGGCCGCCGATATTGGCGATGTCGGCAAACGGGCTGTCCAGTTGTTCTTGATACTCTTCCAGCAAGGGCAGTGTCCAGGCGCGGTCGGCGCACTGCTGCCCCGCTCGCTCAAGCTGTTTCAGCAAATCCTCGTTATTGCCCATCAATCCGGCGGCGTGACTGCCGAGGGCGACGATGCACGCGCCGGTTAGCGTGGCAATGTCGATAACCGCCTGCGGTTTAAAGCGTTCGGCGTAGGTTAGGGCATCACAGAGCACCAAGCGGCCTTCGGCATCGGTATTTAAAATTTCTACCGTTTGCCCGCTCATGCTGGTGACTATGTCACCGGGGCGAGTAGCGCGGCTGCTTGGCATATTTTCCGCGCAAGCGAGCAGGCCAATTAAGTTAATTTTTAGCCCCATCTTGGCGACCGCCTGCACGGTACCCAGCACGCTCGCCGCGCCGCACATGTCGTACTTCATTTCGTCCATATTGGCGGCCGGTTTGATGCTGATACCGCCGGTATCGAAGGTAATGCCTTTGCCGACCAGTACAAAGGGGGCGCTGCTTTTATCCGCACCTTGATAGTTCAGCACGATCAAGCGCGGTGGCTGCTCGCTGCCTTTGGCAACGGCAAGAAAAGCCCCCGCACCTTCAGTCTCAAGTTGTTTTTCATCGAGAATCTCGACCTTGAGTGATTTGTGCTGACTTTCCAGCCACTGCGCTTGCTCTGCAAGATACTGCGGTGTGCAGATATTGGCGGGCAGGTTTGCGACATCGCGGGTCAGTTGCATGCCAAGGCCAATGGCGAGTGCGTGCTCAAGGGCACGTTTGGCCTCGCCAAGTTCTGCTTCTTTGACCAGCACTTGAATGCTTTGCAGCGCACGCTCGGGACTTTTTTGGCTTTTGAATTGGTCAAAGCGGTAATCACAACCGATCAGTACTTCCAGCAAAAGGCGGGTGGCCGCGTAGCGGTCAAAGTCTTTAGGCAGTAAGTCGCCCAAGGCAAAGGTTGCGTCTTTGCCGCCTAAATCCTTAATGGCGTTAAAAGCCGATTGCACGATTTTTCGGTATTTTGCAGCGCTTGGTTTTTCTTTTTCTTTGCCGATACCCACCAATAGTACGCGCTCCGCACTGCTGTTTGGCAGGCCGCGCAGCAGCAGGGTTTGCCCCAGTTTGCCGGACATGTCGCCGCGTTCGCGCCAAGCGCTGATAGCGCCACTTAAGTCTTTATCGATCATTTTGGCGGCTTCATTGAGCTTGCCGTCTTCGCTGATGGCAAGCACCAAAGTGGCGGTTTGTTTTCTTAGCGCTTGTGAATTTCTTGTGGCAACAGAAAATTGCATAAAGGGTCTTCCAAAGAAAAAGTAACGGGACAGACAAGCGGCCATTGCCGGATAATGGCGAGCATTTTTATGCCGCAGGCGATGCTTTGCAGTTTGAACGCTACGCGCCCGCCCCTGCAAGTGTTGGAGTTTTTCTTGATTGCTTTTCGGTATTTATCACGCGAGCTGCTGATAACGGCGGCAGCGGTCAGCGCCGCGCTGCTGGTGATCATTATGAGCGGGCGCTTTATCAAGTATCTGGCGCAAGCCGCGCAAGGGGCGCTCGACCCGTCGGTTTTGTTGATGATTATGGGTTTTCGCATTCCGGGCTTTTTGCAGTTGATTTTGCCGCTCGGTTTGTTTCTTGGCATTTTGCTCGCTTACGGGCGGCTGTATCTGGATAGCGAAATGCTGGTGCTGTCGGCGACCGGCATGAGCGGGCAGCAGCTTTTGCTTTATACCCTGGCACCGGCAGCGCTGGTGGCGTTGCTCAGCGGCTGGCTGAGCCTGTCTTTAACCCCGCAAGGCATTGTTCGCGTCACACAGATTTTAAATGAGCAAAGCGCGTTGACCGAATTTGACACGCTGGTTCCCGGACGCTTTCAGTCGATGAAAGGCGGCTCACGCGTGACTTACAGCGAGACCTTGAGCAATCAGCGCAAGGAACTGGGCGGCGTGTTTATCTCAGACCGCGCCGCGCCGCGCGGCAGCAGCGGCGCAAAAAGCAGCGACATCAGCGTACTGGTCGCGCAAAGCGGCCATCAGGAACTTCAGCCGGACGGCAGCCGCTACCTGATTTTGCAAAACGGCTACCGCTACGACGGTACACCCGGGCAGGCCGATTACCGCATCTTGCAATACGACAGCTACGGCGTGCTGCTACCCAAACCAGAACCGGTCAGCAGCATCGGCTCGCGCGAGGAAGCGTTGCCCACCGCCGCGCTCTGGGGCAGTACGCAGCCTCAGCATCAGGCGGAATTGCAATGGCGGCTGTCCATCCCGCTGCTGGTCTTTGTGGTGACGTTTTTAGCCGTGCCGCTGTCACGGGTTAATCCAAGACAAGGGCGCTTTATTAAGCTGCTGCCCGCCATCTTGCTTTATATGGCCTATCTCGCGCTGCTGATTTTTATTCGCGGCGCACTTTACAAAGGCCGCCTGCCCGCGGCTATTGGCCTGTGGTGGGTGCACGGGCTGTTTTTTGCGCTGGGGCTTTTGCTGCTCTATCAAGAACGCCTGCACCTTTCGTTTAGCAGAAGGAGGGCGGCGCGTGTCCCTGCTTGACCGCTACATTGGCCGCAGCGTACTGGCCGCGATTTTTGCGGTACTCGGGATTATCACTAGCCTCGCCTTATTGTTTGCCTTTGTCGATGAATTAAGCGACATCGAAGGCCGCTACGGCCTTCTTGATGCCGCTTGGTACGTGCTGCTAACCGCGCCGCGGCGCTTGTACGACATGCTGCCGATGGCCTGCCTGATTGGCTGCCTGATTGGCCTTGGCAATCTTGCCAGTCATAGCGAGCTGACCATTATGCGCACGGCGGGCGTGCCGGTTGCGCGCATTGTCTGGGGCGTGATGAAGCCCCTGTTGGCGCTGATGTTGGCGGCAGTGCTACTGGGGGAATATATCGTGCCACTGGCCGAAACCCGTGCGCAGACCAGCCGCGCCCTGGCGCAAAACGGCAGCACTGCGCTGGCTGCCAAGCGCGGCCTGTGGCACCGACAGGGGCAGGAATTTATCCATATCAACGCCGCGCAAACCGATGCCTTGCTCTATGGCATCACTCGTTATCAGTTTGATGGCGAGCGCCGGTTGCTGGCGGCGAGTTTTGCCAAAAGCGCCCGTTATGAAAACGGCAAGTGGCGATTGTTTGACCTGACCGTCACGCGCTTTGAGCCAAAAGCGAGCCGGGTTGAAAACAAAGCCAGTGAAGACTGGCCGATTGAACTCGCCCCCGAGCTACTCAGCACCTTGCTGATTGACCCAGAAATGCTGCCGCTTAAAGGGCTGTGGCGTTATATCCACTATCTGGCCGAGCAAGGTCTAAACAACAGCCGCTATTGGCTCGCGTTCTGGAACAAACTGCTGCAACCTTTGGTCACGGCGGCTTTGTTGCTGCTCGCCATCTCCTTTATCTTCGGCCCGCTGCGCTCGGTCACACTGGGGCAACGGGTATTTGCCGGCACCTTGGTCGGCTTTATCTTCCGTATCGTGCAGGATTTATTGGGACCGGCCAGCTTGGTATTTGGCTTCCCGCCGCTACTGGCCGTGCTGATTCCCTGCGGCATTTGCATGCTGGCAGGCAGCGTGCTACTACGAAGGGTGAGTTGATTTGTCTTACAACCCTTTGCCTCGTGCTTTTAACCGGTTAGGCTTGCGCACCGCTTGGCTGTAAGGTGCGCCGATGCTTCAGCAACTGCTTGACCAATTTGGCTACTTGGCTCTGTTTTTAGGGACGTTTTTTGAAGGTGAAACCATCCTCGTATTGGCCGGCTTCTTGGCCTTTCGCGGCTATATGGAGATTGAACTGGTGGTGCTGGTGGCTTTTTGCGGCAGCTACGCAGGCGACCAGACTTGGTACTACTTGGGTCGCCATAAAGGGCGGCAAATTTTGGCGAAAAAACCGCGCTGGCAAGTGCTGACCGATAAAGCGCTCGGTTATCTGAATAAACATCCTGACCTTTGGGTTTTGAGCTTTCGTTTCGTCTATGGGCTGCGTACGGTGATGCCGGTCGCCATTGGCCTGTCCGGCTATCCGCCGTTGCGCTACCTCATCCTTAACGGCATCGGCGCGATTATCTGGGCGCTCGCGCTGGGCTTTGCCGCGTACTATTTCGGTACGGCGCTGGAAATCATCTTGGGCAACGTTAAAAAATACGAACTCTGGGTGCTCGCGGCTTTACTCTTGGTCGGCGCACTGCTTTGGCTGTGGCGCACCATCAAAGCACAAAAAGCCGCGCGCAAAGCGCGCGAGGAAGGCAGTGAGGTTTAAGCGCTACACTGCCTCTTGACTATTTTTGGAGTTTTCCCATGTTGACCCCCAAAGCCTTACTCGATTCGTTTTCCGAACAAACCGCCCGCCTGTTTGCAGGTGAAATGCTTCCCAAGGCCGAGTTGGAAAATCAGCTAAAAAGCCTGCTAAGCAGCCTGTTCGATAAGCTCGATTTGGTCAGCCGCGAAACGTTCGACCATCAAATGACGGTACTCGCCCATACCCGCGCCCGTTTAGAAGCCCTCGAAGCACGGGTCGCCGAACTGGAACGCGCGGCACAAAACGCGCCGCCCGCAGCCTAAGCTCGCGAACCGGTTCAAGGAGCGAACATGTCGCTAGCCCTGCTGCACAGTCGCGCGCTGATCGGCGTAGAAGCGCCGTCCGTGAGTGTGGAGGCGCATTTGGCTTCGGGGTTGCCCAGTTTTGCCTTGGTCGGACTGCCAGAAACCAGTGTTAAAGAAAGTAAAGACCGCGTGCGTAGCGCGATTGTTCACTGCGGATTTGAATTTCCCGCCCGCCGCATCACGCTAAGCCTGGCACCGGCGGATTTGCCCAAGGACGGTGGGCGTTTTGATTTGCCGATTGCCCTCGGTGTGCTCGCCGCCAGCGGACAGGTTAAGGGCGAGGCGCTGGCACAGATGGAATGCCTGGGGGAGCTTGCGCTATCCGGTGCATTGCGGCCAGTGCGCGGCGTGCTGCCTGCCGCACTGGCCGCGCGTTCTGCTGCTCGCAAGCTGTTAGTGCCGCTCGCCAATGCCGAAGAAGCCAGCCTTGCTTCAGGGCTTGAAGTGATCGCCGCCGATCACTTGCTCAGCGTCTGCGCCCATTTAAACGGCAGCGCCCCCATTGCAGCCTATGTGCCACAGGGGCTGCCGCCACAGAGCCAGTCGTACCCGGATTTGGCGGAAGTGCAAGGACAAGTCGCCGCCAAACGGGCACTACTGATCGCCGCCGCCGGTGGGCATAACCTGCTACTGTCCGGCCCGCCGGGTACCGGCAAAACCTTACTGGCCAGTCGCCTGCCGGGACTTTTGCCGCCGCTCGCCGAAGCAGAAGCCTTGGAAGTGGCAGCGATTAGCTCGGTTGCCAATCACCGGCCGCTACAAAGCTGGCCGCAACGCCCGTTTCGCAGCCCGCACCATTCGGCATCCGCCGCCGCTTTGGTCGGCGGGGGTGGTAGACCCAAGCCTGGGGAAATCACCTTGGCACACCAAGGCGTGTTGTTCCTTGATGAGTTGCCGGAATTTGACCGCAAAGTGCTCGAAGTGCTGCGCGAGCCGATGGAAACCGGCCATATCATCATTGCGCGGGCGCATGACAAGGTGCGCTTTCCGGCGCGATTTCAACTGGTTGCGGCAATGAACCCGTGCCCGTGCGGCTATCTCGATGACCCGTCCGGCCGTTGCCGCTGCACGCCAGAGCAGGTGCAGCGTTACCGTGCCAAGCTGTCCGGCCCGTTGCTTGACCGTATCGATTTGCATCTGTGTGTGGCTCGGGAAACTACGGCTTTACAGCCCGGTCAAGCCGAAACCAGCAGTGCCCAAGTCGCGCTACAGGTCGCCGCTTGCCGCGAACGACAACTGACCCGCCAGGGCTGTACCAATGCGCAGCTTGCACTGGCCGATTTACACCGTCACTGCTTATTAAATGAAGAGGATAAACGCTGGCTGGAAAGTGCTTGCGAGCGGTTAAAACTCTCATTACGCGCGGCGCACCGGCTGCTGAAAGTGGCGCGAACGCTGGCTGACCTTGAGCAAGCCAGCGACATTAGTCGCGCCCATCTGGCCGAAGCACTGCAATATCGACCCTAGGGTCTGTTCCCGCTTCAAACGTGGCCGCGACGGAGCCAGATTTTGTGCGCAGCAAGGCGCGAGAAGAGAAATTTGCTCATGCAAATGAACGACGAGCAACACAGCGGCGCACAAAATCTGCCCGTCCCTTCGGGCTGCGCCCAAAATCTCGCCATACGTTGTTGCAGCATTTGCCAAGGTTGTACACATTGGCTGCATGCTGCGCCTAGTCTGGCGAAATTTTGAGCAGCAGCGCGGTTCGCGTTTGAAGCGGGAGCAGCCCCTAATCCCGCTTATCCAGCAGATTCAGTATCAACTGGTCGATCAATCCCCACAGGCGTTCCAGCAGGCGCCGGTACAGCGGGCGCTGCTGCCAATGTTCGAGGGTAATTTCCTGCCCGTCCGCCATGCCTTGTTGCAGACAGGTCGCACAGGCGCGGGTTAAAGCCTCATCTTGCGCCTCCAGATTGGCTTCCAGATTAAAGCGCAGGTTCCAGTGGTCAAAATTGCAAGAGCCGACGCTTATCCAGCCGTCGGCCAGCACCAGCTTTAGATGTAAAAAACGCGGGCTGTATTCGTGGATGCGCACTCCGGCACGCAGCAAGCTCGGATAGTAGCGGTGACTGGCGTAGCGCACCGGGCCGTGGTCGATATTGTTTGAGGCGAGCAAAAGCTGCACATCGACCCCGCGCTGCGCCGCTTTGCGCAAGGCGCGGCGCACCTTCCAACTCGGCAGAAAATACGGCGTGGCCAGCCAAATGCGCTGCCTGGCGTGGTGGATATGGCGTAGCAGTGACTGCACCAATTCGCGGTGCGTTACCGCATCCGACCAAGCGAGCCGCCCCATGCCTTGGCTTATCGCGGGTGGCGCGGGCAGGCGCGAGCGGCGCGTAGCACCCCAAAATATCTGCCGCCAAGGCCGCGCGGGCGGCGACCATTGCTGCTCAAATAGCCGGTAAAAGTCGAGCGTGATGGCACCGATGCAGCGCACCATCAGCTCATGGCACAGGCTTTGCGCCTCGCCCGGTTGCCAGAAGTTATCGGTCGCGCCAGTGCCGCCGATAAAGGCGGTTTTGCGGTCAATCAGCAGCAGTTTTCGGTGGTCGCGGCGCAGATTGGCAAATCCCTGTCGCCAGTGCAGCGGGTTGTACAGACGAAGCATAACCCCTGCCTGCTCAAGCCGCCTTCGCGCGGCTTTGCTTAAAGCCCGTGCGCCAAAGCCATCGAACAGGCAGCGCACGGTAACGCCACGACGAGCCGCCAAGCACAGCGCCTCGACCAGCAACTGGCTACAGCGGCCTTCTTCGACCAGATACAGCTCCAGTAACACTTCCTGCTTGGCCGATTGAATGCCTTCGAGCATGGCCGGAAAAAACTGATGTCCATCGACCAGCAGCTCAAAGCGGTTGCCCGCCCGCCAAGGGAAGAAGGTTTCCATCAAAGCGCCGCGTCAGGCACCCTCTTCGGCTGGGAGAGCATTTAGCGTTATGGAAAACATATCGCACGACATCCTTGTAGCAAAAGGACGCTAAAAGATAGTCAGTCGCAGCATTTTTGCAAGGTTTTACGCACTTTTATTCACTTTTATGCCGTTTTGTGCTTGTTGAAAGCCGTGCCTTGCCGCAAAATTGCGCCCTTTAGCAAAGTCGCACATCAAGAGGGTGCAAGGCCATGAACAAGACCGTTCGCAACTGTCTGCTAACCATTGGTACGGCAGCACTGGCGCTAGGTATTGCCGCTTGCTCCAAGGAAGAGGACAAAAGCACGATTAAACAGGAAGAGAACAAAAGCACGATTAAAATAGGCCTGGGCGGCCCGGTGACCGGCCCCTTGGCCGAATACGGCGAGCAGGTATTTAACGGCGCACGCATGGCGATAGACCAAATCAATGCCAAAGGCGGCGTGCTCGGCAGACAGCTTGAAGCGGTGGTTTACGATGACGCTTGCGACCCGAAGCAGGCGGTCGCCGTTGCCAATAAGGCGGTCGGTGACAAAATTGCCTTTGTCGTCGGCCATACCTGTTCCAGTTCCACTCAGCCTGCCTCGGATATTTACGAGGACGAAGGCATTTTGATGGTGACTTCTTCGGCCACAGCCCCGGAAATTACCGCGCGCGGGCATAAGCTGATCTTCCGCACCATTGGCCTGGACAATATGCAAGGCCCGGCGGCGGGGCGCTATATCGCCGATAAAGCCAAACCGAAAAACCTGGCCGTGATTCACGACAAACAGCAATACGGAGAAGGCATTGCCAGCGAAGTCAAGCGCACCGCAGAAGAAGCCGGTTTGAATGTGGTGGTGTTTGAAGGCGTCAACGCGGGCGACCGTGATTTTGCTTCGCTGATTACCCGTTTGCGCCAGGCCGATGTCGATTTTGTCTACTTTGGCGGTTATCACCCGGAAATGGGGCTGCTGATGCGCCAATCGCGTGAACGCGGGTTGGAAGCGCGTTTTATGGGGCCAGAAGGCGCAGGCAATACTGAAATTACCGCCATTGCCGGTGCCGCATCCGAAGGCATGCTGGTCACGCTGCCCAAATCCTCCGACCAAGACCCGGCCAATGCCGAACTGGTCGCCGCCTTCAAGGAGCGCAACCAAGACCCCAGCGGGCCGTTTGTACTGCTCTCCTACGCCGCCGCGCAAGTGATTGCCGAAGGCATTGCCAAAGCCGGTACGACAGATACCACCAAAGTCGCCGAAGCGCTGCGCAGCAATAGCTTTACCACGCCGGTGGGCGTGCTGGAATTTGCCGAAAGTGGCGATTTAAAAGATTTTGAATTTGAAATCTACGAATGGCATCAGGACGGCAGTAAAACCCTCGCCCCTTAACCTCCCAACTACCCTTGCCGCGCAGTTATTGACGGCAAGGGATCAATCCTATGTCTGACCTCTATCACAAACTGCAACTGTTAATTGACGGGCTGTCGCTCGGCAGCACCTATGCGCTGATTGCCATTGGCTACACCATGGTCTACGGCATTATCGGCATGATTAACTTCGCCCACGGCGAGGTTTATATGATTGGCTCCTATGTCGCCCTCACCGCACTGGCCGGGCTTGCCCTGCTGGGCGTGGATAGCCTGCCGCTTTTGATGGCCGCAGCGCTGGTCGCCAGCATGATTGTCACCAGCGCTTACGGCTACAGCATCGAGCGCGTGGCCTATCGCCCGCTGCGCAGCAGCAACCGGCTGATTGCACTGATTTCCGCCATTGGTGTATCGATTTTTCTGCAAAACGCGGTTTTATTATCACAAGACTCCAAAGGTAAATCGCTGCCCGATTTACTGCCTGGCGTCATCGAACTGGCTCCCGGCGGGGCGCTGTCTGTGTCCTATATGCAGATTTTGATCTTCGTCGGCACCTTTTTAAGTATGGGCTTATTGACTTGGTTTATCGCCCGTTCGCGCTTGGGACGCGCCTGCCGCGCCTGCGCCGAAGATTTAAAAATGACCGAACTGCTTGGCATCAACAGCAACCAGATTATTTCGCTAACCTTTGTTATTGGTGCGGCCTTGGCGGCGGTGGCGGCGCTGCTGCTATCCATGCGCTACGGCTATATCAGCCCGTCGATGGGCTTTTTGGCTGGCATTAAAGCCTTTACGGCAGCCGTTCTAGGCGGCATTGGCAGCATCCCCGGGGCAATGCTGGGCGGTTTGCTCTTGGGCGTGGCCGAAGCCTTCGGCGCGGATCGGTGGGGCGATGAGTACAAAGATGTGGTCGCCTTTGGTTTGCTGGTGCTGCTGCTGTTGTTCAGACCCAGCGGGATTTTGGGCAGGCCCGAGGTAGAAAAAGTATGAAAGCCAAACTCGGCGCGGCGCTGTTTGCCGCACTGTTGGTGCCGATTATGGCCTGGCCGGTATTTGGTCTTAAGCTCACCATCGTCGGGATCAACCTCACCGTGGAAGGTGCCAGCCGCAGCAAACTGATCCTGATTGCGCTGGGCGCTGTGCTGGTGTTTGTCTGGCAACTGCTGCGTGAGCGCGTGCAATTGCCCGCCTTGCCCATTCCGGCGCAATTCGGCGAACGGCTAAAGCAGCCAAAAACCCAGCAGCGCACGCTGTGGCTTTTGCTGTTGGTCGCGCTGATTTGGCCGTTTTTTGCCAGCCGTGGTGCGGTCGATATTGCCACGCTGATTTTGATTTACGTGATGCTGGGCTTGGGGCTGAATATCGTCGTCGGTCTGGCCGGATTGCTGGATTTGGGCTACGCCGGTTTCTACGCCATCGGCGCGTACAGTTACGCGCTGCTGGCGCACTACGGCGGCTTTGGTTTTTGGATCTGCCTGCCGCTGGCCGGGTTAACCGCCGCGATTTTCGGCTGCCTGCTGGGTTTTCCGGTACTGCGCTTACGCGGCGATTACCTGGCGATTGTCACCTTGGGTTTTGGCGAAATCATCCGTATTTTTCTGCGCAATAAGACCGAGATTACCGGCGGGCCAAATGGCATGAGCATCCCCAACGAACTCAAGCCCAGCCTGTTTGGCCTGTCCTTTGAGCGGCGGCTAGCCGATGGCACGCAAACCTTCCATGAGTTTTTCGGCATCGCCTACCAGTCGCAATACAAGGTCATCTTTTTGTATTTGATTGCCTTGCTGCTGGTGCTGCTGACCTTGTTTTTGGTCAATCGCCTGTTGCGCATGCCGTTAGGCCGCGCCTGGGAAGCCTTGCGCGAAGATGAAATCGCCTGCCGCAGCCTGGGCTTAAATCCCACCGTGATTAAGCTCTCTGCCTTTACCATCGGCGCGAGCCTGGCCGGTTTGGCCGGATGCTTTTTTGCCGCGCGGCAAGGGCTGGTTACGCCCGAATCCTTCGGCTTTATGGAATCGGCGATGATTTTGGTTATCGTTGTGCTCGGCGGCATGGGTTCGCAATTGGGCGTGATTTTGGCCGCCGTGGTCATGGTCTTGCTACAAGAAATGCGCCTGTTTAGCGAATACCGCATGCTGATTTTCGGGCTGATGATGATTGTCATGATGCTGTGGCGGCCACAAGGGCTGCTGCCGATGCGCCGCCCGCAATTGGAGGCAGCGGCATGAGTTCGCCCTTGCAGCTCAATAAAAATGCCGCTGCACTGCTTAAGGTCGATAAGCTCGCCATGCGCTTTGGCGGGCTGCACGCGGTAAACGGCGTATCGCTTTGCGTGCCGGAAAAGCAAATCGTTAGCCTCATTGGCCCCAACGGCGCGGGCAAAACCACCGTATTTAACTGCCTAAGCGGCTTTTACCGCCCAACTTCCGGCAGCATTACCTTGGGCAATGAAGCCATTGAGCATTTATCCAGCCACCAAATTGCCCGCAAAGGCGTGCTGCGCACTTTCCAAAATGTGCGCCTGTTTAAACAGATGACCGCCTTTGAAAACCTCTTGGTCGCACAACACAGCCAGCTTAATACCGGTTTTCTAAGCGGGCTTTTGAAAACCGCCGACTACCGCCAGCGCGAACGCCAGGCCATGCAACAAGCGCGTTATTGGCTAAAGCGCATGGCGCTTTCCGACGTGGGCAACCGTGAAGCAGGCACGCTGGCTTACGGCCAACAGCGACGGCTGGAAATCGCCCGCTGCATGCTGGCCAAACCGCGTTTGTTATTGCTCGACGAACCCGCCGCTGGCCTAAACCCGCGCGAAACCGAAGACCTCAAAGCGCTGCTGGGTGAACTGCGCGATAACGACGGCATTACTGTGCTGCTGATTGAGCACGACATGAAACTGGTGATGAGCATTTCCGACCATATCGTGGTGATCAACCAAGGCATGCCGCTGGCCGAAGGCACGGCGGACGAAATCCGGCAAAACGCGGACGTCATCAAAGCCTATTTGGGGGAAAGCTAACATGCTGCACCTTGAACGGGTCTCCACCTTTTACGGCAAAATTCAGGCGCTGCACGAGGTGAGCCTTTATTTAGCCAAAGGCGAAATCGTTAGCCTGATTGGAGCCAACGGCGCGGGCAAATCCACCTTGCTGATGACCTTATGCGGCACGCCACAAGCAGCCAGCGGCAGCATTCGTTACGAAGGCGAAGAACTCGTCGGCCAGCCGACCTACCGCATCATGCGCAAAGGCATTGCCGTAGTACCGGAAGGCCGCCGCGTATTTGCCCGCCTGAGCATTGAAGAAAACCTCGCCTTAGGCGGTTTTTTCGCCAGCAAACAAGGCCAGCAACAACAGCTCGATCATATCTTGCGGCTCTTTCCCCGGCTCGCCGAACGCTTCAGCCAACGCGCCGGCACCATGTCCGGCGGCGAACAACAAATGCTCGCCATTGGCCGCGCGCTGATGAGCCGCCCACGCCTGCTGCTGCTGGATGAACCTTCGTTAGGGCTTGCGCCTTTGGTGATCGGCGAGATTTTTAAAACCCTGGCTAAGTTGCGCGAGGAAGGCGTGACGATTTTCCTCGTCGAACAAAACGCCAACCAAGCCCTACGCCTGGCCGACCGCGCCTACGTACTGGAAAACGGCCGCATCGTTATGCAAGGCGAAGGCAGGGCGCTCTTGCAAGATCCCAAAGTGCAAGAAACCTATTTGGGGGCTTAGGGTCTGCTCCCGTCAGCTGGTTATTGTTGCTGATAAGCCCCGGCAGCCTCTGGCTGGTATTCCACCTCCAGCAAAATCAGTCGCATGGTTTTGCCGCCCGGCGCAGGCCAGTCGATATGCTGGCCGACGGAAAGCCCCAAGAGCGCACTGCCGACCGGCGCAAGAATGGAAACCGTGCCCTCGCCGCCCGCTTCTTCCGGGTAGACCAAGGTCAGGTGATATTCCTTGCCACTGTTTTCGTCGCGGCAATGCACCCGCGAGTTCATGGTCACGACTCCAGCAGGCACTTTATTCAGCGGCACCACCTTGGCGCGCGCTAGTTCTTTTTCCAGCGCTTCGGCGGCCGGGCCAAATTCTTCCAAACCATCCAGTAAACGCTCCAATCGCTGCAAGTCAAGGCGAGTAATAGTGATGGCGGGCGTGGCTTTTTTTAGCTTGGGCATGCTTAAGGTGCTCTAAAAATAAAAACGATTGGCAGGGACTTTTTATCCAAACGCAAAGCGCATAGAAAAGTTCTTGCCAATCAAGAAAGTAAAACCCCGCCCGCAGGCAGGGTTGGCTGAAATAAATTAACGCGGACAGTAACGGGAGTTTTGCCAATAAGCAAGACAGCTTCGCTAATCCACGCGGATAAATTTAAGGTCAAAAATGCCGTGCCCCAGCCGTTCGCCCCGTTGCTCGAATTTAGTCAGCGGACGCTCCGGCGGACGAGGAATAAAGCCTCCATCCGCGGCCAAATTGCGCCATCCTGGGGCAGCACTCATCACATCCAACATATGCTGTGCGTAGGGCTGCCAGTCGCTCGCCAGATGAAACAGCCCGCCCACTTTAAGCTTGCCGCGCAGCAGTTCAGCGAACTCCGCCTGGACGATCCGCCGCTTGTGATGGCGCTTTTTGTGCCAAGGGTCGGGGAAAAACAACAGCACGCGGTCAAGACTGTTATCGGCGATGCATTGCTTAAGTACATCCAGCGCATCACAGCGGTACAGACGCAGATTGCCAAGCGAGTGCTTTTTGATACCCAGCAGCAAAGCACCAATGCCGGCTTGGTGTACTTCAACACCGATAAAATCCTGCTCCGGCGCGGCAGCGGCCATTGCCAGCGTGGCTCCTCCCATACCACAGCCAATTTCCAGCGTGCGCGGAGCGTTGCGGCCAAATACCTGGTCAAAATCCGCCATGCCATCTTCAAGATTAAGGCCAAACCGGAACCAATCCTCATCCAGCGCCCGCTGCTGCGCTTCAGTGATACGGCCTTTGCGCAATACAAAGCTACGCACGGTGCGGGTATTTTGCGCCATGACTTTTTAAGCAATCAGCCCGTCGATAGGCGAAGAGGCGCTGGCGTAACGCTTCTTCGGCATGCGTCCGGCCAAATAAGCCAGCCGTCCGGCCTCAACCGCATGCTTCATTGCGCTTGCCATCAACAGCGGATTTTGTGCGTTAGCGACGGCACTGTTCATCAGCACCGCATCACAGCCAAGCTCCATTGCAATCACCGCATCCGAGGCGGTGCCAACACCGGCATCGACCAACACCGGCACCTTGGCTTCCTCCAAAATAATGCGCAGATTCCACGGGTTACAAATGCCAAGCCCGCTGCCAATCAATCCGGCCAACGGCATTACCGCCACGCATCCCATTTCAGCAAGCTGTCTTGCCACAATCGGGTCATCACTGGTATAGGCCATCACCTGAAAACCTTCGGTGACCAAGGTTTCTGCGGCTTTTAGGGTTTCCACCACATTCGGGAACAGCGTTTTGGTATCAGCCAATACTTCAAGCTTAACGAGCTGCTGCCCGCCCAATAATTCACGCGCCAAGCGGCAAGTGCGCACCGCTTCCAGCGCAGAAAAACAACCGGCGGTATTCGGCAAAATGCAGTAGCGTTCGGGGGAAATCACATCCAGCAAATTCGGCTCATCGGGGTTTTGCCCAATATTGCTGCGGCGCAGCGCCACGGTAACAATCTGCGCGCCAGAAGCCTCGACTGCCGCCGCGGTTTCGGCAAAGTCCCGGTACTTGCCAGTACCCAGCAACAACCGCGACTGATAGGTACGACCAGCCAAGGTAAAAGGCTTATCAGCGCGAGATTCGCTCATGATGAACTCTTAACAGGTTGAAAACGGCGGAGTATAGCAAAAGGAGGTGAATGACTTTCTTCGCTTCTCGCGCCTTTGCGCTGCAAATCTGCCTCTGCCTTCGCCACGCTTGAAGCGCGAACAGACCCTAACGCTTTACCTGCAAAATCCATCCGCTATAATCGCGCCCTCCTTAAGGCCGGTATAGCTCAGCAGGTAGAGCAACTGATTTGTAATCAGTAGGTCCCGGGTTCGATTCCTGGTGCCGGCACCAAAATAAATTATAAAATCAATAACTTAAATAAGTTATGGGATTTTTGGAGCTTTCTCGATTTTTCTGCGCTTATTAAGCGTGGGTCTTAGAGCCTGTTTGCGATCTAAAGAATATCTGCTATTTCTGGCGCTGATCCTCAAAAATCATAAACAGGCTCTAAGCAACCCGACCGGAAATCACCTATGCCTATGAAATCCAGCTACACCACTCCCCAGGACAGGATCCAGCGTAATGGCTAATGGCCGTGCAGTAGGGGTATGGCTTAAATGCTATCCTTGCTCTCTTTAGCCCCAAGCTAGGGCAGGCAGGTATATCAGGAGGTTATATATGCGCGAGTCTGGCGATGCCGTAAGACTTTCTTTTAATGAATTAAAAGACCTGCTGCGGCGTGTTTTTATTAAAGTCAGCGTTAATCAAGAAACGGCTGAATTACTTGCCGATAATTGCGCAATGGTGGAACGCGACGGGCCGGAAAGTCATGGTGTTTTTCGTATTGAGGGTTATTTAAATACTTTAAAAAGTGGCTGGGTCAATGGCTGTGCTGACCCGCGTATTGAAGACTGCGGCGAATCCTTTATTCGAGTCGATGCCGACAATGGTTTTGCGCAGCTTTGTTTGGCGCGTGCCCGCCCGCTTTTACTGGAAAAAGTCCGAAGGAGCGGTTGTGCGGTATTAATGGTGCGTGGTTCGCACCATTTCAGTGCGTTATGGCCGGATATTGAGCCTTTTGCGCAGCAAGGATTGCTGGCTTTAACCTTTGTCGCCGGGCTTTCCGTAGTGGCCGTATCCGGCGGCAAAACGCCGGTATTTGGTACTAACCCACTGGCTTTTGCTTGCCCGGTGGCGGGCAGTTCCCCATTGGTCTTTGATTTTGCGACCAGTGCGCTTTCCAACGGTGATACCCGAATTGCGGCGCGAGCAGGGCATTTATTGCCAGATGGTTGCGGTATCGATAAAAGCGGCCAGCCGACTAATAATCCCGAACAGATTTTAAATGGTGGTGCATTATTGCCTTTTGGTGGGCATAAAGGTGCGGCCATTATCTTGATGGTGGAAATCCTTGCCGCTGCTTTAACCGGTGGCGCGTTTTCTTATCAGGTTGATTTTAAAAACCACCCTGGTGCAGAAACGCCAAAAACCGGTCAGTTATTGATTGTGATTGACCCTGCACGCGGTGGTAATCATGATTTTGCCGCGCGTGTGGCAGCACTTTTAAACCTTATTCGCGCCTCTGGAGAAAATATCCGCATTGCCGGTGACAAACGTCTGCAAAACCGCGCCCGCGCCGAACAACAAGGCATTGTGATTACGCGTGCGGTATTGGCGCAGTTGAACGGATTTTTATGATATAGAAGATCTATCTTTCGATATTTTCCTCTTCCTTAGTCTCTCTCCCACAAGTGGGCAACAGAGCCTAAGATAGTTTTATTTGCGTACTAAAGTTTTGCTGCATATAGCTTAAAAAGCGTTTTTGGAATAGCTCGGTATGTTCGTGTGCGGCGGCTTCGGCAGCGTCAGCATCGCCGGCAATAATGGCGGCGATAATGTTGTTGTGGTCGCGGCCGGTTTTAAAGTCATCGGCGTTGCTGAAACGCTCACCATCGGTTAAATGGCTAAACATATAGTCAAAATGCAAATGCAATAAACGCTGGCCTTCGCTTAATAAACGCTCGTAATAGGTGATGAAGTAAGGGTTGTGTCCGGCCTTGGCAATTTGCATGTGTAGCGCCTTATTGCATTCGGACATGGCTTGATAGTCGCCGTCTTGTACCGCCTGGATGTACTGCGCATTGGCTTTGTCGATGCGCTGTAAATCTTCCTCGGTACGCGCAGTGGCCGCAAGGCGCGTCACCGTGCGTTGAATTAAATCCAGCGCAGAGATGTAGTTGGGAAATTCTTCAATCTCAAAAGGTGTAACCAAAGTGGTGCGATTGGGCAAAATCGTTACCAGCCCTTCGGTAATCAGCCGCGCCAATGCATCACGTACCGGCGAGCGCGACAGACCAAATTGCGCGGCCAGTGAGATTTCATCCAGTTGTACGCCGGGTTTAAGTTTTAAAGTCAGAATCTGCTTACGTAGTTCTTCATAGATATAGCGCCCGCCGTGACGGCGAGCACCGGTTTCGCTGGTTTTAGGGTTAGCCATGATCGAAATTTTAGGTTTAACCTTTTGCACGCTATATATGTCGTGTATATCGCTTTATTTTTGTAGGCCGTAAGCCTCATCCAGCATGCCGCGCTCGCCTTCTGTTTTGGGCGCGTAGTCTTTTGGTGCTTCACCTTGGTTTTTCGGCAGGCTCAAGCGCTCACGCGGGGTGCTGGGACTTTCATCATTTAAAGCGGCGAGCAAGCGTTGGCGGGTTAAATCATCGGTCGCCAAGCGGTTGGCACCTTCGGACAGGTGCTCTTGCACTTCCTGATAGCTTTGCGTGAGCTTTTTAACCAGGCTCGCTGTGGTATTAAAGTGGCCGATCACTTCGCGCTGATAGCTATCAAAGCGTTCCTGCAATTCGTCAAATTGCTTGGCGCTACTGGCTCGGTGACTGGATAGCAGCCTGGCCCCAAGCAGGCCAATCACAATACCGGCCAGCAGGCAAAACGCCAGCAACAGCCAAGGCTGGGTAAAAAAAGTGCTGTGTTCCACGGCGTGTTTCCTTGCAGGGCTTTAAAACAATGGCGGGCGCATAAGGTAACGCTTGCCGCGCCTTCTGTACAGATAAAGCAAAACCCGCTCATGCAAAAAACCCCGCAGGCTTTCGCCTACAGGGTTTGAAAACTGGTTGCGGGGGCTGGATTTGAACCAACGACCTTCGGGTTATGAGCCCGACGAGCTACCAGACTGCTCCACCCCGCGCGGCGTATTATAGGGGTGGTTTTTCGCTTGTCAAATTTTTCTGCCGTCCTCTAGGGTCTGCTCCCGCTTCAAACGTGGCCGCGACGGAGCCAGATTTTGCGCGCAGCAAGGCGCGAGAAGAGAAATTTGCTCATGCAAATGAACGACGAGCA
>NZ_LSZO01000016.1 GCF_001580025.1 Ventosimonas gracilis | reverse complement strand
TCAATCATCGACATGAAAACATCTATCTGGCCTTGCTAAAATTACTGCGTGAACAGCCGCTTTGATCGCGTTTGCTTCCTAAGACCCTAATAATTAACGCCGATTCGCCAAGCCGGGCAGGCTCCATCGACATTCCAACCAGTTGTCGCAAGGTAGCAAGTGGATTATTCATGGTATTTACCGAGTTGCATTAAAGGTATCGCAAATGGCTGCGAGAAATTAACTCTATAGCCGTTGATAACCAGACCGTCAACCCTGCCAACCCCATTTGGTGAAAATGTCATGTGCTACTTTGGATTGAAGAAACGCTACAAACTGTTGTGCTTTGGGATTAAAGCGGAAAGTTAAAACTTCAAGATGAGGTTAATAAGGGGATTGTTTTATTCCACTTATTCAACTTATTGCAAGTTATCCTTTAACACAAACTACTTGCTTTAACCTATGCACGATTTCGACCAAATCCTTCTGTGCGGCCATTACCGCATCAATGTCTTTGTAGGCCATTGGAATTTCATCGATAACGCCTTTATCTTTGCGGCACTCTACACCGGCTGTGGCACGGATTTGGTCTTCTATAGTGAAGTGTTTTTTCGCCTCAGTACGGCTCATGACCCGTCCGGCACCGTGGCTGCAACTGTGGAAACTTTCTGGATTGCCCAAACCGCGCACAATATAACTGCGCGCGCCCATACTGCCGGGGATGATACCCATTTGCCCTTTTTGCGCACTCACTGCACCTTTACGGGTAACAAAGATGTCTTCAGCAAAATGGGTTTCACGCTGCACATAATTGTGATGGCAGTTGACTGCCTCGACATGGGTTTTAAAAGGCTTGGGTATTATCTTGCGTACACAACTAATTAAATTCGCCATCATTACTTCGCGGTTTTTCATGGCAAATTGCTGTGCCCAACCCACTGCCCGTACATAATCATCAAAATAAAGGGAGCCTTCTTCAAGATAAGCGAGGTCTTTATCCGGCAAATTACGCTGATTGAGCATGGCATCTTTTTTAGCCAGTTCAATAAACTGTATGCCAATGGCATTACCCACGCCGCGCGAGCCGGAATGCAACATAAACCAAACGCTATCCATTTCATCCAGGCAGACCTCAATAAAATGATTACCGCTACCCAAGGTGCCTAGATGATTACGATTATTGGTTTTTTCAAGCTTGGGATATAACTCGCAGAGGATTTTAAATTCAGCCTCCAGTTCGCCCCAAGCCTGGTCAACCGAAACCGGCGGCGAACTCCAAGCACCTGGGTCAGGCTTACCGCGTACGGCTACACGACCATGCGGTACTGCTTGTTCAATAACGCTGCGCAGTGGTGCAAGGTTGTCGGGTAAATCAGCAGCAGTAAGCGTAGTTCTCACCGCCATCATGCCGCAGCCAATATCCACGCCAACGGCCGCCGGGATAATGGCTCTAATGGTAGGGATAACCGAGCCTACGGTTGCGCCAATACCCCGATGCACATCCGGCATGGCCGCTACATGTTTAAATATAATGGGCAGACGCGAGACATTGGTTAATTGCTTAATGGCGCGTTCATCAACCGGCACGCCTTTAGTCCACATTTTTATCGGCACGCCACCGGCAACTTGTTCAAGATGGTAATCAATGGTCATTTCTTTTTACTTTTTAATGGATGCTGCTCTTTTAAGGCAATGGAATACGGGCGGCACAAAAGCATAAAGTATTTACTCTGGCAAGTATTTCTCCTCTCTCACTTGTGGGGAAATACTTGCGAGGGAACTCTTCAATGGCCAGAATCCGGTTCATCTCCCGGCTCACGCCCTAGCGCTGACCCCAGCAAATTCAGATACAAATCCAATGAGCGTTGAACAGCTTCGGCGATAAGAGTCGTAATCGCTTCGTAGTTCTTGCTCAGGCATGCTTCATCAAGCGCGTCGTAATAGGCCAGGCGATCATCTTTGCGGATGACTGCGGGCGGATAGCCCGCCTTCATCAGCTCGAAGTTAAGCAGCAGCCGTCCGGTGCGACCGTTACCATCTACAAAAGGATGAATCTCCACAAATCGGGTATGTAGCTCCGAAGCCCGTGCAATCGGGTGCATTTGGTCAGCTTGCTCGTGCCACGCGATTAGCTGCTGCATCGCTTCATCCAAATGTAGAAAATCAGGCGGGGTTGTGCTGGCGCCCGAAATCACAACGTTCTCGCGCCGATAGCGACCCGCTTGGCCATCGTCGATTCCTTTCAGAACCAAGTTGTGGATGTTCTTGATTTGCCACTGCGTCAGCGCTTCTTCCCTGGCAACGATCTCTTCGACATATAAGATTGCATCACGGTGGTTGATTGCCTCGAAGTGTTCCCGCAATGATTTCCCGCCGACAGTGATACCTTCGAGCACAACCTTGGTTTCACGCAAGGTCAGTGTATTGCCCTCGATGGCATTCGAGTGGTATGTCCATTCCAAACTCAGCTTGTCGCGCAGCGACGCCGCGGTGTGGGAGGGTAACGGCCGTGCCGCATCCAGCACGGCTTTCGCGGCTTCGATCGCTTGGTAAAGAAAAGGCAGCCTATTTTTCAGGTCAGCATTCATTTTCAAGATCCTATGGACTCACACGCGGTTTTTGCGCCTCCGGCATGGGTAGAAGTGGGTTTCTCTCTGTGGTGATAAAGACAACGATTGCCAGTATAGCGGTGGAGGCTTTCGCGACAGGCTCTTAAGACGAGGGAATACGGGGCGGCATTCAAGCATAATGCGCAGCGCTTGCGGACGACCGAAAGTCGCTTGGCCTTTTTTGGGGACGACCCCGCTTAACTTGGGAGATTTTCCATGTCTTGGCTGATTTTATTGATTGCCGGATTGCTGGAGATTGGCTGGGCGGTCGGTCTGAAATATACCGAGGGTTTTACTCGCCCGCTGCCTACTGTATTAACCGTTTCAGCGATGGTGCTCAGTATGGGGCTGCTTGGCCTTGCCATGCGCGAGTTGCCCGCCGGTACCGCTTACGCGATATGGACGGGCATTGGTGCGGTGGGCACGGTGATTGCCGGGATTATCCTGTTTCAAGAATCCATGGCCGTTATGCGTTTAGTCAGTGTTGCGTTGATTGTGGCCGGGATTATCGGTCTTAAACTCAGCCATACGGCTTAGGGTCTGCTCCCGCTTCAAACGTGGCCGCGACGGAGCCAGATTTTGCGCGCAGCAAGGCGCGAGGAGAGAAATTTGCTCATGCAAA
>NZ_LSZO01000015.1 GCF_001580025.1 Ventosimonas gracilis | reverse complement strand
CAATAATCGCTTGAGAAATTCAATAAACACTGGCGCAGTGGTTGTACCATCATTGAGCATAAAGCGCATTTTCCCGCTTGGGCTAATGGCCGACAGCATGTTCAGTGAGAATCGGCGACCCGTCGCCTCTACGATGGGGGTTTCCCCTTTTGGAGCCCACGTTGTGCCCTTATGGTAGTCCGACCGAATGCCTGACTCGTCAGCAAAGTACACGGCGGCATCTTCGCGCTTGGCCTGCAACACAATGGCTGGAAATGTCTCGGTTTCCCATGT
>NZ_LSZO01000014.1 GCF_001580025.1 Ventosimonas gracilis | reverse complement strand
CAAAAATTGCCTGAACTCGTCAAATCCTTCTTCAGACAGCCAGAATGCCTATATATAAAAATGTGACTTTATTTTATGAAAATTTAGTAAAACAAGCCGAGACGCATTTAAGCCAAGTTTGTCCAGTGATGGCGCAGCTTATCGATAAGCACGGCCCCTGCACATTGGCCGGGCGTGAATTCTCCCCGTTTGCTACGCTCGCCACGTCCATTATCGGCCAACAACTTTCCATGAAAGCCGCAGACACCATCGAGCGGCGCGTTCTGGCACTGGTTACCGGCGAATTTACCGCGCAGGCGGTTGCTGCACTGGCGCCGGAAAAACTAAGAGCCGCCGGACTTTCACAGGCCAAAGTAGGTTATATCCAAGAGCTGGCCAGCCGCGCCAGCGACGGTCGGCTTAACCTTGAGGCACTACCCGAAATGGACGATGAAAGCGTTATCGCAACCTTGGTGGAACTGCCCGGTATTGGCCGCTGGACGGCAGAAATGTTCCTGATATTCGGCCTCGCCCGTCCCGACGTACTTTCCCCGGGCGATGCCGGTTTGCAGCGCGCCGTACGCCAATTATTTGGCGAAGACGCAACCTTGCAGCAAATTGGCACAAGATGGTGCCCCTTTTGCTCAGTGGCTTGCTGGTATCTGTGGCGTTCGCTCGACGGATAATGTATTTTTCGCATCCGTTAAAAATTTTTACATCTTGGACGTAGTTAATATGGCCGCTTTTTCCCGGAACTTTCCATCTGCAACGCACGCATGACCCGTGGCGAGAAAAAGCTGGCCGCTTTGTTAAGCACTACGCTCACAGAAGATGGTTTGGTGTGGTATGAGGTGGTGCAAGGCAATAAATACAACAAACGCTACCCGGACTTTATTATTTTGCAACCCAAACAAGGCTTGTTGTTTGTGGAAGTTAAAGACTGGAAGCTCGATATTATTAAAAGTCTCGATATGGCTTCTTGTGAAATTCTGACGAAAAGCGGCATTAAACGTCAGATACACCCGCTGGAGCAGGCAAGGCAAGTGGCTAACCGTAGCGCCCAGTGGCTGCAAGAAAATCCAAAACTGCTGCATAAAGAGGGCGCATGGCAAGGCCGCTTACTATTTCCCTACGGCTACGGCGTATGGTTTTCCAATATTACCCGCGCACAAATGGCAAGTATTATTCCGCAAGAGGTTTTTGAGCGCTTATTGCCCAGTCATCAGGTGCTCTTTAAAGATGACCTGCCGACTGAAATGACGGCTGCGACCTTGCAACAGCGTTTACAAGCTATGTTTGATATTCGTTTTCCCTGCCAATTGGAGCGCGAGCAGATTGATGCCATTCGCTGGCATTTATTTCCGGAAGTACGTATTGGCGCGGATGGTGGACAGACGGCTATAACCTTTACCGATAGCCTTGATATATCCAGCAAGCCCGTAGTAGATCAGTCCTTGCAAGTCGCTGAACAAGCGGCAGATTATCCGATAAAACCAACCTTGCCAGAAGTGATGCGGGTAATGGATTACGAGCAGGAACAATTGGCGCGTGGTCTGGGTGAAGGCCACCGTGTTATTCACGGCGTAGCGGGTTCCGGTAAAACGCTGATATTGGGTGCGCGTTGCCTGCATCTGGCGCAGGCATTAACCAAGCCGATTTTGGTGCTTTGCTACAACATTACTCTGGCGGCTAAATTGCGCAGTTTTATTGCGGATAAAGGCTTGACTGAAGATAAAGTACAGGTGCAGCACTTTCATGGCTGGTGTAGTGAGCAATGTAAAGCCTTTAATATTAAAGTGCCTTATCGCAAGGAAAATTACTTTGATGCCTTTGTTGAGGCGGTGATTAAGGCTTTGGAGGAAGGGCAAATCCCGCGAGGTCAATACGGCGCGGTATTGATTGACGAAGGACATGATTTTGAGCCGGAGTGGCTGCGACTAACCACGCAATTAGTAGACCCGGCCGTTAATTCATTATTGTTGCTCTATGATGATGCGCAGTCCATCTATAAGAAGCGTTCAGCGCTGGAGTTTAGTTTGGCAAGTGTCGGCATTCAGGCACAAGGTCGCACTACCATACTTAAAATCAACTACCGCAATACTCAGGAAATCATGCAGTTTGCCTGGAATTTAACCAAAGCCAACCTGAAAAAAAATAATGACAAATCCGATATTCCCCAAATAGCCCCGCAGTCTGCTGGCGGCTCTGGCTTACAGCCGGTCGTGCGCCAGTTTGCCAATATGGAAGAAGAAATCACCTGGCTGGTGCGTTGCCTGGGCACCATCATATTGAAATCCGTTGATTATAAAATATCAATAAACATAAAAATCAACGGGTTACTGGTGGTCATTTAAATCCATTG
>NZ_LSZO01000013.1 GCF_001580025.1 Ventosimonas gracilis | reverse complement strand
ATATGCAATGTATCGTTAATCACTTTATATACAATCCTGTGCTCTTTATCGATTCTTCTAGACCAATAACCACTTTTATCGTGCCTTAATCTTTCCGGTTTGCCGATACCATCAAAAGGGGTTCTTTGTATATCTTTAATTAATGTGTTAATCCGTCTTGCCTTTGTTTTGTCTTCTTCTTGCCATAATAGGTAATCTTCC
>NZ_LSZO01000012.1 GCF_001580025.1 Ventosimonas gracilis | reverse complement strand
CTTTGTTGCCCCGCTTCCAGCTCTACGGCAAGCACGCGCAGTCTTGCGCCGTCCAGCGTGATCACGTCCGCCGGTGCGAGCGCAATAAAACTGTCCGGCAGTTTAAAGCTGACTTCGCCGCGCGTTTCTTCAACCAGTATTTTGTGCCAGATGACCACCGATTGCGCGGCTTTATCGGCGCTCATCAAAACGGATGTATCGAGCTTTTTAATGCCTTTGCTGCGGCTATCCAGTGCGCGGTCAGAGGTTTGCATATCGGCGGTCAGCCCGCCATCGCTATCAAAATACGAAAGTTGCAGTATCTTGGGGATGCGGATGCTGTCGCGGCGCTTTTTTTCTTTCGGACTTTCGGTCAGTTGTTCGGTGCTGATGGCTAATACCGGCTCGCCTGCTCGGGGTACAAAGTGCAGTTTGCCGCCGTGATTGGAGACATCAAACAAAAAGGTTTGCGCGAGGTCTTCCAGTGCGGTTTTGGCATTTTGTTCGTTGGTAATTGAAAAGCCGTCTGCCGTGCCTGCAATAAAATCGGTGCTGTATTTAGGCACGCCTGCACGCTTGCATAACTCTTCGGCAATGCCGGATACAGACCAAGCACTATTATTGCTCATAATCGATTTTTACCCGATATTGAAAGCGCAAACCTTGGTTTATGCCGATTTTAATTAAACCGGCATGGCCGACATTAGCCTGCACCAAGTGTGTATTTAGGTAACGCTCGCTGCCCAGACGTTTGATTAAATGGCCGTTTAATACGTAGGCTAATATCACGTCCGATTGTGCATAGCCTAAAAAGTCGCGTTTATCGTCCAAGGCGACACGCGGGGTAATAGCACCTGGTTCCAGCTCGATAATGGCAAAGGCTTGCACGGTGCTATCAAAAAAACGCAATTTAGCCTGCCCTGCTTGCACGTAGGCGAGTACCGGCTGCATATTTTGATCGAAACTAAAGGATATTTCTTCGATATAGGGCTGCTGCCAAAGGATAAAGGGTTCTACGGTTTCGGCTTGCATCTGGACAGCGCTGTATCTTTCACCTGCATTTAATAACTGCGCGCGCCAGATTTGGTTATTGAGGCCGCCCGCCGGATTTTGCAGCGCAAGGCCGCCGTCTTCGTAATCCAGCGTGCGCGTAATGGCTAAATCACGTGCGCCGACAAATCTGGGCATTTAAGCACGCGCCCAGTTTAAGGCGAGGGTAAGTGATAACTGTTGTTCGGGCGTTTTCATAATCGGCGGGTCGATATAGACCTGATGCTGGAAACCACCGGCGGAAGTACCATTTGATTCATTAAATGAAAGGCCGCTAATACCCGCAGGCCAATTGAATTGATCGACCGGCAGGATAAGGGTGCGTGTGGTTTTAAAGCTGCCGGAAGTATAGTTAAGCGGGAAGTCGCTCATGTAAATACCATTATAATCGGTATGGCTTATATTATTTTGCGTTTCGGGCACTAATCCGCTGACGCCGGAATAAACATTGCAGTAACTCCTAAGATTATGGTGGATATAGTTATAGGAGTTGCTTTCATGGAATACTGTGCTGTTTTTATCAAGCAAGGCGATATGGCATTGATGATCGCCGCTACCGGCAATGGTCACTGTGGTTTGACTGGGCGCGGGGAAATAATGGCGAATCTCCCAGACCACTTGCAGCACTTCATCGGGCAAGACGGTAATGGTGGTCGGGTTGCCTTGTGTGTCTTTAATCAGGGCGCGGCTAAATAACAGGCTGCCGTTGCTATTGGCACCAATACCCACTTCGGCCAGATTGCCGCTGGCCGCGCCCTGTTTAAATTGGTAAGTCATACGCTTCCAGATATAGGCGGATTCTTTCCCCACTGCAATCGCAGTTTTATCGGATGTCGTGGCCTTGCGGTTAATAAGCTGACTATTGGCAAACGCGGGCGGGGTATTGCCGGTGCCGACACTGCAATATTCCCACATATAGCTGTAGTTGGAGTTTGCGCCGCTCATCAAGTCCATGCCGTAGTTGGTAATTAAATTCGGGAACCAGTCGGCTAATATTCGCGGCGGGTTGCCGGGGACAAAGGCTTTTATTTGGTAGCGCCCGCCCAGTTGGGTTGCGGTATTTAATGCGTTCATAGCAAGGCTCCTGTTTCGAGCGCCGCGCTGCTTTTGGCGGCTTCAATAAATAATTCGGGTTTGATCAGTACGGTTTGCAGTGCGCCGCCGTCTAGTGCCGCGCTGCTGCTCACTTGTTCGGCTTCTATGTTCTGTTTAATGAGTATGCTTTTTAATTCGCCGCCATCCAGTGCTGCGCCGCTGTTAACTTGTTCGCTTGATTCAGTGCGCTGTAATACGGCTTTTAATTCGCCGCTTTCAAGTAGCGCGCCGCTGCTGACGCTGTTTTGATCGTTGGCACGTTGTAATGTGCTTTTTAATAGCGCTGTTTCAAGTTTTGCGCCGCTTTGTGCGTGCTCTTGTTCGGCCAGCGGATAAAGATCGCTTTCAATATCAAAGTATTCCGCCCGCTCCACTTCAAATAGCCATATAGGTACGGCTCCGCCGAGTTCGGTTAAATCTTCATCGACCGCGACCATATAGCAGGTGCCGCGATAGGCGGGCACGTTTCCTGCGCCCCAGATCGCTTCAAGGGTTGGGTCGGGGAACTGCTGCCAAGTGCCTAAATGCAGGCGGAAGCGATTTAAAAAGACGTGGTTATTGTTTGCGCCCCAAGCGTTGCCGCGTGCGTCATAGACCAGTTTGTTATTGCGCCAGACGCGGATAACCGCCGATACCGGGCCTTCGCAGATGCCGATGGCGTAAGTGCGAAAAACGTGCTCAACCTTTTGTTTCTTTTTTTTGCTGCCGCCTTTGCCTCCGCTGACTTTTTCTTTAATCATGCGTTTTTGTGGCGCTTGCAGTTGGATGATATTGCCGCCGATGGGTCGCACGCGCCCGAAGATCATCGGCCTTGCGCCGCCTTCCATTGCGGTTTGTTCGGCAATATCACCCAAGCGCCGTTTAGGCGGGGTGGGCGTGAGTGCGTTAAGGATGAGGTGGGTGGGGTAGTCGAGTATCTTGTGGCCGACTAACTTGGTCAGGCCGCTCATGGTCGGTATCTCGCCACAATGCAGCTTAGCCAGTCATCGGTGAGGCCGTGCTCGCACACATTCAGCTCACTCGCGCTATGAATCAGCGTCAAGCGCCCGTCAAGCTCGCCGATTAGCCCGATATGGGACGGTGCGGGATTATCCGGCAGATGAATCAGTGCCACGTCTCCGGCTTTGGGCGGGTGTGTCACCGGCTCGCCAAAATGGGCGAATAACTCTTTTTGCAGGCCGTCGTTCCAAGGCTCGCGGCCATAGTCCACGCGGTCGCGCATCAGGATGCCGCCCGCTTGCATGGCTTTGACCAAGAGACCAATGCAGTCGATGCCAAAGCGCGTGCGGCCACGGTGCCGCCATTTGCAGCCAACGAAGCGACGCGCCGCCGCTATGGCGTGGTCAGGGTTGTATGCTTGAGCCACTTAAGCCACCAAAAACTTGCGCGCTGGGCGTCATGCTTTCCAGCCCGTCGCCGGTCGGAATAAATGGCTCGCCTTTGTAATTAACAAAGTTTTTGTATTGGATGCAGTCGGCGGGCGATTTGTTGCAGTCTTTTCTAATGTTGAAGGTATCGCCGATTTTGATCGGGAAACGCATGGCTTCAAATAAGGCGACGGTAGAAGGATTGGCCGCCTCGATTTTATGCGCTCGGCTGCCTTTGTTATCGCCGCCTGTCCAGACTACGCGGCCAATCGAATAAGCGGCGGTATTGATAGTGCCTTGGAATACCCGAAAAGGGTCGCTGCTATCAACGGCTATTACGGTGCCGCTGGTAAAAGGCGCGGATGCGCCGCAGCCGTTTTGCCCTTTGGCGGGCGTGCCAAAGGTCGCGCGGCAAGTGCGGCTCCAACTGGTACCCAGATTTTGTTTAAGGCGCATGGCGTAGCTTAAAAGTTCGGCGCGGTATTCGCTGTCGTCTTTAATCTTGACTTCGCCAATATCGCCCGCGTCCAGCAGTAGCGCGTTGTCGTTATCCGGCTGCTGCCAGTTGATTAAATACAGTTTCCAGTGGGCGTTATCGAGATGGCCGTTTAATAGTTGGTTTTGATTAATCAGTGCCGTGAGTAGCGCTCTGGCTTCGCCGTTATCGACGGATAAATCAGAGGCCGAGGCAATGACGGACGGGTCAAAGCCGATGCGGTAAGTGAGGCCGTCGTAAGTAATCGGCTGGTCGTGACTGGTAATGCCGTAGTGTTCGCCGCTTTCTAACGTCACTTGTAATAGCAGTGCGGTGGTGGTGACGCTACCATCAAGATGGGTTTGTAGTGCAGGCGGAATCATGCGCATATCATTGCCTGACTTCGATTAATTCAACATCGGTCGCCAGCAGAAATTGCCCGCCTTGGTGCGTGACCGGTTCTAAATCCAGCCGGTCGCTGGCAAAACGTACGGGTATATCAAATTCGCCAGACCAGGTTAAAACGCTGCCCGCAGGCGCGGTTAATTGCACCTGCCCGCTCGTGTAATCGATAGTGGCGGGTATTGGATGGGCATTGCCAAATATTTGTACGCTAACCGGCTTTTTAATGGGTTTATGCAGGGTTTGCCCGCCAAACGGATAGCCTTTATTGAGTTGGAAAGTTTGCAAGCTGCCGTCCGCTACCCCTAGCGGCTCGTTATCCGCGCGGTAATCAACCCAGTCTTTAAACCTGAATGCGATTGCCGCACCCCGGCAAACTAAATGCGCGTGTCTTACCGCTTGATGGTGTTCGTCTTTAATCAGGTTATAGCGGATGGAATAACGCCCAAGCGGCAGGCTCCATAAACTCGCGCGGCGTTCGTGCCCGCTTTCCAGCGTAACAATTCGGGTTTTAAATACGTGCCCGAATTCGCTGCCGTAAGCCACACAGTCTAATAGGCGTTGTTCGATAAACATCATCAGCTTCCTGTTTGGCTGATTATACCTTAATTATCGATTGAGCCATTGGCCGCGCAACGCTAAAACAGGCGCTTTTATGCCTTTAGAAATTGCCAGCGGGATTTAGATAAGCGCTAGTTAAACGGTTTCTGCCCATTGTGCGGGTAATGCGCCTTGTTTGGCTGCATCCAAAATAACCATTTCAACAATGCTGCCGTCATCGGCGTAACTGATGCCAATATTCCAGTCTTGCGAAACTTCGCGCACAATGGGCTTATCGCTTATGCGCAGAATAAAAATATCATCTTCTGCATAATATTTAACCTGCATGGCTTAAGCCTCCGTGTCGAAATGGTGCATAACAGTTTTAACCACCAGCTTGCTCTCCAGCACAGCGGCAATGCAAAGCAGGTTGTCTGTGCGTCCAGCGATGGCTTTAAATAACCAAAGCCTTGTCGCGTCCTTGTATTTGGCTGTCCCTGTTTCAATCAGCTCTAAAAGCAAATCATCGTTTATACCCCGCTCAAGCATGCGCTCTTGTGCGTGGCGGGTGACTTGGACGGGCAATTGAAAGCGTTGGCTAAACATGCCCCAAGTGTAGGGCGATTAAAATCATCCGGCAAACGCTTAGCCAAACCTTGCCTCAACCCTCCGTTGATTGCGTGCGCCTTCGGCGGCGAGTTGGCTGGCGGTGCGGGCGTCTACTTGGCCTTGCACTTGTATGGTTTGATTAATGACGGCGCTGCCTCTGCCGCGCTCGCGGCGGCCTTGGCTGGCTTGCTGCTGCTTGCTGATGCGCTCTAATGTGGCGTCCAGTTTGGCGCTGGTGTGGGCGGTGGTGACGCGCTCGCCTTTTTCCAGCAGCCAGGTGCCGGTCTCGGGCACTCGATCAATACCGCTATGGGCTACTCCTTTGATTTTGGCAACGTTTGCCATACCGGCGGCGGCGATGGCAGCAGCGGCAATCGGTGCCATAACCCAGCCGACGATTGGGATGGTGGCGGCGCTGGCCATTGCGGCGGTGGCGGCTTGGTAGGTGCTGATAATGGTCTGCGCGATGGCGGCGGCCTTGCCTACTGCGCGCATTTTTTTGTTCTCGCTATCTTGTAGCGTGCTCATGGCACTTAAGGCGTCGGTCATCCCCTTCATGCCTTCGTCCCATTTGGCTTTCTGGATGGCGGCTAATCCTTCTTCGTGTTGCTCTTTGAGTGCTTTTTCTTTTTCGTCCCATTCGTCGTTAAGGTCTTGGCGCTGCTCGCGGTATTGGTTTAATAATTCGAGCTGCTGCGCGTACCATTCTTCTTGCGCTTTGCTGGCTTCGTCCAAGGCTTTAAAGGGGTCGGAATCGTCTTTGAATGAGTCGGCGGGCATGTTGTGGTCAAAGCTGCCCATTGCTACGCGTTTAAAGGTTTCTTTGTCGCTTTCGCCGGTGAGTTGTTCCATCGCTTTAATCAGTGCGAGTTGTTCGGCCAGCGTTTCTTTGCGCCGCTCTTCTTCGGTTTGCAGGGTTTTAACCAGGGTTAAATAGTTTTCTCGCGTGCTTTGTTCTTCTTCAAGTTTGGCAACGATTTCGAGTTGTTGTTGTGCCTGCGCCAGTTGGTTTTTATTCGCGCCTTGTATCGCCAGATCATAAAGTTTAACTTCATCGGCATTCATGCCCCAGGTTTTTGCGGCGCGTTCTAAGGCGGTTAACTCTTTATTGATGGCCTCTTGTTGTTTTTGGTGAGCCAATGCGGCGGCTTTGGCGGCTTTTTCTTGCTCTGCGCGGCGCTTTTCGCTGGCTTGCCAAAGGGCGTGCTCTTTTTTTAAGGCTTCCTCGTTGCTGGCGGCTCCCGCTTTATCTTCGCTGAATTTGGGCAGCTCTTGATTGGCGGCGGGTAACGTGGGTAACGCTTGCGGCTGCCCGAACCCCATTAATTCTTTGTGCATAGCGCGACCGCCTTCACGGGTCGCGCTATTGGGGTCGAAAAATTGCTTGGCTACGCCGTGCGCGGTCAGGAAGCGGGGACCCTTCAGCAGTTCCAGCGGATTGTTTTTGACGCTCTCAAGGGCGTCACCAACGCCGTCTTTAACCGCAGCCGCTCCGGTGGCTATCGCCTGGCCGGTCAGGTTAAAGACGGTTTTGATACCCTCTAGCGTTTTCCCCAGGTATTCAAAGGCTTTAACCGCAATGCCTGCGTGTTCAACCATATAAGTGAGGCCGCTGATCACGCTTTGCGCGATTTCGGCAAATTGGGCTTTGGTTTTCGGGTCGGTCAGTACCTGGTTAAAGGTTTCCAGCGCCTCTTTAGCGCCGTCCAAACTGCCGTCTTCGCCTGCCAGCAGGCTGCTGATATTGTTTTTGACCGCCGTGAGTGCGCCGCCAAAGCTGTCCCTTGCGGCGGCTGCCGCGCCGTCGTAGGTTTCTTCCAGCGCCTCTAGAATAATGCCTTGCGCCTGGCTTTTTCGCCCCGTTTCTTCCAGCCATTTAACCAGTTCTTTTTGTTCTTCGGTAAATCGAAAGCCTTGCCGCGAGAGTGCGGCCATGCCTTGGCTCGGCACGTCCAGCGCTCTTCCGATGGTTTCGGCGGCGCTGGCAATGTCGGTGCCCATACGCGCGGCCATATCGGCGGCGGCTTGCTGCGCCTTTACAAAGTCGTCGCCAACAATGCCGCTAAAGGCCAGCAGGG
>NZ_LSZO01000011.1 GCF_001580025.1 Ventosimonas gracilis | reverse complement strand
CGCAATCAACACGCCATGCTTGAATACGATGGTTTCAACGGCATCCGCGCCACGGCGACCGCTGTAGCCTTCCGCCTCGCGGATGCAGGCAGGGGACAGGCTTAAAGTGGGGTAGTAAGAAGGACGGCCTCGCATAATCCGGGTTACATTAAATGCGGCAGGGACGCACATTATCCCTGCCGCATTCAACGTAACCCTCCCTTATGCGAAC
>NZ_LSZO01000010.1 GCF_001580025.1 Ventosimonas gracilis | reverse complement strand
CTTGCAGCGCATCCATAGCTTGACCGATAACGGCCTGAAGCTTCGCCACATCATTACCCGCGTTCACGAACACCGAGGGCCATTGCAGGCCAAATTGCCTTTGGATTAAAGCCCTGACCGTGCGCAAATAAAAATCGTTTCCCCGTGTTAGGCTGGAATTTCCACAAACCAGCAAAACAAGGAAACGAAAAATGGAAAATGATAAGAGCACCGAAAGCCCCGAAAGCAGCACCAGCACCTTTAAGCCAAAGGAGCTACGCGCACTGGAAAAAGGGCAGCTAGCAGTGCTTGATTTAGTCGTGCAGGCGCTGGTCGAAACCCACCCCAACCCTGCCGAACTATTTAAAGCCTTCGCGGGGAAGGCCGCCGCTGCAAGAACACTCATGCCGGGCTTTGCCT
>NZ_LSZO01000009.1 GCF_001580025.1 Ventosimonas gracilis | reverse complement strand
TCATCGACATGAAAACATCTATCTGGCCTTGCTAAAATTACTGCGTGAACAGCCGCTTTGATCGCGTTTGCTTCCTAAGACCCAAAATAATTCTCATTAAAACTATATCATTTTGCCTGTGCAAGCGTTTTGCACGTCACCGTGATATTTGAATGGGAGAGTGCGATGCGTCGCATGTTGAAAGCCGTTGGATCACAAGATTGTTTGACTGAACCGCACGCGTTGCAAGCCTGTTGGGAGGGACAACTGGACGGGCTGGGTGCCGATGCTGTGCGCGTGGCCTTGGAGTGTGGGCTGTTC
>NZ_LSZO01000008.1 GCF_001580025.1 Ventosimonas gracilis | reverse complement strand
TCAATCATCGACATGAAAACATCTATCTGGCCTTGCTAAAATTACTGCGTGAACAGCCGCTTTGATCGCGTTTGCTTCCTAAGACCCATTACTATTATTGCCAGCATTCTCTGTAGGCATTTTTGTGGGTATGGATGTGGCCTTGGGCGAGGGTGCATTAGAAGGCTCTGCAAAGATGGTCGTACTTGCTCGCGCCATTATTAATGGCTTTGACTGGCTTGGCGCTTTTTTATTATTTTTATCGGGCTTTATGTTGCTGCTTATTCGATAGCCACAATAATTAGAGCATACTGTAAATTTAAATCATGAGGATTAAAGCAAATAAATACCACCAATTAATTTTTGATCAAACTTAACTCTTTTTATTAACACTCGACATTAAACCATAAGAGATTGACATGGAAAAAACTAATCTTGAAATATTTAAAGAATATGCAGAAAAATATTGGTCAAATGCGGCGGGCACATTTTTCAACTCCATAGTACGACACAGGTTTTAGCAAAAATAGCAAAAGAATCAGGAATTACTGCTAATGACACAGCAAAAATAGTCTTCAATAATTTGTTCAAGGATCTTAGAAAGCACTCCCTTATCCTTGCCAGTGAAATATTTTCTGCAGATAACAAAGCATTATATAGCGAATTAAATGCCTTAAATAAAAGCGCATGCTCCATGGTATTTAAATCACTTGGGATAGGCACCGATGTACTCAATGTTTTTATAAAAACAATAAACGGTGACTATTATGGTGCAGCAGGGGCAGCAGCTAGTGCACTTACCACATTGGCTATTGCATCAGTATTCACTGCTTTTTCGGCTCCTGCCATTGGGGTGGTTGTACTTGGTGCGCTGTTAGGTTATTATCTACCCGATAAATTCGAGGCACTCTTTAAGAAATTCAATCTACTCGGTATAAATTCAAAAACCAACACAGACTTCCAATCTGCCCAAAGCTTCGTACAACGCATCGACCCGCTCGTTCTGGATTTGGATGGCGATGGTATTGAAACCGTATCCGCCAATTCCGGCATTACCTTTGACTTTAATGGCGATGGTCTAAAAACCGGTACGGGTTGGTTAAATAGAGACGATGGCTTTTTGGTGCTTGACCGTAATGGCAACGGCACTATTGATAATGGCAGTGAACTATTTGGTATCGATACCGTTAAATCCGACGGTACTTTAGCCAAAGACGGTTTTGATGCGCTGCGTGATTTGGACAGCAACGGCGATGGCGTATTTGATGCTTACGATTTACTGTTTGAACAAGTACGCGTTTGGCAAGATAAAAATCAAGACGGCATCTCGCAAGCGGATGAACTGAAATCTTTGATCGAGTTGGGTATCAATGCTATCCATCTGGGCAGCAACAGCAGTAATCAACTGAATAACGGCAACCGCATCAGCGCTACCGCTACGGTTGAGTTTGCCGATGGTTCAACCGGTATGGCCGCTAATCTTGATTTAGCCTCCAACCCGTTTTACCGCGAATTTTTGGATAAGCTGCAAATCAGTAAAGCCGCAGAAGGTTTGCCCGATATGCACGGCTCTGGCGCAGTACGTGACTTACAGGAAGCGGCCAGCCAAAGCAAAGAACTGGCTGACTTATTAACGCAGTACAGCAACTTGCCCACCCGTGAAAAACAACGTGCTGCGCTTGGCTATATCCTGTCCGCCTGGGCAGATACTGCAGGCTACCCAAGTCTTGCGCAGCGTTTGCAAGCGGCTGCCGGTGATCAATTGGAAGTGGTATTTCAATACTCATGGGTGCAAAAGGCCAATAAACCCAACGAAGCACAATGGGCACAAAAAGACCTGTTGGAAAAAACCGCTATTCTGGAAGTATTTAATGCCAGCGATTTTTATAAAATCACCCGCCGTGCGGACGGTAAATTTATTCTGCAAGCCGGTGCCAACACAACGGTGCTCAGCACAACCAAAACAGCAGAGGGTAAAGAAAGGCTGATGATCACAGAAGACCACTTGCAACTAAACGCTGGGCAGGCGGACTTATTAAATCAGTCCTACAACAATCTTCTTAATTCAGTGTATCAAAGGCTTTTATTGCAAACCCGTCTTAAACCCTATTTAGAAGCGATTGACCTTAACTTTACCGAAGAAGGTATTGCGCTGGATTACAACGGTATTTATCAAGAAATAGATAAACGCGCCTCAGACCCAGTAGAAGCCATAGTCACCAGCTTTGAACTTCAAGCACTATTGCAAGACCCTGCATTGTCTGCCCAGTTGGAAAACCGCCGTTCGGTTTGGATTTCCAAATTGGACGAAAAAGCTATCAGTAGCCTGCAAGCGCAAATTACCGATGGTGATTTTAATAAACTGGCAGGTGGTCAATTATTGGTTGGAAGCAAGGGTAGCGATACGCTTTACGGTAACAATATCAGCGGCAGCAGTAGCCATCTTTATGGAGGAGCAGGTGACGATACGCTACAAGTCTACTCCTATTCAAAAGACAACTTGCTAGCCGGTGGTACGGGCAATGATACGCTCTATGGCAGCTATTATTCCGACACTTACCTGTTTAACCTGGGTGACGGCAAAGATACCATTATTGAAAGCCACAATTATAACGGCGCAGTCGATACCTTGCGTTTTGGCAAAGACATTGAATCTACTGATATAGGTACGTATAAAGACGGTAGAGACCTACTGTTTAAGCATAAAAATGGCAAAGACGAAGTGCGTGTTAAAAATGTATTTAGCAGCACAAGCAGCGGCGCTACTGCCGGCGAGAACTACAATCTGGAGCGTATTGAATTTGCCGATGGCACGGTCTGGACTTGGCAACAAATAGCCGAACGAGGAATAACCAGCCAAGCCAATAATGAAGGCGAAACATTAAATGGTTGGGACGGCAACGATATTATGCGTGGCGGAAGTGGCAACGATACACTTGATGCGGGCTATGGTAGTAATCAACTCTACGGCGGTGCAGGCGATGATATTTTAAGGGTTAACGCTTACTCTTATGACAATCTTCTGGCCGGTGGTAAAGGCAACGACTGGCTCTATGGCAGCTATTATTCCGACACTTACCTGTTTAACCTGGGTGATGGCAAAGATACCATTATTGAAAACTATAACTACAGTAGTGCGGTAGATATCTTGCGTTTTGGCAAAGACATTGAATCTACTGATATAGGTACGTATAAAGACGGCAGAGACCTACTGTTTAAGCATAAAAATGGCAAAGACGAAGTGCGTGTTAAAAATGTATTTAGCAGCACAAGCAGCGGTGCTACTGCCGGCGAGAACTACAATCTGGAGCGTATTGAATTTGCCGATGGCACGGTATGGACTTGGCAACAAATCGCCGAACGAGGAATAATCAGCCAAGCCAATAATGAAGGCGAAACACTAGATGGTTGGAACGGCAACGATATTATACAAGGCGGTGAGGGTGATGACATTCTTGATGCAAGCAATGGCAGCAATATTGTTTATGGTGGTGCCGGCAACGATACCATTAAAACCGGCAATTATTCATTCGACAATATTTTGGTCGGTGGCAAAGGCAACGACACGCTCTATGGCAGCTATTATTCCGATACTTACCTGTTTAACCTGGGTGACGGCAAAGATACCATTATTGAAAGCTATAACTACAGTGGTGCGGAAGATACCTTGCGTTTTGGCAAAGACATTAAATCTGCTGATATTGGTACGTATAGAGACGGCAAAGACCTACTGTTTAAGCACAAAAATGGCGAAGACGAAGTGCGTGTTAAAAATGTATTTAGCAGCATATACAGCAATGCCACTGCCAGCGAGCACTACAATCTGGAGCGTATTGAATTTGCCGATGGCACGGTCTGGACTTGGCAACAAATCGCCGAACGAGGAATAACCAGCCAAGCCAATAATAAAGGCGAAACACTACATGGTTGGAACGGCAACGATAGTATGCAAGGCGGCAAGGGTGATGACATTCTTGATGCAGGCAATGGCAGCAATACGGTTTATGGTGGTGACGGCAACGATACCATTAAAACCGGCAACTATTCATTCGATAATATATTGGCCGGTGGTAAAGGTAATGACTGGCTCTACGGCTGTTATAATGCTGACACTTATATTTTTAACTCGGGTGATGGCCAAGATATTATCGTTGAGGCATATGGCTATAACAATGCTATCGATATTGTACAGTTTGGCAATGGTATCAATCCAAACAATCTTTGGCTTGAACGTAGCGGTTACGATTTAACCGTTAGCATCAATAAAACCGATGACCGTATTACCATTAAAGACTGGTATTACGGCAGTGACCGTCGTATTGAGCAATTCCATCTGGCTAACGGAAAAATGCTGCTGGAAAGCCAAGTGCAAAATCTGGTAGATGCAATGGCAGCTTTTACTGCCTCGTCCAGTGCGGAAGGGGATTTTATCCCAGCGCAGAAACAACAGCTGGATATGGTGATTGCAGCAAGTTGGCAGTAGTTATACTGGCTTATCTTCCCTCTCCCGTATGCGGGAGAGGGGAGTAAAAACAGACTATTACATCCGTATCTTGGCCGTACTCGGCCAAATCAATCAGTACCGCTTACAAAAGCCAAAGTGTCGCTTTGCGCAGTAAATTTGTTGCAATCGTTGCTGCCAGTTCGGCGACATTTCCTTGCAGGTTTTCTTATTGGGCACTGCGCGTTTTTCCCGTGCCAGGGTCTGTTCCCGTTTGAAACGGGAGCAGGCCCTGGGGTATTTTGCCCCTCTTTCCGAGCCGTACCTGCCGATGGATTTACAGCAAAGCCCGTTTGACCGCCGCAGTTTGATTGAGGCCAGTGCCGGTACCGGCAAAACCTGGACGCTAAGCGCCTTGTATCTGCGCCTGTTGCTCGAACGCGGTCTTAGCGTGCGCGAGATTTTGGTCGTCACCTATACCAAGGCGGCGACCGCTGAATTGCGCCAGCGTATTCGCGCAAGGCTGGCCGAACTGCTCGCGCTCTATCAGGGGCAACCCTGCGCGGACGATTTTTTGCAAGCACTCTACCATTGCTACCCGGGCGAAGAGGCTTACCGGCGTGTGCTGCTTGCCGTGCATGGATTTGATCAGGCGGCGATTTTTACCATTCACGGCTTTTGCCAGCGTGCCTTGCAGGATGCGGCCTTTGAAGCGGCGGTGGATTTTGACAATGCCCTGCAAAGCGATGATGAAGAACTCGCCCGCGCCCTGTTAACCGACCTGTGGCGCCAGCAACTGGCGAGTGCCGACCCACTTTGGGCGAGTTGGCTGGTACAGAAAAAAGTCACGCCTAAAACGCTTTGGCAGGCATTAAAAGATTACTTGAATAAACCTTGGCTACAGCTACTACCGCCTGCGGGTAGCGACCTTGCCCCGATCAATGACGGCTATTTAATCGCCAGCTACCAGCATAGTGCTGCGCTTTGGCAATCTTTCGGCGAGGGCTTTATTAAGGATTTACGCGCGCACGGACAGCTTAAAAAAAACACCCATCCAGAAGAAAAACTCGAAGCCTGGGGATACGACTTACAAACTTGGTTTAAAAGCCCTGCTGCCTTGTTAAGCCCGCCAGAAGCCTTAAGCAAACTGACAAGCGATGCCCTTACTAAAGCAACCAAAAAAGGCCATCCACCGCCCGCGCACCCGCTGGCCGAGCTTTTGCAAGATTTGCAGCAAGATTTAAGCCTTGCCAGCGGCTATTTTGCCAAGCGCCTTGCGCTGCTGCACAGCCAATTGCTAAGCCAACTGAACCAAGCACTGCCGCAGCGCAAAGCCGCGCTGCGTGTACTGGCTTTTGACGACTTATTGGGGCAACTCTTAAGCGCTTTATCCGGCGCATCCGGACAAGTGCTGGCGGCACATTTGCGCAAGACTTATCCGCTGGCGCTGATTGATGAGTTTCAAGATACCGACCCGACACAGTTCGCCATTTTTAATCGCATCTACCCCTTAACCGACGCATTAGGCGAGGCTGCACTCTGTTTGGTCGGCGACCCCAAACAGGCCATTTATGCCTTTCGCGGCGCAGACCTTGAGACTTATCTCAGTGCGCGGCAAAGCGCTGTCAACCGCTATGAACTGCCAAATAATTACCGCTCGCGCCCTGAACTTATCGCCGCACTTAATGCACTGTTTGAGCATCCGCTGCCTTTTGCGCAGGTAGGGCTTGATTACCCCAAAGTCGTCGCTGCCGAAAAGCCGCGCAAAAGGCTGCAACTGCCCCAACACTTGGCCGCCGCGGCACTTAATCTGGTTTGGCTTACCGGCGACAAACTGACTAAAGAACAAGCCAGCGAACAAGCAACAACCGATTGCGCAGGCCGCATCGCCGCGATTTTGGCGGCAAGTCGCGCAGGCGATGCGGGATTTATCGAAGGCAAGGCTCTGCAACCGATAAAAGGCGGCGATATTGCCGTACTGGTCGGCAGCCACAGACAAGCCCTGCATATGGCACAGGCGTTAAGCGCACAAGGCGTGCTGCCGGTACTGCGCAGCAAACAAAGCGTTTGGCGCAGCGAAGAAGCGGCAGAACTGTTCGCCGTACTCTGCGCCTACGCGCAGCCTACCCGCGAAGGACTGCTGCGCTACGCCTTATTAACCAGGCTGCTGGGGCGCAGTGGCGAAGACTGCGCCCGTTGGGGGGTCGATGACAGCGCCTTTGAGCGCGAACAAAACGCCGCCGCGCTGCATCACCTGCACTTTCAACAACAAGGGTTTATGAAGGCTTTTCGGCATTGGCTGGTCAGTGAAGCCGTCGCTCCCCGCTTGCTGGGTCTTGAAGGCGGCGAACGCCGTTTGACCAATCTGCTGCATCTGGCCGAACTGCTTGGGCAACAAAGCCTTGAGCGCCCCACTCTGCCCGCCCTGCTTTTGTGGTTTGACGCGCGTAGGCAAGATGACAACAAACAAGCCGAAGAGGCCGAACTGCGCCTTGAAAGCGATGCCGAGCGCGTGCAAATCGTGACCATCCACAGCGCCAAGGGTCTGGAATACCCGCTGGTGTTCTGCCCGTTTCTGTGGGATGGCAAATTGCTGCAAGGAAGCGGCAAACCCCGTCATCTGCGCTGCCATAAAGAGGATGGCTCGCTCTTGGTCGATTTTGGCAGCGAGGCGTTCGAGCAAAATCTGGCTCGCGCCCGCCAGGAAGCCTTCGCCGAAAAACTGCGCCTTGCCTATGTCGCCATGACCCGTGCGCGTGACAGCCTGTGGCTGTACTGCGGCGCGGTTCGCGTGCCTGGCAATAGTAAAAATCTGCCCGACGAAGGACTGCATAGCAGCGCTCTGGGCTGGCTTTTGTACGCTGCGGCGCTCCCTCTCCCGCCAGCAGAGGAAACACCGCCCGTTACCCTACTCGGTCATCACTTGGCAGGCCGTGAAGAACCCAGTCTGCGCGAGGAACTTACGCTGCGTCTGTCGTCACTGCCGCACAGCGCTTTACTCGCACCTTTCGCGCAAACAGCAAGCAGCCCCCGCGAGCGGCGCGCCGGGACACCGGGGCAACTGGCCGAACCGCCCGAAAACCTTGGCCGAGTCTTTCGTATCGGCAGCTTCTCTGGCCTGACCTTCGGCGTTCACCGCGACGCACCGGATAGAGACAGCATCACCGCAGCCGCCCTTAACGAGCCGGGGACTGGCTTTTTTGCCTTCCCGCGCGGCGCACGTGCCGGAACCTGTCTGCACGGCATATTGGAAGACTGGGCACGCGGCAAAGACGCACTGCCCGCACTGGTCGAAAACGCACTCAAAGCCCATGCGATTGACCCCAAACAATGGGGCGAGATCACCGCCACTCATCTACAGCAAGTGCTAAATGCTGATTTAAATGGCAAGGGCTTGCGGCTGTGTGCACTGCAATCCACGCAACGGCTGCCTGAGCTTGGCTTTTGCTTCCCCCTTACGCGCCTTTCTGCCACTGCCTTGCAACGGCTATTAAGCGACCCCGCACACGGCCTGCCGCCAGTGATGAGAGAGGCTGCGCGGCAGCTTGATTTCGAAACCTTACAGGGCTTTCTTAAAGGCTTTATCGATTTGACCTTTGAATGGCAAGGGCGCTGGTATATCGCCGACTACAAATCCAACTGGCTCGGCAGCGAAACCCGCTTCTATCAGAATGAGCACTTGGCACAAGCCATTGCCCGCGA
Source organism: Ventosimonas gracilis (assembly GCF_001580025.1). Classification (GTDB taxonomy): domain Bacteria; phylum Pseudomonadota; class Gammaproteobacteria; order Pseudomonadales; family Pseudomonadaceae; genus Ventosimonas; species Ventosimonas gracilis. Next base: position 10,982 of record NZ_LSZO01000008.1, on the reverse strand, counting down.
GCATTACTACCTGCAATACCTGATTTATCTCATTGCGCTGCGCCGTTTTTTGCGCGTGCGTTTAGGTCTTAAGGATGCAGGGCAACGCTTGGGCGGCGCGTTTTACCTGTTTTTGCGCGGCATGCCGGAGGCGGGCTGCTATTTTCACCGCCCGCAGGACAACCTGCTCGATGCGCTGGATGACTTGTTTGCCGGAGCCGCCTAAATGAACCTCGACGCACTGCCGCTCTCACCGCTTGCCAGTGCCTTTGCCGCCAGCCTTAAACGCCTCGCGCCGGATGCAAAAGCAAGCACCTTGCTCGCCGCAGCGCTCTGCGTAGAAGCGCTGGAAAACGGGCAAACCTGCCTGTATCTGCCGCACTTTGCAGGTGGCAATCCTTGGCCACAACTGCCACTGCGCCTGCCCGCTTTGGCCGACTGGCAAAACCAGCTTGCTGCAGACAGCGCGTTGGTCGGCTCAAGTGGCGATTACAAACCGTTAATTTTGCGCAAAGACAGGCTGTATCTGGCGCGTTACGAAGCCTACGAAAGGCAGCTTGCAGGCCAATTGCTAACACGCAGCCAGCAAACCGTTGCTATCGATAAAGCCCTGCTCAAACAAAGTCTTGAGCGACTGTTTAACCACGCGGCGCAATCGCCCGACTGGCAGCGCATTGCCGCCGCGCTCGCATTAACCCGCCGCCTTTGTTTGATTTCCGGCGGCCCCGGCACCGGCAAAACCAGCACCGTGGTGCGCCTGCTCGCCGCGCTGCTGGAGCAAACGGGAGGCGAAAGTCTATCCATAGCCCTGGTCGCGCCCACCGGTAAAGCCGCCGCCCGCATGAGCGAAGCCATCCGCCGCGCCAAAGCCGCTTTGCCGCTCGATGCGGCGCTTAAAGACAGGCTGCCGCAAAGCGCACAAACCCTGCACCGCTTACTGGGCAGTCGCGAAGACCGCCCACAGATGCGCCATCACCCAGGCAACCCGCTGCCGCACGATGTGCTGATCGTCGATGAAGCCTCCATGCTTGATTTGGCACTGTTCGCCAAATTGCTAGGTGCACTTAAAACCGATGCCAGACTGATTTTGCTGGGCGATAAAGACCAACTGGCCGCCGTTGAAGCGGGCGCAGTATTTGCCGATCTCTGTCAAGGCGCAGGTTTTAGTGCCAAAACCTGCGAAGAACTGGCGGATTTAAGCGGACAACCCGTTAAAAGCCGCCCGCCCGCCTCCAAACTGGGTGAATCCGTCGTCTTGCTTAAACACAGCTACCGCTTTGCCGAAGGCGGCGGCATTGGTGAACTGGCTCGATGCATTAACACAGGCGATGCAGCGGGCACACTCGCCTTGCTCGATCAACCTTCAGCAGAACTTAACTGGCAGCGCAAGCCGCTGCAAAGCGACTTACTGGGTCGTCTGCAAGAGGCTTTTGCGCCTTATCTTGCCGCTGCCACAACGGGCGATGCCAAAGCCGCTTTTGCCGCCTTTGGCGAGTTTTGCTTATTGTGCGCCGGACACAACGGCGCATTCGGCACCCGCGCCTTAAATGAGAGCCTTGAAGAGCGCTTTAAGCGCCAGCAAAAACGCCCGATAACAAGCCGCTGGTACGCCGGTCGTGCGCTGATCATTACCCGCAACAACCCCGCGCTGGGTCTGTTTAACGGCGATATTGGCTTGTGTCTGCCGCAAGAAGACGGCCAGTTTTACATCTTCTTTGAGCAAGCAGAGGGTTTTCGCCGGGTAAGCCCCGGGCGCTTAAGTGAAACCGAACTTGCCTTTGCCATCAGCGTGCACAAAAGCCAAGGCTCGGAATTTAACCGCGTACTGCTGGCACTGCCCGAACAACCCAGCCCGCTATTGTCACGCCCCCTGCTCTACACCGCCGTCACTCGCGCCAAATCCGCTGTCGAAATTTGGGGCAGCGGCGAGCGTCTGATCGAAGCCATACAAACCCGCGCTGAACATCACTCTGGCTTAAGCGAACGTCTCGCGGCATGATGAGCATCTTTTTTAATTCACCGCCGGTTACACATCCCATGCGCCTTTTGCTTGCCCTGCTGCTTTGTCTTGCCAGTTCGCTCGCCCAATCGATGGATGACCTCTACCAAGTGAACGAGCCGCTCGCCGCTGACAACGACAGCGAACAACGCATTGCCTTAAGCGCTGCCTTCGATACGCTGCTGCTTAGGCTAACCCCCAATCCACGTTTGGCCGGCGAAGCATTGAGCGCACTTCGGCAAAACCCGCAGCCGTTGATTGTGCGTTATGGCAAACAAGAACAAACCCTATCGGTGGAATTTGACCCCACCAGCACCTTGCGCACGCTGCGCGAGCAAGGCTTGCCGCTGTGGACCGGCCAGCGCCCGCTGCTGCTGGTCTGGTGGATGGAGAGCCGCTACGGCGAAAACGCCGCACTGCTCGGCGATGCTCAGCCAGACAGCGCCGCTTTGCTGCAAGCAGCGCAGCACCGCTTCTTAAAGATACTGCTACCGCTTGCGGATTTGTCCGAGCAATGGCTTTCCCCAGAAACAGAGCCAGACGCTTGGCTGCAAGCCACCGAGCGCTACCACAGCGACGGCCTGCTCATAGTCAACGCGGCCGATAACGGCAGGCAGCTTGAGGCGCGTTGGCAACTCCAACTGGATGAATGGCAAGCCAGCGGCACAAGCATTGGCATCGACCGCGAAAGCCTCGCCGATATGCTGCTGCTGGAGGCAAGCCAGCAGCTCGCCGCGCGTTTTGCCATTAACCCCTCCAGCACGGACGAGCAAACGATTACCTTGCAAGTGGCGGGTGCCAATCTTGAACGTTACGCGGCGCTGTCACGCACCTTGGCGGCTTTTTCCGCGAGGCTGCTGCAAGTTGACGGCGACAAACTGCTCTGGCAAATCCATAGCGACCCCAACACGCTACGCGCCCATCTTAAATTGATGCACCTGCAAGAACTCCCCGCGAGCGGAGAAGCCGCCGCAGAGGCGACAGATAACCGCCTGTATTTCAGTTGGTAACTATTTACTCCCCTTGCCCGCTTGCCGGAGAGGGCAAAAATCCCAAGTTATGAAGCCGATACAACTACCGCTTTGCATCCGTCTTGCCGATGACGCAACCTTTGCCAACTACCTGCCTGGCGCCAATGCCGCCGCGCTTGCCCATACCTTACAACTGGCCGAAGGCAGGCTCGATTTACTCTATCTGTGGGGTAAAAACGGCAGCGGGCGCAGTCATTTGCTGCAAGCGGCCTGCCTGCACGCACAGCAGGCAGGCCGGCAGGCGCTTTATCTACCGCTGGCTGAACTGCTGCAATACGGCGCGGATATGCTGGAGGGTCTTGAGCAATGCGAGCTGCTGGCGCTGGATGATTTACAAGCCATCAATACCCGAGCCGATTGGCAAGAGGCGCTATTTCACCTGTTTAACCGACTGCGCGATAGCGGCGCTTGCTTGCTGCTCGCCGCCAATAGCGCACCACGCGAACTGGCCTTAACGCTTGCCGATTTACGCTCGCGCCTTTGTCTGGCGCTGATTTTTAAACTGGAGCCGCTCTCTGATCAGGAAAAACTCAGCGCCCTTGGCGCTCGTGCGGCGCAGCGTGGCTTGCTGCTGTCAGGTGAAGCGGCGCGCTTTATCCTAAGTCGCGGGCAGCGCAGCATGGGCACCCTGTTTGAGATCCTGGATACGCTTGACCGCGCCTCCTTGCAAGCGCAGCGCAAACTCACCATCCCGTTTATCAAACAAGTGCTTGGCTGGTAGCTTATTCGCCCGCCAAACGCCGCTCATATTGAAAACGCCAGCGCACATAAAGCAGCGCACAAATAAATAGCCCCACGCTTAGCGAAAGTTCCGCCCAGCCCAACCATTGCCGCGTGGGATAAAGGGTCGCCAGTACCCCTTTAATAAAGTACAGATTAAGCACAAAACACAGCCAGGCATGTGCCCTTGCCCTGCCCAGTAAAATCCCCGGCAGCACAATGGTAAGCGGCGCGAGTTCTATCGATAACACCAGCCACAGCCGCGCCCCGTTTAAATCGGCAAACAGGGCATTCCACAGCACCAGCAATAGTAAAAGCGCAGACAGTAGCACCAGACATAGAGCGCGGGTGACCAACAGTCTTGGCTTAAGCCAAGAAAGCTTCGGCAGTGGCTTTTTGCTCAAGGCAAAAGTTCCAGTACCCGCGCAGGCGGGCGACCGATCACCGCCCGTTTGCCTACACGCAAAATCGGCCGCTCCAGCAATATCGGGTGCTTAACTATTGCTTTAATCAGTGCGGGCTCGTTCGCATCGGCCAGATTTAACTCGCGGTAAAGCGCCTCACCGCTGCGCAGCACTTCCTTGGCGGTTAAACCCAAGCAGCCCAGCAGTTCGCCAAGTTCTTCTGCGCTTAGCGGTTGTTCCAGATAACGGCGGATAATCGGCTGCAATCGGCGTTCATTTAGCAACTGCAACGCCGCGCGGGATTTGGAGCAACGCGGATTATGGTAAAGGGTGAGATCAGACATAGTTTGTTTCAATCCACGCGCCCGCGTAAAACCACATAAAAAAAGACCGCGCAGAGTTTAACTGCGCGGTCTTAAATTGGTAGGCACAATTGGACTCGAACCAACGACCCCCACCATGTCAAGGTGGTGCTCTAACCAGCTGAGCTATGTGCCTGAAGAGGCCGCGCATTTTACTTGGCTATTGGCGGCTGTCAACTCCCAGTGGTGGCAGAGGAGGTTTTCTAAGCAGTGCCAGCCAAGCGTCCAAACTGTAAATGGCAAGCCCTATCCAGATGCAGATAAACGCCGTCAGCTTGCTGCCGGAAAGTGGCTCATGGAACAAAAAGACCGCTTGCAGCATCACTAAAGTCGGGGCGATGTACTGCAAAAAGCCCATCGTGGTATAGGTCAAATGACGAGTGGCGGTGTTAAAGCAAATCATCGGCAGTAAAGTTATTGGGCCTGCGGCCAACAACCAGAGTATTTGCACACCAGTCCAAAACTCAGCTTGTCTGCTTAACATGGCCGGATGCAAGGTAAGCCAAATCAGCGCCAGCGGCAGCAGTAACCAAGTCTCCACCACCAGCCCAGGCAGTGCGGCAATCGGCGCTTGTTTACGGATAAGCCCATAAAACGCAAAGGTAATCGGCAACACCAAGGAAACCCAAGGCAAATAACCGACTTGCCAGACTTGCTGCACTACGCCTGCCGCCGCAAAAGCGAGCGCCAGCCACTGCAAACGGCGCAGCCGTTCACGCAGAAATACCATGCCCAGCAGCACGTTCATCAGCGGGTTAATGTAGTAACCCAAACTGGTTTCCAGAATGCGCCCGTTATTGACCGCCCAGACGTAAATCAACCAATTGCTGGTCAGCAACGCACCGCTCACTGCCAAAATCAGCAAACGTTCAGGATGTTCTCGAAATTGGTGCAGCCAGCCCGGATGCTTCCACCAGCCAAGCACTAAAAGACCCAGCAAGGCTGACCAAATCAAGCGATGAAGAGCAATTTCCAGTGCCGGAATATGCTCAATGGCTTTGAAATAGAGCGGAAAAAATCCCCAAAGAGTAAAAGCAGCCACGCCCAGCAAATAGCCCAGGCGTGGATTGGCGGCATTCATAAAAATCCTTTGTGCAGGCAAGCAATTACGCCATTCTACCGCCCATTTTGGGGGTGCGGGCAAGACAGTAAACGTCCACCCGTTTTGCACCGTTTTGCCGCAAAAGCAGCGCTTGCGCTTGTGCCGTTGCGCCGGTGGTCAGCACATCATCGACCAATGCCAGATGCAGGTTGCGCGGGTTAAAACCACCTGAAACTACAAACGCGCCGCGCAGATTGCGCCGCCTTGTGGCCGCATCCAAGCCTTGCTGCGGCGGGGTATCGCGCAGTCGTTGCAAAGCCTGCGGCAGGCTTTTGATTTGCAACGCGTCTTCCAGCCAATGTGCAAGTAACAGCGCTTGATTAAAACCTCGCTCGCGCAGTCTGCCTTTAGATAAAGGCACTGGCAGCAAGAATGCGGGTTTGGGCAATCCGCTGGCAAACTGCTGGCGCAGATGTTCGGCCAGGCGCTCGCCCAACAAATGCCCAAACGGCCAGTTCGCCTGATGTTTAAAGCGGCTGATCAGGCTATCGAGCGGGAAATCGTAACGCCAAGGCGCAATCACCCGCTCAAAAGCGGGCGATTTTTGCTGGCACTGCGCGCAAATACCATCCACCGGCAGCGGTAAAGCACAGCACTGGCACTGCGTACCCAGCCAAGGCAAATCCAGCTCGCAGGCGTGACAGAGCGGAAAAGACGCATCGCTTTTTTCATCACAGAGCAGGCAAAATTGGATGTTTTTTGTCCAAAGGTAAACCGACCGCGCGGATTTTGGTTGACCGATTAACAGTGGCATAGTTAACTTGTCCTGTACCTGTTGTTTTATAAGAGAACCCTGATGACCGCCACCGTTCACGTCTTACCCAATACACCGGCCACTCGCCACGATTGGCGGCTGGCTGAAGTGCTGGCGCTGTTTGCGCAGCCGTTTAATGACTTGCTGTTTCAGGCGCAATCGGTACACCGCGCCTACTTTGACGCAAACCGCGTGCAGGTTTCTACGCTGCTTTCGATTAAAACCGGTGCTTGCCCGGAAGACTGCAAATACTGCCCGCAGTCCGGCCATTACAACACCGGCCTTGAGCGCGAAAAACTGATGCAGGTGCAGCAGGTGATAGAAGCCGCAAAGCGTGCCAAAGACATCGGCTCGACACGCTTTTGCATGGGCGCGGCCTGGAAGCACCCTTCGGGCAAAGACTTTCCCTACGTGCTGGAAATGGTCAAAGGCGTCAAAGCGCTCGGCATGGAAACCTGCATGACGCTCGGCAAGCTCTCGCGCTCGCAAAGCGAGGCCTTGGCAACGGCGGGGCTGGATTATTACAACCACAATCTGGATACCTCGCCTGAGTTCTACGGCAATATCATCACCACGCGCACTTACAGCGAACGACTGCAGACCTTGGCTTATGTGCGCGATGCGGGGATGAAAATCTGCTGCGGCGGTATTTTGGGCATGGGCGAAAGCACCGATGACCGCGCCAAATTATTGATGCAGCTTGCCAATCTGCCGCAGCACCCCGAATCCGTGCCCATCAATATGCTGGTCAAAGTGCAAGGCACACCGCTGGAAAACGCCGAAGAAGTAGACCCATTTGACTTTATCCGCATGCTCGCTGTGGCGCGGATTATGCTGCCCAAGTCCCATGTGCGCCTATCCGCCGGACGCGAGCAGATGAACGAACAAATGCAGGCGCTCGCCTTTTTCGCCGGAGCCAATTCCATTTTCTACGGCGAAAAACTGCTCACCACCGACAATCCACAGGCCGAAAAAGACCTAGCACTGTTTGCCCGTCTTGGCATTAAGCCGGAAGAACGCGAAGAACACGCCGATGAAGTCCACCAAGGTGCCATCGAACAAGCGCTGCTCGCCCAGCAAAACGAGCGGCTGTTCTACAACGCGGCCGCATAAATGGCTTTTAACTTAACCGAGCGGCTAAATCAGCGCCGCGTAGGCCAGCTACTGCGCCAGCGCCTGCTGCTAGATAGCCCGCAGCAACCGCTACTGCAAGTAGACGGCAAAGCGCTGCTTTCGTTTTGCTCGAATGATTATCTGGGGCTGGCGAATCACCCAGAGGTGATTGCCGCGCTGCAAGAGGGCGCAAAAACCTGGGGCACAGGTGGCGGCGCATCCCATTTGGTCAGCGGCCACAGCCGCGTGCATCAGGAGCTGGAAGAAGCACTCGCCGACTTTTGCGGGCGCGAGCGCGCGTTGCTTTTTTCCAGCGGCTACGCGGCCAATCTCGCCGCCATCTGCGCACTGGTTGGCCGTGGCGATAGCGTGCTGCAAGACCGTCTTAACCACGCCTCCTTGATTGACGGCGCGCTGCTCAGCGGCGCCCGTTTTGCCCGCTATCAACACGGCGATTTAACCAGCCTTGAGCAGCATCTTGAGCGCATCAGCGGCGACTGCCTGATAGTGACCGACGGCGTGTTCAGCATGGATGGCGACCTCGCCCCGCTGCCGCAAATCGCACAAATCGCACAACGCAAAAACGCCTGGCTCATGGTGGACGACGCGCACGGCTTTGGCGTACTGGGCGAAACCGGCGGCGGCAGCGTCCAGCACTTTGCCCTTAAGCCAAACGATGTGCCGGTACTGATTGGCACACTGGGCAAAGCCTTTGGCACGGCGGGCGCTTTTATCGCCGGTAGTGATGAGCTGATCGAATGCCTTATCCAATTCGCCCGCCCCTACATCTACAGCACGGCAAGCCCGCCCGCGCTAGCGGCGGCCACGTTAAAAAGCCTGCAACTGCTGCAATTGGAACGCTGGCGGCGTGAACATCTGGGCACCTTGATTGCGCGTTTTCGCCAAGGAGCCGCCGATCTGGGTCTGCCGCTTTTGCCAAGCCAAACGCCCATTCAACCCCTATTGACCGGCAGCAGCGAACGCGCCCTGCACCTTGCCCGCTTACTGCGCAGTCGCGGCATTTTAGTCCCCGCCATCCGCCCGCCGACCGTGCCGCAAGGTCAGGCCAGGCTACGCGTGACGCTGTCCGCCGCGCACAACACGATGCAGCTTGAACAACTGCTAAGTGCACTCGCCGAATGCTGGGGCAAGCTAAGTGACTGAACATCTGGCGCTGCTGCCCGGCTGGTCGTACCGCGCAGAGGTGATGCAGCCGCTTGAACAAGCACTGGCTGAGCACTACGCCACCAGCCTGCACGCGCTGCCGACCACGGCGCGTGCGGGTGACTGGCTGGACGAATTGGACGCACGCATCCCCCAAAACACCTGGCTGATTGGCTGGTCATTAGGCGGCATGCTTGCGGCAGAGATTGCCGCAAGGCGCGGCAAAAAGCACTGCCCGGGGCTGATTACCCTGTGCAGCAACCCCTGCTTTTATGCACGCGCCGACTGGCCTTATGCCTTGGATGAAGCCACCTTTCGCCGATTCTGCGAAGGCTTTAAAGAAAACCCCGAAGCCACTTTGAGCCGTTTTGACTTACTGGTTAGCCAAGGTAGCGCCAATCAGCGCGAAATCGCCCGCCAATTGGCAGCACTTCATCTACCCGCCCGGCATCCATCACTGCTCGCAGGGCTAGAACTGTTGACGACACTCGATACCCGCCCTGCCCTTCGCCAATTTAGCGGTGCGCAGCGGCATGCTCTGGCCGAACAAGATGCCTTTTTGCCCGCAACCTTTGCCAGCAAAACCCGCTTTGCGCTGGAGGGTTTACGGCCTTCCAAAAATATCTCCAGCTACCTATATGACCGCAATGGTCACGCTTTACCGCTAACGGCAAGTGCTTGGCTTGCGCGTGAAATCATCAGCACGGTGCATTCCTCCCATGCCTGACAAACGCCAAATTGCCGCCTCCTTTTCCCGCGCCGCACCCACCTACGACAGCGCCGCCGCCTTTCAACGCGAAGTCGGCGAGCGCCTGCTCAATCTGCTGCCAGTCTCCCCGGCAAGTGAGGAATGGAGAAAAAACGCTGTGGTCGAAGAGGGGGCCGGGGAGAAGGTACAAAGCTGGCTCGACATCGGCTGTGGCAGCGGCCATTTCACCCGGCTACTGGCCGCTCGCTACCCCAAATCTCAAGGCTATGCCCTTGATATCGCCCAAGGCATGCTGCACCACGCCAAAAGCCAAGGCGGCGCAGAACACTGGATAGCGGCCGATGCCGAAAACCTCCCGTTCAGCGAAGGCTCATTTGACCTGCTGTTCTCCAACCTCTGCCTGCAATGGTGCAAAAACCTCGAACAAGTCCTAAGCGAAGCCGGGCGCACCTTGCGCCCGGGCGGCCTGCTCGCCTTTACCAGCCTCGCCAGCGGCACACTCGCCGAACTAAACGCCGCTTGGCAGGCCGCAGACCACTTCACCCACGTCAACCGCTTTCGCGCATTTGCAGGCTACCAAGCCATCTGCCGTGCCAGTGACTTCAAGCTGCACCACCTAAGCTGCCACGCTGAACTGCACCACTATCCAACACTTCGAAAATTAACCGGCGAACTTAAAGCCCTCGGCGCACACAATTTAAGTCCCAACCGCCCACCTGGCCTCGGCGGCAGAGCACGCTTTGCCGCCATGACCCGCGCCTATCAACAAAAACAATGCGCAAAAGGGCTGCCTGCCACTTGGCAGGTGGTCTATGCCGTATTGGGCAAGGCAACATAATGCGACAAGCCTTCTTTGTCACCGGCACTGATACCGGCGTAGGCAAAACCACCGTCAGCGCCGCACTGTTATACGCAGCCCGCCAGCAAGGCTTAACCACCGCCGCCGCCAAGCCAGTTGCCTCCGGCTGCGAACAAACCGAACAAGGGCTACGCAATAGCGACGCACTGGCACTCTGGCAGCAATGCACCGCGGCGCTGTGCTACGACGAGCTCAACCCCTACGCCTTTGCCCCCGCCATTGCACCGCATCTGGCCGCTGAAGAAGCAGGCATAAAACTGTCCGCCGCCTCGCTCGCTCGCGTCGTACAAAACGTTCTCAACAAAGAAGCCGATTTAACGCTGGTCGAAGGCGCTGGTGGCTGGCGAGTGCCTATCAACCTTCAAGAAACCTTGGCCGATATTGCCTGCGCTTTAAAACTACCGGTCATTCTGATCGTCGGCATCCGCTTGGGCTGCATCAACCACGCATTGTTGACCGCTGAAGCCATCCAACACGATGGCCTGCCACTTGCCGGCTGGGTCGCCAACTGTCTTGAGCCGGATAGCGCAAAACTCAATGAAAATTTACTTAGCTTGAAACAACGCTTGCCCGCGCCTTGCCTTGGGCAAATCCCCTATCTGGCAATCCCTTCCGTTTGCAGCGTCGCCCAAGCACTGTCTCCCCTCTGCTGTTACTAAATTTTCATAAAATAAAGTCACATTTTTATATATAGGCAGGGTCTTAGGAAGCAAACATGTTTTTATGGCATGATAACTTCCTGATATGACTGGTAAAAATAGGTACTTCAAACGTTCGAAAATCAGC
>NZ_LSZO01000007.1 GCF_001580025.1 Ventosimonas gracilis | reverse complement strand
GTTCAATCATCGACATGAAAACATCTATCTGGCCTTGCTAAAATTACTGCGTGAACAGCCGCTTTGATCGCGTTTGCTTCCTAAGACCCCAACTAAAAACTTTAACAAATAACAAGAAAGCCAATAACAAGTCTGCCGGATACTATGGTCGATAAAGTCATGGCAAGACTTAATGCAATTAAAGCCTTATCCGCATTTTATCAGGACGTTAATTACAGCTCGGCCCATTGCCTTAATAAATTGTGGTAAGTCCCCGCCAGTTGCAGTAGTGCCGGATGTTCTGGCATATCAGCGGTTAAACTTTGGATGGCTTGATCCATCTCAAACAGCAGCCTGCGTTTACCGTCGTCGCGCACCATGCTTTGCGTCCAGAAGAATGAAGCAAGGCGTACTCCGCGCGTCACCGGCTCAACGCGGTGCAGGCTGCTGGCTGGATAGAGCAGCAAATCACCGGCGGCGAGCTTAACGCGCTGGGTGCCGAAGGTATCTTGGATAACCAGTTCACCGCCGTCGTAGCTTTCAGGGTCGGAAAAAAATACCGTGGTGGAGACATCGGTTCGCACCTGTTCTGTACTGTTTTTTACCGCGCGTACTGCGTTATCAATGTGATAACCGAAGGATTCGCCTACGCCATAGCGGTTAAACAAGGGCGGGAAGACTTTAAGCGGCAGCACCGCCGAAACAAACTTCGGGTGCGTCCACAGCCTTTGCAAAATCAGTGAGCTGATCTCCCGCGCAAGCCTGTCATCTTCGGCAAGTTGCTGATTATGTTTGGCTTTCCCCGACTGCCAGCCCGCGGTAATTTTGCCATCGAGCCAGTTAGCTGCTTCCAGCGCGGCGCGGATTTTGGCGACTTCCTCTGGATTAAAAACGCCCGAAATTTGCAGCAGCATGCGGGTGCTCCGTAAAAAGGTTGATAGTAATTTGTATTTGCATATTTTTACTAGCTTGATGGATTAAACCAAGCGAGCCGCTCACGTAGTTTGACCACTTCACCCACGATCAGCAGGGTAGGGGCCGAGATTCGCTGCCGGGCGGCTTGTTCGGGCAAGTCGGCCAATGTGCCGCTAATCACACGCTGCTGCGCGGTGGTGCCTTGTTCGATTAAGGCAGCAGGAGTTGCTGCGGCGCGCCCGTGGGCTATCAAGCGTTCGCAGATAAAAGGCAAGCCACCTAGTCCCATATAGACCACCAGGGTTTGCGCGGGCGAGACCAAGTCCGCCCAAGGTAGGTCGCAGCTGCCGTTTTTTAGGTGGCCAGTGACAAAGCGCACTGACTGCGCATGCTCGCGGTGGGTTAGCGGAATACCGGCATAGGCTGCGCAACCGCTCGCCGCCGTAATGCCGGGTACGATCTGGAAAGGAATGCCCTCAGCCGCCAGTTGTTCGATTTCCTCGCCGCCGCGGCCGAAGATAAACGGGTCGCCGCCTTTTAGGCGCAGCACGCGCTTGCCCTGCTTGGCGAGCCTAACCAACATCTGATTGATTTGTTCCTGCGCTACCACATGTTCTGCCGCGCGTTTACCGACATAAATCCGCGTTGCGTCGCGACGGCACAGATCAAGAATATCCGCGGGCAGCAAGCGGTCATAGAGCACCACATCGGCTTGCTGCATCAGGCGCAGTGCGCGAAAGGTCAGTAAATCCACATCACCCGGCCCGGCACCGACCAGGTAGACCTCGCCTGTGGCATCAGCTTGTTTTTCTTGCAGTTTTTCTTGCAGCAGCCGCTGCGCCTCATTTTCCTGTCCAGCCAAAACGCGCTCAGCCACCCGGCCTTGGAAGACTTCCTCCCAAAAAATCCGTCGCTGCGCTGGTGCCTGCAGAGTGCGTTTGACCTCTTGGCGAAAGCGCCCAGCCAACTGCGCCAAGCGCCCATAGGCGGCAGGAATCAGGCTCTCCAGCCGCGCTCTAAGCAAACGCGCAAGTACGGGCGCAACGCCACCAGAAGACACCGCCACAATCAGTGGCGACCTGTCCACAATGGCCGGAAAAATCACCGTGCAAAGCTCAGGTGCATCGACCACATTGACCGCAATGCCGCGTTGCTGCGCATCCTTTGCAACACAGGCATTGACGGTGCTGTTATTGGTCGCAGCGACGGCTAGCTGTACGCCGTCAAGGTCTATTTCACGGTATTCGCGCCGCGCAGGTGACTGCGCCAGTGCCGCTAATTCGGGGTGAATAATGGGTGCGACTACACGCAACCTGGCTCCGGCTGAAGTTAATAACCGAGCTTTGCGCAAAGCCTGTTCGCCGCCACCCACTAACAATACCGGGCGGTTTTTTAAATTATGAAACAGTGGCAGGTAATCCATTGGCGATTAAGGTTCCGATAAAGGGGGTATTTTATCTACATTTTGTTCAAGTAAAACGATAAGGCCGAGATAGTTTTACCGATAATGGCGAAGATCAATTAAATCGCTACGCAATGGATTAAAACGCCAAGATTTAATGGGCGCGACAGATTGAACGATCTGTTGAATTTATTTGAGATATTTTCAGCCAGTAGGCACAAGTAAAACAACATAAAAGCAATGCTTGGTAAAACTTTGGCTATTGGCTCGTTTTGCATGGGAAACTCCATCGGCTTTTTGCTAAAATCACATGGGCGTTTTTGCGCTTGTCTTTAAGTGTCTTATTCTTTTGTTTTTATTCATTGGTTGCAATCTTTTTCAGGGATTTAACTCATGGGTGATATTGCTGTGGGCAGTGATGCGGCTCCATCGGGTAAACGCCGTTTTTTGCTCAGTGGTTTGTTTTTATTGGTTTTATTGGGATTGGCGGCGACCGCTTTTTGGTATTGGACGGTTCTGCGCTGGTATGAGGAAACCGATAACGCCTATGTGCAGGGCAACCAGGTGCAGATTGTACCGCGCGTTAGCGGCACGGTGACCAGCATTGCGGTTGATGATGGCATGCAGGTAGAACGCGGGCAACTTCTGGTGCAGCTTGACCCGGCCGATGCACAGGTCGCCCGCGCTCAGGCCAAGGCTGATTTGGCGCAGACCGTGCGTCAAGTGCGCGGCTTGTATCGCAGCGCAGACAGCGCCAAGGCCGAGCTTAATGCCCGTGAAGCGGCGCTGCGCCGCGCCCGTGCCGATTGGCAGCGGCGCAAGGCACTTTCCGAAGGCGGCGCGATTTCCAGCGAAGAGCTTGCCCACGCAAGCGAGGCACTGGCTTCAGCACAAGCCGCCGTCACCAGTGCGCGTGAAGGTTTAAAGCAAAGCCTTGCTTTAGTCGATGACACGGCAGTGGCCACTCATCCACAGGTGTTGGCAGCGGCGGCGCGTTTTCGGCAGGCGTTTTTGCAGGAACAACGTAGTGCCATAGTCTCGCCGGTGGCCGGTTTTGTCGCACGTCGCTCAGTGCAGATTGGGCAACTGGTGCAGCCTGGGCAGGTGCTGATGGCGGTTATTGCGCCGCAGCAAATGTGGGTTGAGGCCAATTTTAAGGAAACCCAATTGCGGCAAATGCGCTTGGGACAACCGGTGCATCTGTACGCCGATTTGTACGGCAGCGAAGTGACTTATCAAGGTCAGGTGGATAGTCTAGGGCTGGGTACGGGAGCGGCGTTTTCGCTGTTGCCGGCACAAAATGCCAGTGGCAACTGGATAAAAATCGTCCAGCGGCTGCCGGTACGTATCCGCTTAAACCCTGAGCAACTCGCCGAACATCCGCTGCGTATTGGTCTTTCCATGCACGTCAAGGTGGATTTGCACGACCAAAGCGGCAAGATACTGGCCGAGCATAAAGCCCCTGGTGAATTATTTGCCACCGATGTTTATGACGGGCAGTTGCAACAGGCCGATGCGCTGATTACGCAGATTATTAAAGACAATCTATCATCGACCCGGCGGGATTGACATCATGTCTAGTGCAACTTCTGCTGAGGCCGATGATGGCTTTGTGCCACCGATTCGCGGGCTGTGCGCCGCGGGTTTAGCGCTGGCGTCTTTTATGCAGGTTTTAGACAGCACCATTGCCAACGTGTCACTGCCGACTATTGCCGGAAACCTGGGCGCAGGCACCCAGCAGGCCACTTGGGTGATTACCTCTTTTGCCGTCAGTACCGCGATTGCGCTGCCGCTTACCGGCTGGCTCAGCCGCCGTTTTGGTGAGGTGCGGCTGTTTTTGGGGGCGACGCTCGCCTTTACCTTGGCTTCGTTGCTTTGTGGCTTGGCGCACAGCATGGGGTTTCTGGTCGCCGCGCGAACCCTGCAGGGCTTTTGCGCAGGGCCCTTATTTCCCATTACCCAAGCCTTGTTGGTCGCTATTTATCCGCGTGAAAAGCGCGGACAGGCGCTCGCGCTATTGTCATTAATTGTGGTGGTTGCGCCGATTGCCGGGCCGATTTTGGGCGGCTGGATTACCGATAATTACAGTTGGGAGTGGATTTTTCTAATCAATGTGCCATTAGGTTTAATGGCTACTTTCATTGTTTCCAACCAATTAAAGAGCTTTCCAAGGCGCACGGAAAAAGCGCGAATGGATTATATCGGCCTTGCCAGTTTAATGATTGGCGTAGGCGCATTACAAATCGTGCTGGATTTGGGTAATGATGAAGATTGGTTTGAGTCGGATTTAATTATTGCACTTTCCGTAGTTTCCGCCATAGCGCTGCTGGTTTTTGTGATTTGGGAATTAACTGACAAAGAACCGATAGTGGATTTAAAACTGTTTCGTCACCGCAACTTTCGTAACGGCACGTTGGCAATGGTGCTTGCTTATTCGGCGTTTGTCGCTGTGGTATTTTTAGTGCCGCAGTGGTTGCAGCGCGATATGGGTTATACCGCGTTATGGGCGGGTTTGGCTACGGCACCTTTGGGGATTTTAGCCATTGTATTGGCACCGATTATTGGTAAATATTCCAGCCGTATTGATTTGCGACTGCTGGCTACGCTGGCCTTTATCTTTTTGTCCATCACTTGTTTTATGCGCGCAGGCTTTAATCTGCAGGTGGATTTTAATCATGTCGCTGGTGTGCAATTGTTAATGGGGGCGGGGGTGGCACTGTTTTTTATGCCGGTATTGCAAATCTTATTGTCTGATTTAAGCGGTTCGGATATTGCCTCCGGCAGTGGTCTTGCCACTTTTTTGCGCACGCTCGGCGGCAGTTTTGCGACCTCGTTAACCACCTGGCTGTGGAGCAGGCGCGGCGCGGAGCATCACGCACAATTAACCGAACACATCTCAGCCTATGTCCCAGGCGTCACTGAGCAGTTAACCGAGTTAGGCCAAGGCGACCCTATACGTGGCGCGGCGCTGCTTGATGTCGGGGTTATCAGCCATCAAGCCTCGCAAATGGGTTTTAACGATATTTTCTACCTGCTCGGCTGGGTGTTTCTCGTCATCATCGGCTTTTTGTGGCTCGCCAAACCGCCATTTGGCGGTAAAGCGGCAGGTGCAGCGGGCGGGCACTAAGCCTAGGGCGGATGTCAAGCCGGATAGCCGGTAATCTCGCGGATTTTTTGGTAGAGCGGGCGCAGTTTGTCGTACATGCCAAGGTAAACCTCTTGATAGAGGCGAAGGTAGAGCGCCGCGGCTTCGGGGTTTGGCTGAAAAACTGAACCGGTGCGCGTCATCGCGGCAATGCCGCTGGGGAAATCCCGGTGCAGGCCAAGCCCTACGGCGCAGGCAATGGCTGCGCCAAGGCCGGAGGTTTCCCAGGTGTGTGGGCGTTCGGCGGGCAGGCCGAAAATGTCGGCGGTCATTTGCATAATGGCATCGCTTTGCGAGCCGCCGCCGGAAACGCGAAGCTGCTTGATGCGCGTGCGGCTACGTTTTTCGATGCGTTCTTTACCTTGGCGCAGTGCGTAGCCCAAGCCTTCAATAATCGCGCGGTACAGATGGGCGCGGCGGTGCACGTCGCCAAAGCCAATTACCGCGCCTTTGGCTTCAAGACCTGGCTCGCGGATGCCGGGCGTCCAGTAGGGTTGCAGCATTAATCCCATGCTACCTGCGGGTACGGCTTGCAGCAGTTCGTCGAACAGGGTTTCAGCGACCACGCCTAAGTGCTCTGCACGCTGGCGTTCGAGTTCAGCAAATTCCTGCTTAAACCAGTTCACCATCCAAAAGCCGCGGTAAATCATCACTTCCGAGTTGTAATGCGCGGGAATGGCAGCGGGGTAGGGCGGCAGCAGGCGGGTGACTTCGCGGTAGCGGCGGCTGGTGGTGTTGATGGTGGCGGTAGTGCCGTAGGAAAGACAGGCCGTGCCTTCGGCCAGAGAGCCGCAGCCTAAGACTTCGCAGGCTTTGTCGGCTCCGGCGGCAATCAACGGCAAGCCTTCGGGAATGCCGGTGTGCTCGCTCGCTTCGCGGGTGATATGCCCCAAGGTTTGCCCGGGGTCTTTGAGTTCGGGCAGTTGTTCGCGGCGGATGGCAAGCGCCTGCCAAAGCCAGCTACGCGGGCCTGCCCAGTCTTGTTTTTTGTAGTCAAACGGCAGGTAGGCGACGCAACTGCTGCGCGAGTCGGCAAAGTGTCCGGTTAAGCGATGGGTAAAAAAGCCGGACAGCAGCAGTATTTGATGGGTTTTTGCGGCAATGTCTGGTTGATTTTGCGCAACCCAATTGACCTCAGCTTGCGCGCGTAAGTGCTCGATGATGCCGGTGGCACCGGCGAGTTTAAACAGGCTGCGCCAAAGCCAGGACATTTTGTGCAGTGCTTCGGCGCGGCGCTGGTCGAGCCAGATAATGGCGGGACGCAGCGGTTTGCCGTCTTTATCGACGTGGATAATGCTGCCGCGCTGGGTGGTCAGTGCCACACCGCGAATGCGCGAGAGGTCGATGCCGCTTTCCTGCCACAGTTGCTGGCAGGCTTGCCCCAGGCATTTCCAATAATATTCAGGGTCTTGCTCGGCCCAGCCGGGCTGCGTTGAGTAGTAGGGTTCAAGCTCGACCTTGCCTTTGCCGAGCAGGACGCCTCTGCTATCAAACAGCAGGGCGCGTACGCTTTGTGTGCCGTTATCCAGCGCCAGCAGTAAGTCGCTCATGCGCTCTCCTTGGTGCTTGGCAGGCTGTAATATTGTCGCCAAAGTGCGAGCCAGCGAAATTGTTCGTGCTGCCAGCGGTCGTCATCCCAGCCTAAACGGGGCTGGCAGAGGGCGCGGATGCGCACCAGCCAGGCACGCGCACCCTCTGCGAGCAACAGGCCAAGACGTGTTCTGCGCAGTAGCAGGTCGTCCAGATGCAGTACCAGCTCGCGTTCGGCGGCAAGCGCAAGTTCTGCCCAGATGCAGTCGGTTGAGCCAATGCGTTCGCTGCCTATTTCGGCAATCAATTCGAGCAGACGTGGGAAGTTGCGTCCATGCCGCGCGGCCAAGCGGCGGCTTTGTTCGCTGGAAAGCTTTTGACTGGATACGGGCGGTGCAGCAGAAAATACTGGCGCGTCGGTGAGCTGCAAGGGGCGTCCCATTTGTGCGGCGCAAGCTTTAAG
Source organism: Ventosimonas gracilis (assembly GCF_001580025.1). Lineage (GTDB taxonomy): Bacteria > Pseudomonadota > Gammaproteobacteria > Pseudomonadales > Pseudomonadaceae > Ventosimonas > Ventosimonas gracilis. Next base: position 7,123 of record NZ_LSZO01000007.1, on the reverse strand, counting down.
GACTTCACGCGCCAGCAGGCGAAAGGTGGTGAGTTTGCCGCCGGCCAGCGTGACCGCGCCCGGCTCAGTCCACAGTGCGTGTTCGCGCGATTCGTCAGACGGGCGCTTGCCCGCTTGGCCGCTGCTGATCACCGGCCTTACTCCGGCGAAAGAAGACAGTAGATCCTCTGCAACAATGTCCGCCTGCGGAAACTGGTGGGTGCAGAGTTTTAGCAGGTAATTAAGTTCTGCTTGGGTGATACGCGCCTCGTTATCCAGATTGTCTTGATGATCCAAATCCGTTGTGCCGATCACCGTTGCGCCTTCCCACGGGAAGATAAATACCGGCCTGCCGTCGTCCGGATGCATGCAGGTAAAAGAATAAGCCACGGGCAATCGCCAGCCCGGCAATACGATATGACTGCCGCGCAGCGGGCGGATATGTTGCTCGCCTTTGCCGCCTGCGAGGCGATCTGCCCAAGCTCCGGTGGCTAAGGCGACCATCTGGCTGCGTAGCTCGAAGGTTTCGCCGTTTTCGCTGTCCTTGGCCTTTACGCCGACCACACGGCCGTTTTCACGCAATAGTTCCAGCACCTGTACGCCGTTTAACGCCTCGCCGCCGTCTTCGCGCCCTTCATCCAATACGCGCAAAACCAATCGTGCGTCATCGACCCCCGCATCAAAAAAGCAGGTGCCACCGGTTAGCCGTTCGTGGTTAATGCCCGGGGCGAGCAGGGTAAGTTGCTGCGGATTGCAGTAGTGATGACGCGACTTTTTGGCGAACAGGTCATAGAGTGTCAAAAGTGCGCCAAAAATAAAGCGTCCGGGGATTTTGTAGCGGTAGTGCGGCATTAAATAAGGCAGCGGCTCGATAAGGCCGGGCGCTTCTTTGAGTAACCGTTCGCGTTCACGCACGGCATCACGGGTAAGTCGCCAGCCGCCTTTGGCGATATAACGCAGACCGCCGTGCACCATTTTGGATGAGCGGCTGGAGGTGCCAAAGGCAAAGTCGCGCTGTTCCAGCAGCAGGCACTTAAAGCCTTGGCGCGCCGCCTCGCGCAAAATGCCCGCGCCGTTAATGCCGCCGCCGATAACCAGCAAATCCCAAGACTGCGCGGCGAGTTCGGGCAAGGCTTGCTGCCGCCAAGCGGCGTTCCAGGCGGTCATTGCATCTGTCCTTGATCGAGCAGCAAAGCGCCGGGGTTAAGCCTGCCTTGGGGGTCAAAGTGCTGCGCCAGTGTTTGCAGTACCGCCATGCCGCGCTCGCCTTTTTCCGCCGCCAAGTAAGGTGCGTGGTCGCGCCCTACGCCGTGATGATGACTGATGCTGCCGCCTTCGCGGACAATGGCTTCACAAGCGGCTTTTTTGAGTTTTTGCCAGCGCGCCAGCGCCGTCTTGTAGTCCGCCCCTGGGCGAAACAGGTAGCTGGTATAAATGCTCGAACCACTGCCGTACAGGTGCGACAAATGGGTAAATACATGCACCGGTTCGTTTTCGTCTTTTAATCCAGCCTGCAAGCTGTGCTCTAGCGCACCCAGCAAGCGTTCTACGCCGCTCCAATCGATCACGGTTTCCAGCGTATCGACCAAATAACCGGCCTGCCATAAGGTCTCGCGCAGATAGGGAAAGCGAAACCGCCCGCGTTCCCAGATTTTGCCCAGCAGCGTACCCGTCCACACCGCGCCATGTGGTTTAAGAATGGCCTTGGCTTGGCTCAGCGAAGCACGCAGTTGCTTGGGGTGAGCGCTGATCCCGAGCAGCAGCATGCACTTATCCGAGCTGATGCCGCGCAGACGCAGATAGCGCTCCAGCCAGGCAATCTGTCCGGGATGTCCGGCCAGCTTAAGTTGCGTGGTGGTTTCTGCCGTGTTGGAAAGACGCAGCATCGATAGCGGCACTTTCGCATGCACCAGTTCGCGCACGGCGGGCAGCGCGTGATTCCAGTCCGGCAGAAATACCGCGTAAAAGCGCTCGCAAGCCGGTTCACGCGAGACGCGCATTTTGACTTCAGAGAGCACGCCAAAGCGCCCCTCGCTGCCTAATACCAGCTCGCGCAAATCAGGGCCTGCGGCAGAGGCGGGAAAACCTTTAATTTCCAGTGTGCCGTCAAAGGTTTCCAGCAGACCACCGGCAAAAAGCTGCTCAATACGACCATAACCCAAGGACTGCTGCCCGCTGGAACGGCTGGCAATCCAACCGCCGACCGTGGCCAGTTCAAAGGACTGCGGAAAATGCCCCAAACGGTAGCCTTTGGCGCGTAACTGGCTTTCCACCTGCGGGCCGTTCGCGCCCGCGCCGAAAGTGGCGAGATGACTGGTGGTATCGAGTTCCAGCAGGCGGTTCATCCGTGCCAATGAGAGGGTCAGGACGGGCTTGCTGCTTTCCGGCGGATTGATATGTCCGGCCACCGAAGTGCCGCCGCCGTAGGGAATGACCAGCGCGTCTTGCGCTTTGGCAAAAGCGAGCAGTTCACGGATTTGTTCGGCGCTTTCCGGCAGCGCGACCGCATCGGGAAACCGCTCAAACTGGCCGCTGCGCATGGCGAGCCAGTCTGGCAGACTTTGCCCACGGGCATGGCGTATGCGCAGTTCAGGGTCGCAGCTGGTGAGCGGATGGGCGGGCAGGCGCGAGGGTGGTACTTGTTTAATCACGCTGTCTAAACTGGCTAGCGGCAGTACTTGACCGTCGCCTAATACGCCTTGTAAAAAACGGGCGCCATCTGCCGCCAGCGCCATTTCTGTGTGTTCTTCGCCCCAACCGTTCCAACGTCTCATTGATTTTTCCTGTGCAGTTTTTAATTTTTTGCAGACATAAGTCAGCGCTGTGGGCCAAGCCGCTGATGGTCACGTTACTGAGGATTTCCGTATCCAGCCGGTGTCGCTACTACTTAACGAATACGAAACACCGCCATTGTTACTTTAAGAACACGCTAAAGATGAGCGCGGGCGGATTTTATACCGGCAAGACGCGCAATAGGATAGCGTTTGCCCTCTCCGGCAAGCAGGCTAACTGTGTGGATTAACGCAATTGACTGTCTTTACTGGCACGGCGGTTGTAGAGGCTAATGCTTTGCTGCGTTTTATCCTGCTCGCTCTGGCAGGCAATGCACAGGCGCACACCGGGCAGCGCACTACGGCGGGCTTCGGGAATGGGTGCGTCACATTCGGCGCAGTGGTGCAGGCTTTCACCCCGCGGCAAGCTGCTGCGAGCGCGGGCGACGGCATCTAAGATGCTGTCTTCGATTTGCTCGGCCACATTGTCGTCGCGTGTCCAGCCACCAGCCATTTCAATAGCTCCGGGTTAAATCCACTTGATTAAGCAAAGGTTTGCCCGCCATTGTCCGGCGGATATTTTCAGCCAGATTAACCGCCGCCTGCTGCGGACTGGAAAGCCCGGCTACATGCGGGGTAATCAGCACCTTAGGATGGTTCCACAAAAGGCTTTCATCCGGTAGTGGTTCGATTGGCGTGACATCGAGCGTTGCCGCTTCAATTTGTCCGCTATCGAGTGCATCCAATAAATCTTCTTCAATCAAATGTGCGCCACGACCCATATTGATAAGAAAAACGGCTTTATTAAACGCATTAAACAATGAGCGATTTAATATGCCTTCGGTCTCTGCGGTCAGCGGCAGCACGTTAATCAGCATGTCCACTTCGCCAGCGAGCCGATATAAGCCTTGTTCGCCCGAATGGCAGGTAATGGGCGGCAGTATTTTTGGATTGCGGCTAAAGCCCTGCAGATTAAAACCGTCCTTCGCCAACGCCTGCGCAATGGCACTGCCCAACTCGCCCAGCCCCAGCACGCCGATGCAGCGTTGCTGCGCCAAAAGCGGCGCTTCAAATTGCCACAGGCGTTGCCTTGAGTGCTGTTCAAAGCGGTGCAAGGCGCGGTGATAACGAAATACCGCTGCGCGGGCGTATTCGACCATCGTTTGTGTGAGCGAGTGATCGACCAAGCGTGCAATCGGCACTGGGTGCGGCAAGCTCGATAAATCCAGTTGGTTAATTCCCGCGCCCAGCGAAAGCACCGCTTTAAGTGCAGAAAAATCGGCCAAGCCGTTTGCTGGAGCAGTCCATAGCAGCGCAATATCAACGGTATCTGGCCTGGTGCAGTGATCGACCGTGGAAAACTGCAACTCGCCCAGTTGTTCGGTTAAGGCCGCTTGCCAGCGCGCGGGATTATCCAGCTCGCTGTGAAAAAACAGGTGTAGCTTGCCGTTTAGCATTTTTGTTCGTTTAAGTGTTGGAAACCTGCGCTTTTTACCATAACTGCTATTGCCCTAAAAATAACCGGTACGCCGGATTATCCGTTTCATCCAGATAGTCATAACCGATGGCATCGAGCGTCTTGATCACTTCGCCTCGTTCAGATGGCGGTACTTGCAATGCAGCCAGTACGCGGCCGTCGGCGGAGCCGTGATTACGGTAATGAAACAGGCTGATATTCCAGCGCCCGCCCAAACGCTGCAAAAATCTAAATAATGCGCCGGGGCGTTCGGGAAATTCAAAGCGAAAGACCATTTCATTAGCGATGGTTTTACTGTGTCCGCCCACGGTATGGCGAATATGTAATTTGGCGAGCTCGTTATCGGTTAAATCCACGACCGGAAAACCGTCCCCACGCAGTTTTTCGACCAGCGCGGCGCGTGGATCAAGCTCCGGGTCGGTCTGTACGCCGACGAAAATATGTGCCTCTGTGCTGTGGTGGTAGCGGTAGTTAAATTCGGTAATCTGCCGCTTGCCCAGCGCTTCGCAAAAGGCTTTAAAGCTGCCCGGGCGTTCGGGGATGGTCACGGCAATAATCGCCTCGCGTTTTTCGCCCAATTCGGCGCGTTCGGCAACATGGCGCAGGCGGTCAAAATTGATATTGGCACCGGAGGTAATGGCGACGAGCGTTTGCCCACGAACGCCGCTGCGTTCGACATATTGTTTGATACCGGCGAGCGCCAGCGCTCCTGCCGGTTCAGTAATTTGCCTGGTGTCTTCGTAGAGGTCTTTAATCGCCGCGCAGATGGCGTCGCTATCGACGCTAATCACTTCATCGACATAATCACGGGCAATGGCAAAGCTATGTTTACCCATTTGCGCCACCGCTACGCCATCGGCAAACAGTCCGACTTGTTCCAAAACCACCCGTTCGCCCGCCGCTAGCGCCGTTTGCAGGCAGTTCGAATCATTGGCTTCTACGCCAATCATTTTGATCGATGGACGCAGATATTTAACGTAAGCGGCAATTCCAGCAATCAGTCCACCGCCGCCGACGGGTACAAAAATCGCGTCCAGCGCCCCCGGTTGCTGGCGCAGCAGTTCCATACCGATGGTGCCTTGTCCGGCAATGACTTCGGGGTCATCGTAGGGATGGACGTAGACGTAGCCTTTTTCCTCGACCAATTTCAGCGAGTGCGCCAGCGCTTCGGGGAAGCTATCGCCATACAGCAAGGCATGCCCGCCGTAAGCGCGAACATTTTTTACCTTAAGTTCCGGCGTGGTGCGCGGCATCACGATATGCGCCTTAATCCCCAACTTTTGCGCCGCCAGCGCCACGCCTTGTGCGTGATTGCCTGCCGAAGCGGTAATCACCCCGCAGGCGCGTTCGCTTGTTGTGAGCTGCGCCAGTTTGTTGTAAGCACCGCGCAGCTTGAATGAATGCACCGGCTGCAAATCCTCGCGCTTAAGCAAAATCTGGTTGCCAAGACGCTGTGAAAGCTGGCGGGCAGGTTGCAACGGCGTTTCCTGCGCTACATCGTAAACACGCGAGGTAAGGATTTTTTTGACGTAAGTTTCAAGCATGCGGTATCACTTAAGGTCGCTGAAAAGACGGGCGAAAGAGCGGCAGTCTAGCGCAACGGGAGCTTTGGCAGGCAGTGTTGTTGATGCTGTACCCTTTGCAGTACTTGGTTAGGGCTGTGTTGCAGTTGTGCGCTCAACGTAGCCTGCTACTCTAGGTGGTGAAACACTAGCCGCAAGCAGGATGGGGTTAGCCTTGTCTGCTGTCTTACCATGCACTTTCAAGCGTTTCAGGCAATCGTTTTATGCAACCCATTTGTGAAGTGATTAAGGCGATGACCTCGGCCAAGTCTGTGCAGCAAGCGGCGCAGGAATTGGCGCAGCAGTTAATCCATCCACAGCTTGGTTTTGTGCTGTTTTTTTGTTCCGCCGAATACGACCTGAAAGCGTTGGGGCAGGCGCTGGATAAAACCTTTGCCGGAGTGCCTTTAGTAGGCTGCACCACGGCTGGGGAGATTACCTCTGAGGGTTATGCTCGCGGTTGCATCAGCGCCGTAGGCTTCGACAAGCGTTGTTTTGCCGTCGCCAGTTGCCTGATTGAAGAGACCGAACCGTTGGGGCTGGTCGATGCGCAGCCGCGCGTTGAGCGACTGATTGCAGCTTGTCGTAGTCGCGGCCTTGCGCCGATTAAGGGGCATAGTTTTGCGCTGACCTTGCTCGACGGGCTGTCCAGCCGTGAAGAAACCCTGCTGGCGGTACTCAGTGCCGCGCTGGGCAGCATTCCACAACTGGGCGGTTCGGCCGGTGATGACAATCATCTGGCCTGCACCCATGTTTACTGGCAAGGGCGCTTTCACAGCGGCGCGGCGGTGCTGGTGCTGTTTAATACCTGGTGCGAGTTTGAGGTATTCAGCACCTGCCATATCCGCCCGCGTGAGGAAAAAACCAAGCTGGTCGTTACCCGTGCCGACAGTGCGCAAAGGCGCGTTTATGAACTCAATGCCGAACCCGCCGCGCTGGAATACGCAAGGCTGATAGGTATGCCCTTGGCTCAGTTGGATTTTTACCACTTTGCCATGCACCCGCTTTCGGTGCGCATGGGCGAGCATTACTATGTGCGCTCCATCCAGCAAAATCATGCAGACCAAAGTCTGTCTTTTTACTGTGCGGTGGAAACGGGTATGGTGCTGACGGCCATGCGGCCGGTGGCTTTGCTAACGGAATTGGAGATGGAGTTTGTGCGCCTTGAAAAACGTCTCGGCTCACCGATGCTAACCATTGGTTTTGATTGTTTTCTGCGCCGTCTGGAATTGGAGGCGAGTGCAGCGCTAGGGCAGGCCAATCAGATTTTGCGAAAGCAACAAGTGATGGGTTTTAGCACTTACGGAGAATAATTTAACGGGATGCACATTACT
>NZ_LSZO01000006.1 GCF_001580025.1 Ventosimonas gracilis | reverse complement strand
CCAGCCAGCCAGCCAGCCAGCCAGCCAGCCAGCCAGCCAGCCAGCCAGCCAGCCATAGTCTGTGAGCGAATTAAAAGCGCAGCTCGCGGCGCTTTTGGCGAGCGAACAAAAACTAAAGCGTATTAACGCCGCGCTTATCGAGCGCATAGAAGGTGAAGGGCGCGTCAGCGATGCCTTTGCCGCCTTTGCCCATTCGGTGACACTGGCCGAACAGGTGCGTGAACGCACCTTTGAGCTAACCCGCGTCAATGAAGAACTGCGCCGTGAAATCGACGAGCGTACACGCATGGAGGCGCGTCTGCGTGAAGCCAAGCACGAAGCCGAACAAGCCAATCTGTCGAAAACCAAATTTTTGGCTGCGGTCAGTCATGACCTGCTGCAACCGCTCAATGCCGCGCAACTGTTTTGCGCCGCGCTGGCCGAACGGGTGCCAGACAGTGCGCAGAACCTGATGAACAACATCAGTCACGCGCTGGACGATGTGGAAAGCCTGCTCGGCACGTTAATTGCTATGTCCAAACTCGACGCGGGCGTTATCAAGCCGGACATCAGCCGTTTTGCCGCCAGTGACTTATTGCACAATCTTGCCTGTGAATACCGTGTCGTGGCTGCGCGTAGCGGTCTTCGGCTGGACTTTGTACAAAGCCGCGCCTGGCTGCACAGCGACCCGCAATTGCTCGCGCGGATTGTGCGTAATCTGCTGTCTAATGCCATTCGTTACACGCTTAACGGGCGCGTGCTGCTGGGTTGTCGGCGCAAAGGGCGATTTTTATCGATTGAGGTCTGGGATAGCGGCATTGGCATTGCCAAAGAACGTCAGCAGGAGATTTTTCAGGAATTTAACCGTGGTGAAATTCCGGCCAATCTGGCCGACAGAGGCCTGGGCCTGGGGCTTTCCATCGTCGATAAAATTGCCCATATGTTGGGGCATCGTATTCGCCTGCATTCGGTCTTGGGCAAAGGTTCTTGCTTTGCCGTGGAAGTGCCGATGGCGAGAAGCGGCGAGCGGCGCACTATTACTCAAGCGAGCGGCAGTCCACTGGAATGGCTGCGTGGCGCACGGATTTGGGTATTGGATAACGACGCGAGCATCTGTGCCGCTATGCGCACCTTGCTGGAAGGCTGGGGTTGCCGAGTGGTTACTGCGCTATCTGCCGAAGATTTAGCGCGACAGGTGGATAACTTCCACGCGGAAGCGGATTTATTGCTGGTGGACTATCACCTGGAAGAAGGCAGCAACGGCATTGAAGCCATCCGCACCATTAACGCGCGGCGGGCGCAGCCGCTGCCCGTACTGATGATTACGGCCAACCACAGTCATGAACTCAGGCAGCAAGTTCGCGCCTTGGGCTTTGGCTTGCTACACAAGCCGCTTAGGCCGATGAAGCTAAAAACCCTGATGAGCCATTGGCTGGGTAAGCGCTAATAAGCATGCCCTATCCCACTTGTGAGGGAGGAGAGATAACGGCTAACGGCGCAGCCAGTCCGAAAAATCCGTCTCGCCAATCGCCAAAATGGCTTGCACCCGATTGTGTACGCCGAGTTTGTGCAAAATCGCCGACACATGTGCCTTAACCGTGGTTTCGGCAATATCCAGGTGGTAGCCAATTTGTTTGTTGGATTCGCCCTTGCCCATTCGCTCCAGCACCAAAAGCTGTCTTCGCGTGAGCGTTTGCAACAGCTCCGGCGCAATACCGCGCTCTGCGTAGGCTTTGCCTAAACAGGCTTTTTGACTGCGGATAATATCCGGTGGCAGATACACATCGCCGCCCAAAATCTGCGCAATCGCCGCCTGCATCTGTGAGCGTGCCTGGCTTTTGGTGATAAAACCTACCGCGCCGTAAGTCATCGCTTGCAGCACGATTTGCTTGTCCTGTTCCGCCGAAACAATCACTATCGGAATGGTCGGCGCTTCGTTACGCAAACTGACTAATCCGGCCAAGCCGTGCATGCCGGGCATATTAAGGTCGAGCAAAATCAAATCAAGGTCGTCGCGCTCGGCAGTTAATGCCAGTGTGCTAGGCAAATCCACGGTTTCCATCACCTCGCTATCAGGAAAACCGTCGCTAATCACATGGGCAATGGCTTCACGAAACAGCGGGTGGTCGTCAGCAATCAATACCTTATACATGGCGCTGGTTCCTGTTTGGCGATTTATTCGTTAAAAGGAGCAGGGGTTGCCGGGACGAGCGGCAATCCGGCTTGCTGCCAAGCATCCACGCCGTCGCGGTACCAGTACAGACGAAGGTAGCCCAGCGCATGGGCGCGCTTAACGGCGTTCCAACTCAGCCAGCAGTCCGAACGGCAATAAAAGACCAATGGCCTGCTAAAGTTGCCATCTGTGATGCGTGTCAAGTGCTCAGCAAAATAGGTTTGCCAAGATGGAGCCAGTTCAGCAAGTCCGGTATTGGCGAGCCACAGGCTGCCTGGCAAATTGGCGTGGGTTTCATCCTCCACAAAGCGCCCGTTTAGAAAGGTTCTACCATAGACATCAATCAATAGCGGTTTGGGATTTTGTTGAAGCAGCGCCTGTAATGCGGCGGTATCAATGGTGCTGGCATGTTCAGCAAAAGGCGGGGTAGGGCTGCGATAAAACGCGCTGCGGTAGCCCTCTTGCGAAAACTTCGCCAACTCTTCGCCGTGCGCAAACAGCACGCATAAAAAAGTAGCAGCAAGTCCCATCAACAGGCGCAGCATCGGCTTCTCCCAACAAGGTCTAAGCGGCATTAGAGGAAGGTACTGCTGACTTGGGAATTAGACCTTGAGCGATTTAAAACACTACTAAAGTCGTAAATTTCCGTAAAGGCTGCGCCTGTATTCTCCCTTCTCCCATTTGTGGGAGAAGGGCGCGGGAGAGGGAAAAACAACACCATGCCAATCAAACTGCTGCTGGTCGACAGTCATCCCATTATCCGCTTGGGCTGTATCAGTGCGCTAAGCACGGCTTTGCCGCAGGTAGGCTTCAGCGAAGCGGCAACAGGTGAAGAAGCACTGCTACAGGTGCAGCAGAGTATCCCGCACCTGCTGCTGATGGACTTTTACCTGCCCGGTATTAGCGGACTGGAAACTACTCGCCGTTTGCGCCAGCGCCTGCCCGGGCTGCGTGTGTTGTTTTTTGCGCAAACCTCTGAACTGGCACTGGTACGCCAAGCGTTGGCGGCAGGCGCGTGCGGCTGGTTGTCCAAGACCGCCGAGCCGCAAAGACTGGTGGCTGCGGTCAGGCGGACGCTTGGCGGGCAGGTTTATATCGAACCGGAACGGGCCATGCAGATGGCCTGTTCGCGCGGTGAAGACAGCGCCAGCGACCGTCGTCTGGCGGGGATGACGGCGCGTGAAATGGAAGTATTTATCCTGCTCGCTCGCGGCATTGCCCAGCAGCAGATTGCTGAAAGGCTGTGCATCAGCCGCAAAACCCTGTCCAATCATATTTGTCTGCTGAAAAATAAATTAGGCATTGATTCCTTGGCCGCGCTGGTGCATTTGGCGCTGGAGGTCGGAGTTCTGCAAAAAGGCTAAAAAGCCTGCATGGCGCGGGAAACATTGGAGTTATTGAGCGCAGGTCGCTACCATTTGCCCGCAAACGCACTATAAGCGCTGATGAGACCTTCCATGACCGGCCAAACCCTGTACGACAAACTCTGGCAAATGCACGAAGTCACCCGCCGTGACGACGGCTCCTCGCTGATTTATATCGATCGCCATATCCTGCACGAAGTCACCTCGCCGCAAGCCTTTGAAGGGCTGCGTCTGGCCGCTCGCAAGCCTTGGCGAGTGAATGCCAATATCGCAACGCCTGATCACAATGTGCCGACCACGCGCACCGAGCGCCTGGGCGGGCTTGCGGCTATCAGCGACCCCATCTCGCGCCTGCAAGTACAAACGCTGGATGAAAACTGCGAAGACTTTGGCATCCTCGAATTCAAGATGAACGACATCCGCCAAGGCATCGTCCATGTGATAGGTCCTGAGCAGGGCGCAACCTTGCCGGGCATGACCATTGTCTGCGGCGATTCACACACCTCGACCCACGGCGCTTTTGGCGCACTGGCGCACGGTATTGGCACCTCAGAAGTCGAACACGTGCTGGCAACGCAGTGTTTGGTCGCCAAAAAGATGAAAAACATGCAAGTGCGCGTGGAAGGCACGCTGCCCACAGGTGTCACCGCCAAAGACATTGTGCTGGCGGTTATCGGCAAAATCGGCACCGCAGGCGGTACCGGGCATGCGCTGGAATTTGCGGGCAGCACTATCCGTGCGCTGTCGGTGGAAGGGCGCATGACCTTATGCAATATGGCGATTGAAGCCGGTGCCCGCGTCGGCTTGGTCGCGGTGGACGAAAAAACCATCGACTACGTTAAAGGCCGTCCGCTCGCCCCCAAAGATGCGGATTGGGATAAAGCGACCCGGCTCTGGAGAACCTTGGTTTCTGACCCGGATGCCGTTTTCGATAAAGTGATCGAACTGCGTGCCGAAGACATCAAGCCCCAAGTCAGTTGGGGCACTTCACCAGAAATGGTTCTGCCCATTGATGAGCATCTGCCCGACCCCGCTCGTGAAGCCGACCCGGTCAAAAAAGACTCCATCGCCCGTGCCTTGAAGTATATGGGCCTCACCGCCAACCAGCCGATCACCGCGATTCATCTGGATAAAATCTTTATCGGCTCATGCACCAACTCGCGCATCGAAGACCTGCGCGAAGCCGCCCGCGTCGCCAAAGGCCGCAAAGTCGCCGCCAACGTCAAACTGGCCATGGTGGTGCCCGGCTCCGGTCTGGTCAAAGCGCAGGCCGAAGCAGAAGGATTGGACAAAATTTTTGTTGAAGCGGGATTTGAATGGCGTGAACCCGGCTGCTCCATGTGCCTTGCCATGAACCCGGACAAACTGGAAAACGGCGAACACTGCGCCTCCACCTCCAACCGCAACTTTGAAGGCCGCCAGGGCGCAGGCGGGCGCACCCACCTGGTCAGCCCCGGCATGGCCGCCGCCGCCGCAGTGGCCGGGCATTTTGTGGACGTACGCGAATTGATACAGAAGGGACTGTAATGAAAGCCTTTACTCAGCATTGCGGCTTGGTTTGCCCGTTAGACCGCGCCAATGTCGATACCGACCAGATTATTCCCAAGCAGTTTTTAAAATCCATCAAACGCAGCGGTTTTGGCGCTAATTTATTTGATAAATGGCGTTATCTGGATGTTGGCGAACCGGGGCAGGATAACCGCAAGCGCCCGCTTAATAATGAGTTTGTGCTGAATTTTCCGCGTTATCAGGGCGCGAGTATTTTGCTGGCGCGGGAAAATTTTGGCTGCGGCTCTTCGCGCGAGCATGCGCCTTGGGCATTGGATGAATACGGCTTTCGTGCGATTATTGCGCCTTCCTTTGCCGATATTTTTTACAACAACAGCTTTAAAAATGGCCTGCTGCCGATTGTATTGGCAGAAAGCGAAGTGGATGAACTTTTTATTCAATGTGAAAAAAACAAAGGCTATCAATTAACCATTGACCTTGCCGCGCAGCGCGTCACTTGCCCAAATGGCATGCACTATAGCTTTGCAGTCGATGCTTTCCGTAAACATTGTTTGCTGGGCGGTTTGGATGATATTGCTTTGACCTTGCAAGATGAAGCGCGCATTCGCGCCTTTGAAGAGAAACACCGCACGGCGCAGCCTTGGTTGTTTGCTTGAATTTTAAACAGGAATTTTTATGTCCAAACAGATTTTAATTCTCCCCGGTGACGGTATCGGGCCGGAGATTATCCAGCAAGCGGTTAAAGTGCTGGAATGCGTTAATCAACGTTTTGCGCTGAATTATCAATGGCACTTTGACAGCATCGGCGGAGCGGCTTATGAACAATACGGCACGCCGCTGGCTGATAGCACTTTGCAAAAAGCCAGGCAAGCTGATGCGGTATTGCTGGGCGCGGTTGGCGGGCCCCAATGGGATAATATCGAGCCAGCCTTAAGGCCGGAACGTGGCTTATTAAAAATCCGTGCAGAACTTGGCTTATTCGCTAATCTGCGTCCGGCTATTCTTTATCCACAATTGGCCGATGCTTCTTCATTAAAAGCGGAGATCGTCGCCGCTCTTGATCTTTTAATAGTACGGGAATTAACCGGCGGCATTTATTTTGGCAAGCCGCGTGGACAAGAAGTTTTAGCCAGTGGCGAGCGTAAAGCCTTTGATACCTTGCCTTATAGTGAAAGTGAAATTCGCCGTATTGGCAAAGTCGGTTTTGAAATGGCGCGTCTTCGCGGTAAAAAACTCTGTTCGGTGGATAAAGCCAATGTGCTGGCATCCAGTCAATTATGGCGAGCGGTGATGAATGAACTGGCGGCGGATTACCTGGATGTTCAATTGTCGCATATGTATGTCGATAATGCCGCGATGCAATTAGTGCGTGCGCCCAAACAATTTGATGTGATCGTTACCGATAATTTATTTGGCGATATTTTATCGGATCAAGCGGCCATGTTGACCGGCTCTATTGGCATGCTGCCTTCGGCATCATTGGATGCAAACAATAAAGGCATGTATGAACCCTGCCACGGATCTGCTCCGGATATTGCAGGAAAGGGTATTGCCAATCCACTGGCAACCATTTTGTCACTCGCCATGATGCTGCGTTACAGCTTTGCAGAGTTGCAGGCCGCTAATGCCATTGAAGCGGCGGTTGGCAAAGTATTGGATGCAGGACTGCGCACGGCGGATATTGCCAAAGCAGAGGCATCTTCAGTCAGTTGCGCGCAGATGGGCAGTGCAGTTGTGGAGGCGCTTTAAAGAATTTGTTTTAAAAAGGTTTTAACGCGCGGGTCACTCGCCTGTTCAAAGAATTGGGCAGGCGCTGCGTCTTCCAGCAAACGGCCTTGATCAAAAAACAAAATGCGGTCGGCTACTTCGCGGGCAAATCCCATTTCATGACTAACGCAAAGCATGGTCATGCCTTCTTTGGCAAGTTGTTTCATAACATCCAATACTTCGCCGACCATTTCCGGGTCGAGCGCTGAAGTGGGTTCATCAAACAGCATGACTTTAGGTTCCATACAAAGCGCTCTGGCAATAGCCACACGCTGTTGTTGGCCACCGGATAAACGCCTTGGGTATTCGCTGGCTTTTTCCGCAATGCCGACTTTAGCCAGTAATGTACGGGCTTTTTCTTCGCTTTCTCTTTTACTGCGCTTACGAACCACTTGCTGTGCCAAGCACAGATTTTCCAGCACGCTTAAATGCGGAAATAAATTAAAGTGCTGAAATACCATACCGACTTCGCGGCGCCACAGATTGTGATTGGTTTTGCTGTCGGCCAAATCCACACCATCAATGCAGATTGAGCCTTCATCCAACTCTTCCAAGGCATTTAAACAGCGCAAAAAAGTGGATTTTCCCGAACCCGAAGGGCCAATTAAAACCACCACTTCAGCTTGCTTGATATCCGTGCTGACATTATCGACAGCACGTAGCACTTGACTGCCTTGCTCAAAAATTTTAACCAGATTGCGCACTTTAATCATGTTTGGCCAGCTTGCGTTCCAGATAATTAGTCAATTGTGATAAAGGCAAGTTAATCAGCAGATAAAGTCCCGCCACACAAAACCAGATTTCAAAGGTAGAAAAAGAACTGGTAATGGCCTCGCGCCCGCTTTTGGTGAGTTCAGTAATGGCAATGGCAGAAATCAACGAAGTATCTTTAACCAAGGTAATAAATTGCCCGGCGAGTGGCGGCAGTACGCATCTAAAGGCTTGCGGCAAAATAACATGGCGCATGCTTTGTACAGAGGATAACCCCAGAGAGCGCGCCGCTTCATCCTGGCCTTTGGCAATTGACTGAATACCGGCGCGGATAATTTCACCGACATAAGCGCCGGTAAATAACCCCAGCGCCGCCACGGCGGCAAATTCACGTGACAGATTAAGTACCGTGCCGATAAAAAAATAGAAGATAAATATCTGCACCAGCAGCGGCGTACCGCGTACCAGTTCAACATAGATGCTGGTTAAATCACGCAGGGTAGGGTTTTGGGAAAGCCGGGCAAGCCCAGCCATTAGCCCAATAGCCAAAGCAACAATGGCGGAAAGCACAGCAATCCATAAGGTAGTGAATAAGCCAGAAAGCAGCGGCCCTGGAGCCAAGTGGCGGTCAATGCCAATTTCATCGCCTTCTGATACATCGTCGCCTTGCTTAAGATGCAGGCTGTCGGTGGCTATCTTAACGATTTGTTGCTGCTGGTTATAGTAATCGATAGTGACATCTGTAATGTCATTATGGGTTGTAATATTGGCAATGCGTCCATCTTCTGCGGCGCGTTGGGTAATCTCGGCTTGATAGATAAAATACTGCGGTATGCGATGCCAGCGCCATTCATAGGCAATCAATGAAGTGGAAAACCATAAGCCCCAGCCCAGCATCAATAAAATGCCAAGGGTTAATAGATGCCAAGGCCAGAGCAGGCGTTTTTTCTTGCTTCGTTTCATGTTGTATTCAGCCGGAAGTGGATCTTTGGTTATTCCATATCCTTCATCCAGTCGGTATTTTTAAACCATTTGTTATATAGTCTGTCGTAAGTGCCGTCATGCTTGATTTGTACCAGCCAGTTGTTAATCCAGTTAATGCTGGCTTGGTCGTCACGTTTCAGGCCGAAAGCCAAGGGTTCATAAGTAAAGGGTTCGTCCAGATGAATCAGTTTTCCCGCACCACGTTTTTCTAAAGCAATAAGATTGTAGGTTGAATCAAACACAAAGCCATCGATTTTTCCATTGACTAAATCCACCAGTGCTTCATCGGCGGTATCAAAATTATGGTAGCGAGCGCGGCTCATTAAGCGTTTGGCGACAATTTCACCGGTGGTACCGATTTTTGAAGCGATTTGGTATTTTTCATTATTTAAATCTTTGTAGGATTTAACATCGCCTGCCAATTCTTTACGAATAAGCAGCGTTTGCCCTACGGAAATAAAGGGTTCGGAAAAGCCGATTTTAAGATTGCGCTCTTGGGTCAAGGTCATGCCGGCGGCAATTAAATCAAATTTATCCGTCAGCAGTCCGGGAATAATGCCATCAAAGGCAATGGAGACGATTTCCAATTTAACGCCCATTGCCTTTGCCATCGCTTTGTTTAAATCGACCTCAAAGCCTACGATGTCGCCGCGTTTATCGCGCATTTGCAAAGGCATAAATACCGGGTCAGTGCCTACGCGCAGAGTGCCTCGTTTAACCACTTCATCGATCATTTCAGCCTGCGCGGCAAAGCTGAAGCAGCCAGTCAATAGCGCGGTTAACAAGACTTTGATTGTTTTTTTCATGATTGATATCCATACAGCCAACAGGGAAAAAGTAGTCTGCCACAGTGGCGTACTGATTAGCTAGATATTAGCGTTATGCGGAGCAAACGCATTCTGAACGTGCGTGTTCATCCTGTGCCAGTTGTTGTTGTAGCCAAGGTAAGGCGGCCTGCAACTCGCTGCGCAGTGTCCAGGGCGGGTTGATGACGAAGACACCGCTGCCGTAGAGACCTAAGCCATTTTCTGGTGCTTGTTTGATTTGCAACCAAGCATGCAGCCAGTTTGCAGCGGGCAGGCGATACAGGCTGCGCAGCATCTCGTTGACTTCGCGTCGCTGCAATAGCGGATACCAGAGCAGATAGCAGCCGCTGGCAAAACGCTGCAAGCCTTCGCTTAAGGCTTGTACGGCGCGGCGATAGTCTTGTTTGTCTTCGTAGGAAGGGTCCATCATCACAATGCCGCGCCGTGATACGGGCGGCAGCATGGCTTTGGCTGCGGAAAAACCGTCCAGGGCGTGCAGCTTGATGTGCCTTGCGCGAAGCTCTGGCCGTAGCTTGGGCAAATGCCGCAGTGCTTCAATTTCGCTCGGGTGGGTTTCAAACAGGTGCAAGCGGTCATCCTCTCGCAAGGCGTGCAGGGCAAGCCAAGGCGAGCCGGGATAAGCTTGCTCGCCATGTTGCTTTCTGCACCCTGCTAATACTTGCAGATAGCGGGTAATTAGCGGCGGGATTTCATCGCTATTGGTCGTATCGGCTTGGGCGCACAAAAGGCGGTTAATACCACTGTCCGCTTCGACGTTTTGCCTTGCCCATTCGTGGGTTAAGTCGTACAAGCCTGCGCCTGAGTGGGTGTCAATGACGGTAATGGGCGCAGGTTTGCGGATGGCGTAGTCCAAAATCTGGATAAAGATGGCGTGTTTGAGTACATCTGCGTGGTTGGCGGCGTGAAAGCCGTGCCGGTAACTGTGCACTTGGGATGTCCGAATAAAGCAGGGTGCTTGACATTGTAATCTAAGCTTGCGCGTGCTCTACCGCCCTTGCCTTTTTAACAACAAGAGGCTACCATCCCTCGCCCTTAAAAATCGGCACAAGGCGGCCAATGCGCCGCGCCAATCTTATGCACAAGGTACGAACTGGATGCCCGCTATTAAAGTCAAAGAAAACGAACCCTTCGATGTAGCTCTGCGTCGCTTTAAGCGCTCCTGTGAAAAAGCAGGCGTGCTGTCTGAGGTGCGCAGCCGCGAGTTTTACGAAAAACCGACCGCCGAACGCAAGCGCAAAGCGGCCGCGGCGGTTAAACGCTATGCCAAAAAGGTTCAGCGCGAGCAGCGTCGTATCGTGCGTTTGTACTGATTTTAAGCATTCGCCACAAGCCGCCTGTTTAGGCGGGCAAAAACCTTATCTGAAAAACTCCGCTGCCGTCTGTGCAGGCGGGGTTTTTCTGTTGGCTGTTGTGACAAAATCCCTCTTCTTTTTGAAAGCGCCCTTGAAGCATTGCTATGGCCGGTTTAATCCCGCAAGCCTTTATTGAAGACCTGCTCAAACGCACGGATTTGGTGGAGGTGGTCAGTGCGCGGGTTGCGCTTAAAAAAAACGGCAAAAACTACAGCGCCTGCTGCCCGTTTCATCAGGAAAAAACACCGTCTTTTAATGTCAGCCCGGATAAACAGTTCTATCACTGTTTTGGCTGTGGAGCGAGTGGGGATGCGCTGCGTTTTGTGATGGAGCACGATCGCTTGGATTTTCCCGAAGCGGTCGAGTTGCTCGCACGAGCGGCCGGGCTTAGTGTGCCGCGCGAGGCGGGCGCAGATCCTCGCGAGCGCCTCACGCAAGAGTCGCCATTGTATGGGCTGCTGTCGATGGCAACGCAGTTCTATCAACAGTCGTTAAAACAGCATCCGGCGCGACAAGCGGCGGTGGATTATCTAAAAAAACGCGGCATTTCCCCGCAAATGGTGCAAGCGTTTGCCTTGGGCTTTGCGCCGCCGGGCTGGGATAACCTGCACAAATTGGTGCAAGCTGATCAAGCCAAGCAACAATCGTTGATTGAAGCAGGGCTCTTGGTTCACAACGAAGGCAGCGGTAAGCGCTACGACCGCTTCCGCGACCGCTTGATGTTCCCGATACGCGACCATAGCGGGCGAGTGATTGGCTTTGGTGGGCGGGTACTGGGCGATGACAAGCCCAAATACCTAAACAGCCCGGAAACCGCACTGTTCCATAAAAGTCATGAACTCTATGGGCTGTACGAACTGCGGCAAAAGCCCGGCAAGCTCGATGAAATCTTGGTCGTCGAAGGCTATCTGGACGTTATCGCGCTGGCGCAGGCGGGACTTTGCAATGCGGTTGCTACCTTGGGTACAGCGACCAGCGAGCAACATATCAAACGCCTGCTGCGCCTTGCGCCTTCAATATTGTTCTGTTTTGACGGCGACAGCGCTGGACGCAAAGCCGCTTGGCGAGCGTTGGAAGCGGCCTTGCCTGCGCTTTTTGACGGCAAACGAACGCGGTTTTTATTCCTGCCCGATGGGGAAGACCCGGATAGCTTGGTGCGCCTTGAAGGGGCTGATGCTTTTCGCGCACGAATAGAAGAACAGTCGCTGTCGTTGACCGATTATTTTTTTAGCCGTTTGCAGCAGGAAGTGAACTTAAGCTCGCTGGAAGGAAAGGCGCAATTGGTTAATTTAGCGCTGCCGTTACTGCAAAAAATACCCTCAGCCAGTTTGCAAGTGCTGATGCGCCAACGCCTTGCGCAGTTGAGCGGGCTTGCGCTGGAGCAGCTTAACCAATTGGCGCAGCCAAACCTTCCCGCTAAACCGCAACCGCCGGTTGCGCCAGAGAGGGTGCCGGATCCGCAAGAGTTCTCGCCCCCCATGCTGCTGGACGAGCCGCCGCCGATGGGTGAAGAAAGCCCCCCGGCTTGGCAGCCATCCAGGCAAAAATCCATCGAAGTTGACCCGCACAGCTTGGCGCTGCGTACCTTGCTGCATTATCCAGAGCTTGCGCAGCAAGTCGGTACGCTGGAAATAATCGGTCATGCAGAAGAAGCCGAAGAACCGGCTGTTCGCGCGTTACTGGAATTACTGCGCGCGTTGCAACAAAACCCTAAGTTGCGTCCGCTGCAATGGCTCGCCCGCTGGCACGGCAGCAGCCAAGGTCGTTTGCTTAAATCGCTGTGGGAAAAAGAATGGATGCCGCATGAGCACGGTTATCTTGAACACAATCCTGGCCAGCAGTTTCTCGATACCCTTGCTAAACTTGAACACCTTGCACGGCAAAAAGCGCAGCAGCAGGCTTATACGCAACAGATAACCCATCTTTTACAGAAAAACCCCAGTGAGCTAAGCACAGAAGAAAAAAGCCTGATACAAGCACATTACCGTGCCCAATTAACCGCAAACAAGCCGGTATCTGCTACCTAAGCCTCTAATTGCAGTATACTAGTCGGCTTATTTACCGCCCGTAGAAACCTTGAGTGAACAGGGTAATATGTCAGCCAAAGCACAGCAGCAATCCTCCCGTTTAACCGATTTAATCAGCTTGGGTCGTGAGCAGGGCTACCTGACTTATGCCGAGGTGAATGACCATCTGCCGGAAGATATTTCCGACAGCGAACAAGTTGAAAGCATCATCAGCTTGCTTGGCGAGCTGGGTATCAGCGTATTTGAGACCGCGCCGGATGCCGATGCCTTGCTGCTGGCCGAGGCAGAAACCGATGCCGCCGCCGTGGAAGAAGCCGCCGCCGCGCTGGCTGCGGTAGAGACTGACCTTGGCCGCACCACGGACCCGGTGCGCATGTACATGCGCGAAATGGGCACGGTGGACTTGCTGACCCGCGAGGGCGAAATTGAAATCGCCAAGCGCATCGAAGAGGGCATCCGCGAAGTGATGAGCGCGATTGCCCACGTGCCCGGTACGGTGGAAAGCATCCTCGCCGAATACCGCCGTGTCAGCGAAGGCAATGGTCGCTTGGTGGAAGTGTTAAGCGGCTATATCGACCCGGACGACAGCGACACCTTGCCCGAACCGCCGCCGCCGAAAGTCAAGCCGGAAATAGTCGCCGCCGAAGACGGCGAAGAAACCGATGAAGAGAGCGCAGGGGTCGTTGAAGAGACCGAAAGCGAAGGCGACGGCGGACCCGACCCGGAAGAAGCCGCACGCCGCTTTGAAGCTATTGCCGCGCAACTGAAAATCGCGACTCGCTTGGTGAAAAAACACGGGCGTGGTAGTGAGCAGGGTATTGCCGCGCTGCGCGAACTGGGCGACCTGTTTATGCCCATCAAGCTGGTACCCAAACAGTACGACACGCTGCTTGCCAAACTCAAAGAGCTTTTTGACAGCATTCGCAAAGTGGAGCAAGCCATTTTGCAACTTTGCGTGCGTGATGCACGCATGCCACGTGCCGAGTTTCTGCGTCGCTTCCCTGGCAATGAAGTCAATCTGGACTGGCCCGCGCAGCTTGCCGCGGAAAAAGCCGCTTGGGCGGCAGCCGTCGGCAAACAGCAAGAAGCCATCAACAGCCAGCAGCAGCAACTGATTAAGTTGCAGGAAAAATCCAAACTGACCTTGGCGGAACTTAAAGATATTCGCCGTCGCCTGTCGATTGGCGAAGCCAAGGCGCAGCGTGCCAAGAAGGAGATGGTCGAGGCCAACCTGCGCTTGGTGATTTCCATTGCCAAAAAGTACACCAACCGTGGCCTGCAATTTTTGGACCTGATTCAAGAAGGCAATATTGGCCTGATGAAAGCGGTGGATAAGTTTGAATACCGCCGCGGCTACAAATTCTCCACCTACGCCACTTGGTGGATTCGCCAGGCGATTACCCGCTCGATTGCCGACCAGGCACGCACCATCCGCATTCCGGTGCATATGATTGAGACCATCAACAAACTCAATCGCGTATCCAGACAAATGTTGCAGGAAATGGGGCGTGAACCTACACCGGAAGAACTGGGCGAACGGATGGAAATGTCCGAGGACAAAATCCGCAAGGTACTGAAAATCTCCAAAGAACCCATCTCGATGGAAACCCCGATTGGTGACGATGAAGATTCACACCTGGGCGACTTTATTGAAGACTCCAGCATGCAGTCGCCGGTCGATGTCACCACAGTGGAAAACCTCAAAGAAGCCACCCGCGAAGTGCTGGGCGGTCTAACCGCGCGTGAGGCAAAAGTGCTGCGCATGCGCTTTGGCATCGACCTGCCGACCGACCACACGCTGGAAGAAGTCGGCAAACAGTTTGATGTCACCCGCGAGCGCATCCGCCAAATAGAAGCTAAAGCCCTGCGCAAACTGCGCCATCCTACCCGCAGTGAGCATTTGCGCTCTTTTCTCGACGATTGACCGTTCGCGCAAGCGGGCGAGGGGCACCAGATAGTGCACAGATTTACGCCCCTCTCCCACTTGTGGGCGAGGGGCACAGAGAGGGAAAGCCGCTACTTCTGATAAATCTGGTCAAAGGTGCCGCCATCGGCAAAGTGTGTCGCTTGAGCGTTCTGCCAACCGCCAAAGGCTTCATCCACTGTGACCAAATTCAGCACAGGGAAAACGGATGTGTACTGCGCGGCCACAGCAGGCAGGCGAGGGCGGTAGTAGTTTTCGGCGGCAATATGCTGGCCTTGCTCGCTGTACAGATACTCCAGATAGGCCTGTGCCACTTCGCGCGTGCCGCGCTTATCGACGATTTTATCCACCAGCGCGACCGAGGGTTCGGCGAGGATGGAAAGCGACGGCGCGACGATGTCAAAGCTGCCTGCGCCCAATTCACGCAGCGCGAGTAGTGCTTCGTTTTCCCAAGCCAGCAGCACATCACCCACGCCGCGTTCCACAAAGGTGGTCGTCGCACCGCGTGCACCGGTATCCAGTACCGGCACATTGGCGAGCAGCTTGCCGATATAGTCGCGTATTTTGCTTTCATCCCCGGCAAAGGTCTTATTCGCCCAAGCCCAGGCCGCCAGATAGTTCCAGCGTGCACCGCCGGAGGTTTTTGGATTGGGCGTGATAACGGCTATTTCTGGCTTGATCAGGTCATCCCAATCACGAATATTCTTGGGATTGTCCTTGCGCACCAAAAACACAATGGTTGAGGTATAGGGTGAGCTGTTATTCGGCAGACGCTTTATCCAGTCTTCGGGTAGCAGCTTGCCGTGTTGATGCAGCGCATCGACATCAAAGGCCAACGCCAGCGTGACGACATCAGCCTGCAAGCCGTCAATCACAGAACGTGCCTGCTTGCCGGAACCGGCGTGTGAGGTGCGGATGTTAAGCGTATCGCCGGTTTTCTCGTGCCAATGTGCGGCAAAGGCGCGGTTGTATTGTTGATACAGCTCACGGGTGGGATCGTAAGACACATTCAGCAGACTGATGTCTGCCGCCCATGCGGTCAATGGCGCAGCCAGCAGTAACGCCGCGAGACGAAAGAAAGAGGGTTTCATGCAAAAAGCTCCTTAGCGGTACGGTTTGGCGTACTTTAATCAGTGCTTTTAATATCTAAAAATACTTTATAATTTTATTTTTATAGCTATTTATTATTTAAAGTGCACTCAGCCAGCAGCTTTTTACAAAGCCTGTGTTACAGTCGCCCGCGCTAAAAACTTCTCCAAGGTATCCCTTATGGACATGCAAGCACGCATCCGCCAGCACTTTATTGCCAGTATCGAAACCAAGCAGCAAGCGACCGAAGTATTAACCCCAGCCATTGAACGGGCGGGTGCGCGGATGGTCGATACACTGCTGGCAGGCGGCAAAATCCTTGCCTGTGGCAATGGCGGTTCGGCGGGCGATTCACAGCATTTTTCATCGGAACTGCTTAACCGCTTTGAGCGTGAACGGCCCAGCCTGCCCGCCATTGCATTGACTACGGACAGCTCAACGCTAACCTCAATCGCCAACGATTACAGCTATAACGAGGTTTTCTCCAAGCAAGTACGCGCCTTGGGGCAGGCGGGGGATGTGCTGCTGGCGATTTCCACCAGCGGCAATTCCGCCAATGTGCTCGCCGCCATTGCCGCCGCACACGACCGCGAAATGCCAGTAGTCGCCCTAACCGGCCGCGACGGTGGCAGCATGGCCTCTTTATTATTGCCGGAAGATGTAGAAATCCGCGTCCCCGCCAAAGTCACCGCCCGTATCCAGGAAGTGCATTTATTGGTTATTCACTGCCTGTGTGATTTTATTGATAACCAATTATTTGGCGCTGAGTAATAGCGCTTTTCCCCTCCCCACTCGTGGGAGAGGGATATTGCGAAGTAAATAACCTTCAAAACTTGCCCAAGGTATCCCTTATGGACATGCAAGCACGCATCCGCCAGCACTTTATTGCCAGTATCGAAACCAAGCAGCAAGCGACCGAAGTATTAACCCCAGCCATTGAACGGGCGGGTGTGCGGATGGTTGATACACTGCTGGCAGGCGGAAAAATTCTTGCCTGTGGCAATGGCGGTTCGGCGGACGATAGAAAAAATCGCACCGCCAGTAAGCGGTGCGGATAGCGAGACTTCCTTGTCTCTTTTCACTGCGCTCCTTGCGTCCTTCGATGACAGCCGGAGGCTGCGAAATGGCTACATCGGTACTGCTGAACAGATTTGAACTGTAACCAAGAGAGTAGTTAATCTTTCCCAAACTACAAGGCCGCTGAGTGACTTCTTACGACTTTAATGATACGACTTTAGAAGCAGCGGCTTTGTTTTTCAGCATGCCTTACTTATTGAGTCTATATGCCATCGCAGCTTGTCCAAGCCGTTGTCAAGCCTATTGAACAGCGTGTACCTTGTGAGTCTAAAAAAAGTTCTTTACCACTAAATTTCCCACTTCCCTTTGCGCTCAAAACATAACTGCTACCTGCCGTTGCACTCTCTTCCGTGCAACTACTGGAAATGGCAAGTTTTTTACCGATATTAAGGGAAAGTGAAAATTCATCACGTTTTGCGATAGTTTTTTCATAACCCAAATCAGCTAAATTTGCATTTTTATAACTATTTTTTTGTGCCCGATAACGCTCCAAAGCACTAGCTGCGGCCACCAAAGAAGCTTTTGCATCTTCACAAATAGTACGCCTAACATAGCGTTGATAACTTGGGATGGCAATGGCTGCGAGTATGCTAATAATCACCACTACTATCATTATCTCAATCAAAGTAAAGCCGCGTTGATCATTCATGCTGTTCTCTGTTAATCCTTAAATGGCGGTATTGTGACTAAAGCAGGCAAAAAAATGCCTGCGCGTTATTGCTACAAATCAATCCAATAGGTTTTTCGGCCTGCTCCGGCTTGTCGGCTGAATGGATCGCTAAATTCGCCTGGAGCAAACTGTACCCAGCAATTGCCTTCAAAACAAATCACATTGGGGTCGCCAAGCGCACCTTGGCTTTTGCTAAGGATAGCGTAATCGCTATAGTTACCCGTATCTACTGTATCTGCTGCGCCGAATGGGGTGGCATTGGCCAGGTTAAGGCCATAGGTGCTATTTTCACTTTTGCCGCCAGCGCATGGATCATTGCTGGCACGAGGCGGCATATAGGTATTAACAAACAAGCGCCCGCTGATGGTTTTAGGAGTGGAGATGATCTTTTCACCCAATCCTTGAAGTTCCACCAGCCAACCGCTTTTTTGGCCATTGATTATCTCATCGGTGGTTTTTGAGCCATTAAACTTGCCGTCAGTTTGTCGGGATAAATCGGCTTCTGTTAGCGTTTTACCGTTATCGGTTAAATCCACATGCAACGAATACATATGGTCGTGAACTTTGGTATCCAGTGGATGGGCGCGATACCCGCTGCCGATATTGACAAACAGTGTGCTTTTTCCGCCACTTGTCTCAGCGGCAACATCTGCACCGTGATAAAAGCGGCGGGCATTAGCATCGTGATTGCCTGGAGTGCCGCCGAAATTGGCAAGCAGCCCGTTATTTCCTGTGCCGCCGCCAATTACCAAAGTATCCAGCGGATTACCATTATTGATAAAAAACCGCCAAATTTGCCCGCC
Organism: Ventosimonas gracilis; assembly: GCF_001580025.1. Classification (GTDB taxonomy): domain Bacteria; phylum Pseudomonadota; class Gammaproteobacteria; order Pseudomonadales; family Pseudomonadaceae; genus Ventosimonas; species Ventosimonas gracilis. Next base: position 5,241 of record NZ_LSZO01000006.1, on the reverse strand, counting down.
GACATCACCGACAAAGAATTGTGTGGCAAGGCCGTCAGCACGTGATTTTCCACTGCTATCCAAGCTTAATACGCGAACGTTGCCGGGGATGCTGTATTTCATTTCCGTAATTTTAGCGTCATTACTGGCAGACCAGAGTTTTTCTCCAGTTTCTGCATTGACGATATAAATATCACTACCTTGACTGGCTGTACGGTAGTTTTCTGGAGTATCTTGCTGCTCATCATAGCCGCCGCCGAATATCAGTACATCAGTGATTTTTCCGTCAATATTGATTTTTGTTTTTACCGGTTGCGACCAAGTTTGCCCTAGCCGTTCAAAGCCACTATCACCTGCGCTGATTTTCCATTTTAATGTTGGATTATTTCTATCAGTAATATCCAGCGCGTAGACACTTTTGCCGCCGCGGCGCATGGTGGCGTAGGCGTAGACTTTTTTAGCCTTTTTTTCAAAGGTACCGTTTGCATTGAGGTTATCAACCCAAACCGTGACCGTATTATCCATACCGTAGATATGCGCTCTGCTGCCAGTGGTGCTGTCTTGATAAAGCGGTTTGATATTTTTTAGCAGTTCTTCCGGCATAAAAGCAAATTGTTCGATACCGGTTGCCGTATCAAACATCTGCACAAAGCCTTCATTGGTGCCGATAATAGCCATTTGCGAAGTGTTTTCTGTATCGGCAGATTCAACGCATTTGCCAGTGGTTGTATTGAAGTCGCCTTTACACTCATAGCTAAATAAAGTAGGTGCGGAGTGCAGCGGGTCGCCTAGTGCGCGGCGTGCGGTTTTGCCATCGTCTGCAAAACCGCGAATATAGCGTAGTAGTTCTTTGTGCTCACTATTATTGTTTAGTTTATCAATGATTGGACTGTTATTGGGCGTTAACTGGATAGTATTTCCATTAGTCTGTGCGGTGGGAAATGGCGCTCTGCTATAGTCGTTAAAACCTACCCAAAGATGACGCTCATTGGGTGCGGGCAGCTTCCAGGCGGCACCGCCTTTGCTAACATCATTGCCATCGATAACGTCATCATTCCACCAACTTCTTGCATTGCTTTTAAACTGGCCGTCTACATCTTTGGCGTCTATTGGAGGTTTGCTGTTATCAATTTCAACAAGATTGTTGCCATTCACTCTCAAGCCATAGCGCTTAAGATTGCCGGGCCAGCGGTCATGTTCGATAGGTTGGAACATGGGATAGTAAATTTGTTTTTTGTGTTCATCTGATTGGTAATCACCGCCCGCAGGGCTGGGGTTGACGAAACTGGTATTTTTAATTTCAGTGGCTTGCTTGATAATGGCTTTGAAGGCATCCAGCAACTCATCGGCCTTATCGGCGGTTCGGTGCAGTCCGTTGCCATTATTGGCAAGATCTTGTAGATAATTCCTTACCTTTTGGCCTTGTGCGCCACCCAGTGCATTTAAAGCAAAACCAATGGTATGAGTGAAAACGTTTTGTATACCCATATCGTTAGCTAGAGGGGATTGGTCTTCGTCATGCAGCCACTTAACCAGCTTGATACTGCACGCTTCACCGGCACTATCTCCGTTCGTTGTTGGGCAAGTCCTGGCGCCCATCAGGTTTTCGATATTATTTTTGTCTGCATTGCTATAGCCATTAGCTTGTCCATCGGTTAACAGAACAAAATGCGACGGCTGGCAATGGCTAGTGATGGGGCTGGCGACATTCTTGCCAAGAGCATTGCCAGAGTCATGCTTGCCAGGGAAACCATTGAAATAACGCGCAGCATTATATAACGCCCTGGCTATAGGTGTTCCGCCGTTGGGTTGCATGGCATTGATGAGGTCTATAGCGGTACGGCGTTGTTGACCTTTATCAATATCGCTGACTGGCAGTGATTGATTTATTCCGTTAAGTGTCATTAAGCCGATATTAACCCCGTTTATATCATTGAGCAGGCTTTTCATCGTATTTTTCAGTACGTCCATACGGACGCTTTTACCTCCAGGGCATTTCCTTCTAGAGTCGTGAGGAAAATTCACATCCAAGCACCAATCCATTGACCCCGAATTATCCAGGATAAAAAACACATTGGGTTTTACATCGCTCGGGATTTGTCCAAAATACATTTCGGTATCATCGGCCCAAGTTAAGCCGCCTTGTAATAGCAAGGTTAAACCCAGAGTGGCGATAGCCATTTTTGGTAAATAGCGTGTGGCATTCATGGCGCTGTTTTCTTCCCTTATAACAGTAAATAAAATATTTTCTGTAATGCCAGCGGCTGAGTAGCGAGCATTCGGTTAAAACATATAACCTTGCTGATGCACCGCTGTGAATGATTCAAATTGACCTGTACTGGTAATGCGGTAGCAGATGCCGCCGGTTAGGTTTATATCGCTGCCTACGCCAATGGATGAGGCAGCACTGCTGCTACCGAGGCTGCCTCCTGTAGAAGAGGCAGCACAATCGACTTGCTCTACTTCGACGCAGAAATAACGGCTACTGCTTCCGGCACTGCAATCGTTTGCCCAAGCCCAAGATGATGGCAGACTAGTACTATTGTCGAAGGCGAAGAAGAGGTATTTGGGTGCACCCGACGGCGGTCGGTTGCTTTCATCTTGCAGTTGTAAAATGGCAGCTTGAATGCCGTTTTCGGCTGTCTGAAAAGCGAGGTTTTGCTGTTGCAGATTACCCGCCATGCGCTGTTGCAAGGTAGCGCTGCGCCCGGCGGCCAATGCCAGAATGGTTAGCACCAACAGTAAAACCAGACTTATCAGCAAGGTGGCTCCCTGTTGTTTTTTAGCTGCGGTTAAATGATTCATGGTCGATTCCTTAGATCAATTAAGGATTTAAAGGTGCGTTTGATTGCAGTTGTATCGCCGACACAATAATTAGTGCTGTTTTCACTTAAAGTGTCGCTGCAAAGGGTGAGTGTTACTTGCAGTTTTTGCACCTCTTTAAAAGAAGGGGTGATGCCATCGGATAATTTAGGCAATTGCTCTGTCTTATAGGTGCAAGTTTCTGTTGGGTCTGCCGTACAAGGTTGCAAATAGTCAATACGGTCAATCTTGGCATGATTTAGCAAAATCTGACCGCCAGTGCCGGTATCAGAGGATATAACACGCAGATTGTTGCCATCATTTTTAAACTCAATGTAATTTTTACTCAGATGCCTGCGTTCACAATTATCTTTTGTTACTCCATCCGGTGAACCATAGTAGCGAATCGTTAAACTGGTATTGGTGCTACCCTTAAGCGATTCATCGGGGAAGTTTATAGTCCCTCCCCAGCCAGTACCAAAATCAACATCGCTGCTATCAAGTCCGCCATCACAACCATTAAAGCCAGTACGGCGAGCTTCTCGGGCGATTAGATCCATAACCAACCGGCCGTTTTCCTGCAAGCGAGCGACTGCATTGGCACTGCGTTGGGTTTGTGAGCTGCTGCCAAATAATTCCAATACGCCCAGCAACAAGATGGTACTGACTAACAGGGCAACCATCAGTTCAATCAGTGAAAGCCCTGATTGTGCTTTTGGATAATTAGCAATAAAGGATTTCATAGCAGCACCTTCACTTCATAAAATGCCCAAGGTTTTTTATCGGTCGATGTTGCTGTTTCTCCACAGGCTTTGTCGTCCTTATCGCTAACATCTTGTCCGCCGGTATCTTTCCAAAAGATGCCGATGCACCAGAGGCGATTTTCTGTTAGGCCGCCTGTGGTTACTGTGCCTTCGAATTTAACTATGGCCATGGCATCGGGGAGAACATCATTTAATGCCTTAGCCCAAATTTGACGGTCGCATACCGCTAAGTCTGCTGCTGATTTTTCATTGCAGTTATCGGGCGCACCAGTGGCAAGGTATTCGACACCTTGTACGCCGCCGGTTGAATATATGGTTGTTTCAAGCACTTGTTCATCCGCATTACTGCGCATGCGTTCGACCAAATCATAAGCCGCCAATGTTGCTGTGCTGCGCATGGCGGCACTTTGGTTGGTTTGCAGGCTGTTTATCATTAAAGTCGCCATGCCCAATAAACCGATGGCGAGAATAACCAGCGCGACCAGTATTTCAATCATGCTAAAACCTTGATGGTATTTTATGGACATGTAACCCCTGCTCCTATGCCTTCTTTTGTGTGAGTTTGTCCAAAAGCGCCTATACAAATGGTTTTCTTGATACTGCCTTGCCCGGCCACTCTAATGGTGCCTGTATTTTTAACAGTGCCAGAGCTTTGAAAATTTATTTTGCTATCGCCTTCATTATTCACTTGTACATTTTTTGGTGTAGGCTCTGTGCGGTGTATGACTTCAGAGTTGCCCACCATCATCACCAGCGCTCCGTATTGATAATCTTTTTCGCCGCTGCTCGTGCCGCAGTTGCTGCCTTGTTGGTTGGACGGGCAGAAAGTGATGGCTTTACCGCGTGCAACGGCTTCATTGCGAGCCATTTGTAATCCACCTAGTAAGCTATTGATGGCGGCTTTGGTGCTGTTATTTAGCATCATCTGCCGCATATTGGGTACGGCAAAACCGATCACAATGGCAATTACCGCAACAACAATCAGCAACTCAATCAAGCTAAAGCCTTGATTGAGTTTTGGCCGTTTTGACGGGCAGGGTAGGAGAGGTGAGTTCACAGAAAAATCCAAGGTAATCGGTTAATTAGACTGTCAATGTAATGGGTCGCTATGGAATAGCCAGTGTGTGCAGACCAGTGGCAAAAAAGTTCGGATAAACCGCAGTAAAGGGCTGTCTGGCCAAGCGGTTTATCCCGCCTGCCGATAAACCGGTGTACCATTTTGCCCCTATCTTTTGGCAGGTCAGCGGGATTTTGATTGATGCGCATCCAATTAAATGGTGAGCCTTTTGAGTTTTTGGGCACTAAGCTCGACGAGCTGATAGCGCAGCTTGCGCTTAGCGGCAAGCGCCTTGCGGTTGAGCGCAATGGCGAGGTTATTGCGCACAGCGAGCATGCCAGTTGCTGGCTGGCTGAGGGGGATTGTATTGAGTTGGTGCAGGCGATTGGAGGGGGGTAATCGGCTTGCAGCCTTACCCTTCTCCCGTAAGCGCTTAGGGTCTGTTCCCGCTTCAAACGTGGCCGCGACGGAGGCAGATTTTGTGCGCAGCAAGGCGCGAGAAGAGAAATTTGCTCATGCAAATGAACGACGAGCAACACAGCGGCGCACAAAATCTGCCCCGTCCCTTCGGGCTGCGCCCAAAATTTCGCCATACGGCGTTGCAGCATTTGCCAAGGTTGTACACATTGGCTGCATGCT
>NZ_LSZO01000005.1 GCF_001580025.1 Ventosimonas gracilis | reverse complement strand
GTTCAATCATCGACATGAAAACATCTATCTGGCCTTGCTAAAATTACTGCGTGAACAGCCGCTTTGATCGCGTTTGCTTCCTAAGACCCCTATTATTACTAGAATCCCTTTGAATATAAAAATCCGCCTCGCTGTGCTGCTGTCCCCACGGACGCTGGCCGCGCAAGATTCGGGGGGAGGGCATCTCCCTGCCCGCCGGTTTGTTGACAGAAGCGCTACAGCAGTTGGCCGAGCGATGGTCATCCCGAATTTGAAAAAAAACCTTTGTTCGTGGTCGTCTGGAAGGCTATGTAAGCGATAACCTCGGTTTACTGTTTTCTTACAGCGGGAGACGCTCAACAATACCAGCTTATTTTTATTCGTCGCACTTGGTCGATGCCAATGGCCGCGAAAAAGAAAAGCAATGGTTAAGACAGGATAATTATCTTTGGCTCTTCCTTAACTTGGGATATGCGTTTGGGTTACAAACTATCGCTATTTGAAAAACAACAGGCGTTTGTCAATATCGATGTGTTTAATGTAATGGACAGAATGACCGTGTACGGCACCAGTGCCGCCGTTAACAGCTCGCCACTGCCACCAGTTCTGGTTGGAAATGGGCTATGAGTTTTAGCTAAAAGCAATAAAAAGAACATTGGCAACAGCACCCATTTATTATTGGGAGTATCTTCCGTTATGACCCTAACGCGCCGCCAATAAAAACTTCCCCTTGGCGCATTTTTTGCTGTATACTTCGCGCCGGTTTTCTGGCGGCTCTTTGCCTTCAGGCTCTTTGCCTTCAGAAGATCCCCATCTGAACGTTCGCAACGCGAACCTTTACCGCAAACATCTTTCGCAAAATCCCTTATCCGACCGGTGGCTGGGTGGCTTTTACGCCGTTTCTGGCAGGTGCACAGCCTTGGGGGCTTGCGAAGCAAGAGGCAATCCCCCAATGAGTGTGACATCTGACCCTATTATTCAGCCAACCAGCGGCGGCTTTGCCGCGCTTGGCTTGCCCGCACCGCTGCTCGCCGCCGTGCAGGATACCGGCTATGAAGAGCCGTCCCCCATTCAAGAACAGGCCATTCCGCTGATTTTGGACGGCCATGATTTGATTGGTCAGGCGCAGACCGGCACCGGCAAAACCGCCGCCTTTGCTCTGCCTATCCTGTGCCGTCTGGATTTGGCGCTGCGAGCGCCGCAAGCCTTGGTACTTGCGCCGACGCGCGAGCTGGCGCTGCAAGTGGGCGAAGCCTTCGAAACCTACGCCAAGCATTTGACTGGGGTTAAGGTCGTCGCCATTTACGGCGGTGCGCCGATGGGGCCGCAGCTTAAAGCCATCCGCCAGGGTGCACAGATTATTGTGGCAACGCCGGGCAGACTGTGCGACCACCTGCGCCGCGACGAATCGCTGCTTTCCAGCGTGCGCCAGTTGGTGCTCGATGAAGCCGATGAAATGCTCAAACTAGGGTTTATGGACGACCTTGAGGTCATCTTTGATGCCATGCCCGAAGAGCGTCAGAGCGTGTTGTTTTCGGCGACCCTGCCGGCCTCCATCCGCTCCATTGCTGAACGCCATTTGCGCGAACCCAAGCAGGTCAAAATCGCTGCCAAAACGCAGACCGTCACCGCCATCGAACAAGCGCATTTGATGGTGCATGCCGACCAGAAGACCGCCGCCGTGCTGCGTTTGCTGGAAGTCGAAGCCTTTGACGCGTTGATTGCTTTTGTTCGCACCAAACAGGCTACGCTGGACTTGGCGCAGGCACTGGAAAACAAAGGCTACAAAGTCGCTGCGTTAAACGGCGATATTGCGCAAAACCAGCGTGAGCGCGTGATCGAATCGCTGAAAAATGGTCGCCTTAACATAGTCGTTGCGACCGACGTGGCGGCGCGTGGGCTGGATGTGCCGCGTATTACCCACGTGCTCAATGTCGATATGCCCTACGACCCGGAATCCTACGTGCATCGCATTGGCCGCACCGGTCGTGCTGGTCGCACCGGTCGAGCGCTGCTGCTGGTCACTCCGCGCGAGCGGCGCATGCTGCAAGTGATCGAGCGGGTCACAAGGCAAAAAGTCGCCGAAATTCAATTGCCGAATGCCAAGCAAGTGCTGGATGCGCGGATTGGCAGGCTGGTAGACCGTCTGCGCCCGCTGCTGGAAAATACCGGTGAGCGTTTTGAGTCGCTGCTTGAACACTTGTTGAGTGAACTGGATTGTAACGAACGTACGCTCGCGGCTGTATTGCTCGCCAGCCTCACCCAAGGACAAGCGCTGACACTGACTGAAATCGACCGCGAAGCACCGCAAGTCCCCGCCGCAGGCGGCAGCCCACGTGAACGCAGTCCTCGCCGCAGCGGTGAGCGAAGTGAGCGCGGCGAAAGAAGCGAAAGCCGCGCACTGCCGCCACTGCGCGAAGGTTTTACCCGCTGCCGCACGGCCCTTGGCACGCGCGACGGCGTGGCCGCCCGCAACCTGCTGGGAGCCATTCTTAACGAAGGCGACCTCACTCGCGACGACATCGGGCGTATTCAAGTCCGCGAAACCCACAGTTTGGTTGAACTGCCGGAAGCAGGCTTGGAGCGCCTGCTGGGAAAACTGAAAAACACCCGTGTGGCCGGTAAAGCGCTAGGACTGCGCCGCTACCGGGAGGATTAAAAAGCAGCGAGGATTAAAAAACCGCCCGTACTAAAAAACGGCGGCTCGCAAATAAACGAGCCGCCGTTTTTTGTAGCCTCTTTTGCAGCCCTCTCGCGCATCTGGGAGAGGGCAGGGAAGGCGCCGTCTTAAGCGGCTTCAGTTACTGTCTCACGCAGGGTTTGCGCAGCCTCAACCATGTTTTTCAGCGCGGCTTCGGTTTCCGGCCAAGCGCGGGTTTTTAGGCCGCAGTCGGGGTTAACCCAGAGCCTTTGCGCGGGGATGCGCTGCATGGCTTTTTCCATCAGCGCGGCCATTTCCGAAGCGGGCGGCACGCGCGGCGAGTGGATGTCGTACACGCCAGGACCAATCTCATTGGGGTAGGCGAAGCGCTCAAAGGCATCGAGCAACTCCATATCCGAACGCGAGGTTTCGATGGTGATGACATCGGCATCCATTGCGGCGATGGATTCAATCACGTCGTTGAACTCGCTGTAGCACATGTGGGTGTGGATTTGCGTATCGTTGCGCACACCGCAGGCGGTCAAGCGGAAGGCTTCGGTCGCCCAATCCAGGTAGTGTTGCCAAGCGCTTTTGCGCAGCGGCAAGCCTTCGCGGAAGGCGGCCTCGTCAATCTGCACGATTTTGATACCGGCGGCTTCCAGGTCAACCACTTCATCACGAATGGCGAGGGCGAGTTGCCGTGCTTGTTCTTCGCGCGAGACGTCTTCACGCGGGAAGGACCACATCAGCATGGTCACAGGCCCCGTCAGCATGCCTTTCATGACTTTTTGCGTCTGGCTTTGTGCGTAGCTAATCCACTCGACGGTCATCGCTTTCGGGCGCGACAGGTCGCCGTAAATCACCGCCGGTTTCACGCAGCGCGAGCCGTAGCTTTGTACCCAGCCAAAGCGGGTAAACAGGTAGCCGTCGAGCTGTTCGGCAAAGTATTCGACCATGTCGTTACGTTCGGCCTCGCCATGAACCAGCACGTCCAGCCCGATGCGCTCCTGGAAGTCCACCGCATGGCGGATTTCTTTGCGCATGGCTTCGACATAATCCGTTTCGCTGATTTGCCCTTGTTTAAAGGCTTGTCGTGCTTTGCGGATGTCGGCGGTTTGCGGGAAGGAGCCGATGGTGGTGGTGGGAAAATCGGGCAAGTCCAAACGGGCGCGTTGCAGGTCAATACGCTCAGCAAAAGGCGCATGGCGGCGACTGTCTTCGGGCTTAACCGCAGCCAGACGTGCTTTAACTTCAGCTTTGTGGATGCGTTTGGAGTTGGCGCGGCTTTGCTGCACTTGCTGACTTTCGGCAATTGCGGCATCACGGCTGCCGGGCTGATTGATAGCGGCGGCGAGCGTGGCGACTTCGGCGCATTTTTGTGCGGCAAAGGCGAGCCAGCTTTTCAGTTCCGCGTCCAGCTTGTCTTCACGGGCAAGGTCTACTGGGCTGTGCAGCAGCGAGCAGGATGGCGCAATCCACAGTCTCTCACCCAAGCGCTCATGCGCATGTTGCAAGGTTTGCAGCGCTTTTTGTAAATCACAGCGCCAGATATTGCGGCCGTTGACCAGTCCCAGCGAGAGCACTTTGTAAGCGGGCAGACGGTCGAGAATGGACGGGTACTGCTCGGGCGCACGTACCAAATCGATATGCAGACCATCGACCGGCAGATTGGCGGCAAGCCCTGTGTTGTCTTCCAACCCGCCAAAATAGGTGGCGAGCAGTTTTTTTAGCGGCTCGCGTTGCAGCAGGTTGTAGGCGCGTTCAAAGGCGTTTTTCCAGTCTTGCGGCAAATCCAGCACGAGGATGGGTTCGTCGATTTGCACCCACTCCACACCCTGCTTGGCGAGGCGCTGGAAAATCTCGCCGTACAGCGGCAGCAGGCGGTCGAGCAGGTCGAGCTTGTTGAACTCCGCTCCTTTGGTTTTCGCAAGCCACAGCCAAGTCATTGGACCGATGACCACAGGCTTTACCTTATAGCCTTGTGCACGAGCCTCATCGACCTCTTCAAAGAGTTGTTCCCAGCTAAGTTTAAACTGCTGATTCTGCTGAACTTCTGGCACCAAATAGTGGTAGTTGGTATCGAACCACTTGGTCATCTCTTGCGCGTGTGCACCGCCGCAGCAAGCGCTTTCGCGCACGCCACGCGCCATGCCGAACAGGGTGTCCAGCGTCGGCTTGCCCTCTTTTGGCGCGAAACGCTCAGGAATTGCGCCGAACATCAGCGAATGGGTCAGCACTTGGTCGTACCAAGCAAAATCACCCACCGGCAGCAGCTCAATGCCAGCGTCTTGTTGCAGTTTCCAGTGCGCGGCACGCAGATCGCTGCCGACTTTACGCAGTCCTGCTTCGTCAAGCTCGCCCTTCCAATAGGCTTCAAGGGCTTTTTTCAGCTCGCGGTCGCGGCCGATACGGGGAAATCCAAGGTTGTGTGCCAAGGCCATTACAGCGTCCTCACGGGTTTTGTGGTTAATGACGGCTATTGTCGGCGGATAGCCATCATGAAGCAATCTCAATTGTTTTTAGATAAAGTTGAATTTTTCTTATGTTGCGGGGATAAGTTGGGATGCGTTTTCCCTGCTACAAGGCAAAAGCGTGCGTCTTTTCCCCTCGCTCAGTGCGGCGCGAGGGTGGGGCATAAGCCTGTTTATGCTGGCACTTTACACGGCTCAATCGGTGATGATCGCAGTGACCCGGATTTCCACCCGCATCTTGGGATCGCCCAGTGCCGTCACGCCCAGGCACGTCCAGATCGGCGCATGCTGTGGCATGTGTGTACGGAATAGCCGAGACATGAGGGCATTGACGGCGAGGGCAGTGGAGGCAAAATCGACATGGTAGGAATTGACCTGGATGACGTGTTCCCATCCAGCTCCGGCGGTCTTCAGCGTGCGGGTCAGGTTGTCGAACGCTTGGGCGATTTCATCTTCAAGTGATTCGGGAAATTCCCAATCGTCATGCCAGCCGCCTTGCCCTGCGGTTTCAATGCGGTTGCCGACCTTGACCGCCTGGGAATAGTAAAAGTTTTCACGCAGTCGCTCGCCGTAGCCGGGGGTGACGAAAAATTCGGGTTGCATGGCAGGACTCCTGTAAGGTGGAAACCATTGAAAACATCGTGCGCGAATCGCGAAGTCTGTTGACTGGCATCATGATGTCTTTTGGCTGTTCAAGCATAAAATTCAGGGCATAATACTTTCGAGTGCGTCTTGTGCGGCAATCCTCGCATCATAGGCAATACAGGCGACATGACTATCTCAGGATGAGAGCTCGGACGCAGTGCCGTTGCGCATCGAAACGGTCAGCAAAACGCGCTTTCCAGCCGGTAAAACAATCTCCGCTCAAATGAACGGCTCACTGTGCAAGGAGGCACTGCTTCCACAATCCCACCAATCCCATCAATCACAGTAGTTTTGAGGAAACCAATATGTCCAATTCCAAACGCATTGCCTTGGTCACTGGCGGCACCGGCGGGCTGGGCACCGCCATCAGTAAGCGTTTACACCAGGACGGTTTTACCGTAGTTGTTACCTGTAGCCCCGGCTCAAAACGCAAGCAAAGCTGGCTGGAGGAACAACAAGCAGCCGGTTTTACCTTTCATGCGGTCGATTGCGACATCCGTGATTGGGACAATACGCAAAAATGCTTCGAGCAAGTCCGTAGCGAGATTGGGGCGGTCGATGTCCTGGTTAATAACGCTGGCATTACCCGCGATACCACTTTCCGCAAAATGACTCCAGAGCAATGGCGAGAAGTGATTGATACCAATCTCAGCGGCCTGTTCAATACCAGTAAACAAGTGATTGAGGACATGCTGAAAAAAGGCTGGGGGCGGATTATCAATATCTCCTCGATTAACGGCCAACGCGGCCAGTTCGGTCAGACTAACTATGCCGCCGCCAAAGCTGGGGTACACGGTTTTACCATGTCGCTCGCGCGTGAGGTTAGCGGCAAAGGCATTACCGTTAATACCGTATCGCCGGGCTATATCATGACCAATATGGTCACAGCCATTCGCCAGGATATTCTCGACGGTATGATTGCCCAAGTGCCGGTCGGGCGTTTGGGAGCGCCGGAGGAAATCGCCTCGATGATCGCCTGGCTCGCCTCGGAAGAATCAGCCTACGCCACCGGCGCGGACTTTTCGCTTAATGGCGGGATGAATATGCAATAAATCAAATTCAGCGACCATCTTAAAGCACGGGTGGTCGCTGCTAATTAGGGGGGATGATGAAAGCAATAATTGCAGCTTTGCTCGCTATCATTGTATTAAGCGGATGTGCTTTTTATAGCCAGAAAGATTATTTTATGCGCTGGCATAATGTGGCCTCTGGCAACTATTATCTCATCGCAGAGCAGGGCAGCCTGTTGTTTGATGATCCGGAAATTCTAAAACAATACCGCCATCAAGTGCGTAGCAGGAAGCTTAAGTCGGTAAAAGGCAGTCTTTGCAAAAATCCCTTGGAGGTGATTGCCATGACGTTTCTTTGTCTTATCCCGGTCAAGGTCAAGGAAAAGGCTGACAATACACTTCAGTTAATCCATCGAAAAAAAGGACTGGTGCGAAGATTGGGAGATAACCAGACCTACTCTATGCCCCGTGAAATGTACCAAACCGGGAAAAGACTTCGCCGTGAAGAGGTTTGGCGGTATCGGGATGCATTTTTAGAGCGCATTTCGCAATTGGAGTCGATCGAAGGCGTTAACATTTTGCATGCCAGCAAGGTCGAGACACCCGTCGATATCAACCCCGACGAGGAGTATATTGTCAATATTTATCTTCCCTTGCTTATCTCCCCACATAAAGACGATGATTTTAGTTTTCCTGAAAAAAAGATAAAGGCTGAATTAGAGGAATATTTAGTCCGGCAAATGCGCGAGTGGGATATTGAAAAATACCAGTTGACCAAGATTTCCCATGCTCGTCACTCGGAAACTACTTACGGCAAAATATATTTACATGAATATTATCGTCCATTATTTAAAACGCCAGATGTCAGGCCGAGTATAACCGGTTATAGAGCGGATGCTTTCGCTTTGCAAATTAAATGCAACAAGTCTTGCGCAGAATTGTTGGAAAGCCAGCCATCTTTCAATTGGCTGGCTGAAAAAATACCTCATGCTGAATTTATTGGCAAAGTGAAAGCGTTAATTGAGAGTATGGGCGGAGAATTTAATCCTGAGTTTACTATTGCCGATGGTTATATTGGTTTGCCGCCGGATTATTTTAATAGCTCTAAGCGCTACAACCTTGCTGGAAAGGTGGAAGTGATAAAACAGTTGCCTGAAAAAGTTACGTTACGCCTTGTTTGGCAATACGATATAAATCGCGCTTTGCAAGGCGTTTATCCAGTGGAACTTAGCCAATATCCAGCCAAATAATCACACTGTTCTTTGTCTTTCTTTGCTAAAATCGCCTTTTATTTTTTGACCGAGACTTTTAGCAATGAATGCGCCGTTTGCATCTTACTGGCCTGCCCAGGTCAATTTTTCCACCCACCCGATATTGCAGCAATTGCCCTTGTGGCTTGCGCAGAACCCGTGGTTTGCCGAGTTCGACCAAACGGGTTGGTTTGAGCCGGATAGTAAGGCGCTGGAAGCCTTGCAGGCGGATTATCAACAAAAACTAGCGGAGCTGGGGCAAAAACTGCTGCGCGGCGAGGCGCTGGAATTTACTGACCCGCGCTTTTCCGGCAAGGCTTGGTCGCAGCCGCTGTTTGGCTCGGTCGCCGCACTTTATCTGCTGAACTCGGATTATCTGCAAAAACTGATAGCGCTTTTGCCCATCCAGCAGGCAAAACCGCGCGAGCGTTTGCTTTATTTGGTTGAGCAGAGTATTGCCGCCAGTGCGCCCAGCAATTTTTTGCTGAGCAACCCGGATGCCTTGCAACAGATGGTCAATACCGGTGGCGCGAGCCTGTTTACCGGTTTGCAGCATTTATTGTCGGATATGCAAGAAGGCCGCTTGCGCCAATGCGATGCGGGCGAGTTTAAAGTGGGCGTTGACCTTGCCACTACGCAAGGTGATGTAGTGTTTGAGAATGAAATCTTTCAGCTTATCCACTACCGCCCGCTGACTGAGATGCAGTACCGCACGCCGCTGCTTATCGTGCCGCCCGCCATCAACAAGTACTACATTCTCGATTTAAAGCCGGAAAACTCTCTGGTTAAGCACTTGTTGGAACAGGGCTTTCCGGTCTTTTTAATTTCCTGGCGCAATTTTGGCGAGGCGCAGTCGCATTTGCGCATGGATGATTTTGTGCAAGACGGCGTGATTGCCGCCATCCGTGTGGTGCGTGCCATCAGTGGTTTGCGCAAGATCAATTACCTGGGCTTTTGCATCGGTGGCACTTTGCTGTGCAGTGCTTTGGCGGTGCTGGCCGCGCGTGGCGACCGTGAAGTTGGCAGCGTCAGCCTGCTGACGGCCTTTTTGGACTATGTCGATACCGGCAAAATCGACGTATTTGTCGATGAACAACTGGTCAGCTACCGCGAGCGCACCATCGGCGGCAAAGACGGCACGCCGACCGGCCTGTTCCGTGGCGAAGACATGGGCAATACCTTCTCCCTGCTGCGCCCGAACGAGCTTTGGTGGAACTACCACGTTGGCAAATATCTAAAAGGCGAGAAACCCAAGACGCTGGATTTGCTGTTCTGGAACAACGACAGCACCAACATGCCAGGGCCGATGTACTGCTGGTATCTGCGTCATACCTATCTGCAAAACGACTTTAAATCCGGCACCCTGAAACTCTGTGGCGAGACGGTGGATTTGCGCACTATCGACGCAGATACCTACATCTTCGCTGCGCGCGAAGACCATATCGTGCCCTGGCACAGCGCCTATGCCAGCACCCGCCTGATGCCCGGGGCTTGCCGCTTTGTGCTGGGTGGCTCCGGGCATATCGCCGGGGTGATCAATCCGCCGGCGAAGAAAAAACGTGGGTTTTGGACTAACGAGACGATCACAGAAAACGCCGATGACTGGATGGCAAATGCCAAGCAGCAAGAAGGAAGCTGGTGGCCGGATTGGTTTGCTTGGCTTGCAGCGCGCGGCGGCGAGCAGGTTCCGGCCAGGCAACAAACGGGCAGCGCCGAATACCCGCCGCTAGAAGCCGCCCCCGGGCGTTATGTGACTGAGTAGTTTTTCACCGCTCCCCAGCCCTCTCCCGCAAGCGGGGAGGGCTGGGGAGGGCAGGAAAAAACGGTCTCACTTTTCTTGACCGCTATTGCTTTTAAGTTTTGAACAAACTCGCCCGTGCTGATTGCACCGATAATAAGATGTCTTATGCCAGCGCGGATAAAAAGTGCGGGCCAAGGTAGCGTTGTGGCAGGGCAAATTCTGACGGGTAGTACACCCGTACCAAATACAGGCCGTGCGGGTGGGCGGTGATACCGCCGGCTTTACGCTGCCGTCCTTGTAGCACTTCGCTTGCCCAATCGACTGGCTTATAGCCGCTGCCGATACTCATTAAGACGCCTGCAATATTGCGCACCATATGATGCAAAAAGGCATCGGCTTGAATATCCAGCACGATAAATTGACCGAACTTGAGCAGTTGCAGATGCTCAATCTGCTTGATGGGCGACTTGGCTTGGCAGCCGCTGGCGCGAAAGGCGCTAAAGTCATGCCGTCCTAATAGGCAGCGGCTGGCCTTTCGCATCTGCTCAATATTGAGCGGTCTGTGGTTCCAAGTGACTTCATCGGCGAGATGCGCCGGACGAATGGGGTCGTTGTAAATCACATAGCGGTAGCGTCTTGCCAGGGCAGAAAAACGCGCGTGAAAGTGTTCGGGTACGACTTGCGCCCAAGTGACGCTAATATCCGGCGGCAAATTGGCATTCGCGCCCATTACCCAGGCGGACAGCGGGCGTTGTGCGCGGCTATCAAAGTGCACCACTTGCCCGCTGGCGTGCACCCCGGCATCGGTGCGTCCGGCGCAGAGCACCTCGATGGGTTCGTTCGCTACCGAAGACAGGGCGTTTTCAACCGCCTGCTGCACCGAGGGTACTTCGGGTTGACGCTGCCAGCCGCGATAGCGTGTGCCTTTGTATTCCAGACCCAGCGCAATGTGCTGGATGTTTTCTGTGCTGTGCATACTCATTCGATAAAAAAGCCCCAGCGTGGGTTAGGGTCTGCTCCCGCTTCAAACGTGGCCGCGACGGAGGCAGATTTTGTGCGCAGCAAGGCGCGAGAAGAGAAATTTGCTCATGCAAATGAACGACGAGCAACACAGCGGCGCACAAAATCTGCCCCGTCCCTTCGGGCTGCGCCCAAAATTTCGCCATACGGCGTTGTAGCCCTTGCCAAGGTTGTACACATTGGCGGCAGGCTGCGCCTAGTCTGGCGAAATTTTGAGCAGCAGCGCGGCTCGCGTTTGAAACGAGAACAGACCCTGGAGCTTTTGATTAAAGGCAGGGTTTAAGCGAGGCTGGTCATCAGCTCTTGGGCTTGCGTTTTCTGGCTGGCGCTGCCTTCGGCCATGACTTCATCCAAGATGTCGCGGGCGCCTTCCATATCGCCCATGTCGATATAGGCGCGTGCCAAATCAAGCTTGGTTTCCGTCTCATCGGTGCCGTTTAAGAAGTCAAAGTCATCGTCTGCGGCTTTGAACTCTTGCGCTTGGCGCGGCTTGGGTTGTTCAGATTCGGCCATGGCTTGAACGGTTGGTGCGCCAATGTCGTTAAGTTCGGCAAAATCCAGCGCGTCCAGATCCTCGGCAGTGGTATTGGCAGAGGGTTCATCCAAGGCAAAATCGCCCAAAGGTTCATTGAACGCCTCATCCTCAGCGATAAAGTTAAATTCATCGACCTTATCTTTATTCAGCAAAGGCTTCGCAGTGGCCTTTGGTGTTTCTGGCAAATCCCGTGCTATAGGTGGTGTTGGGTTCGCCTTCGGTTCAGCTTCAAATTTCAGGTCAAAGTCGGCAAAGTCATCCAGTTCAAGCGAGCTGTTGTTAAGCGTTTCGCTTGTGGGTGTATCGGCCAAGAGCAGCGAATCGAGGTCGGTATCTGTTGCTGCGCTTATGTTGTCGAATGGTTTTCCTTGGTTCTGCCGCAGCGGTTGTTCCGGCAACAGGTCATTAAAGGTGGGGTCAGGCAAATCCAAGCCCGCCGTGAAGTCTGTTTGCTGTTTGCTTTCTGCGGTAGCGAGTTCGGCTTCCAGTTCACGCTCGGCCCACTTTCTGGCATTACGCCGTGATTGCCCCATTAGCAACAGCAGGACGAGCAGTAATGTCACTCCGCCAGCGACCCAGAGCAGCATGGGATTTTCAAGCAGGCGTTCCCACCATTGTGGTTCACTCGGGGTGTCGCTGGTCGCCTGTGGCTGAGCCGTGTTGCTGCTGGACGCTTCATCGTTTGCGGGATATGTGGTTGCAACTTCTGGCTCAGTACTGGAGATATTTTCCTGCACGACGGATGGGCTATCCGTGTTGGGATAGCTTGGGATGTTGTTGGCAGCATTGGCCTCAGTGCTGGCCAACTGGCTCTGCAGATTGGCGAGGCTGGCATCTTTTAGTTCAACCAGGCGCTTGAGTTTTTCAACCTGTTCTTCAAGGTCGCTTACGCGGCTTTTTAGTTCAGCGCTCTCGCGGCGGCTGCTGTCCAGATTTTCCTGTGCGGCGGCCAAGCGCTCATTCAGCGCCGAAGTGCCTTCACTGGTGGCAGAGACCAGTCGCAGATTATCTGTAGGTTCTGTCCGGCTCGCTGTACCCACCGCCTCGCGGTTGGTCGCATTGATTTGTCGCTGTGCGGTTGCCGCGCCACGGCTTTCGAGCCAAGCATCGTTTTGCGCGGCGACTTGGCGCAGCGCTACGGCGACGCTTCGTTTGTTGATTTGCTGCTCATCCGGCAGGCGTAGTATTTGGCCTTTTTTTAGCAAATTGATGTTGTTATTGATAAAGGCCTGTGGGTTGAGGTCTTGAATGGCGAGCATGGTCTGGTGCACAGTGCTGCCGCTTGCGCCGAAGTTATTGGCTATCTCCCACAGCGTGTCATTGCTCTGGGTCTGGTATTCGCTGGGTGCTACCACAGAAGATGTCGTTTGCGCCGCTTCTGCTGTGGCTGGGCGCGTTGGCTGTACTGGGGGCTGCGTTGGCGGTGTGGCACGGGACGGATGCTGTACTGCAGGAGGTGTGGCAGCAACGGCAGGGCGTCCAGGTTGAGGTGCGGCTGTTCGTGCGGGAGTGGGGGCTGTTGCCTGCTGCGTTGGCGCATAGAGGGGCGGATCGAGCAGCAGTGTGTACTCACGCAGCATGCGCCCATTCGGCCAGATGACCTCAATCAAAAAACTTAAATAAGGCTCACGAACCGGCTTGCTGGAGGTGACAATAATATTGCCCTGCGCTCCTTGCAGTCTGGGGCTGAATTTAAGGTCGGTCAAGAAATACGGTCGGTCAAGCCCCACGCGCTCAAAGGCTTCAGGCGAAGCCAGGCGGACAATGACTTCATTCGCATCCAGTCCGGCTGCTTCAAACAGTGCAATTTTCGCATCCAGTGGCTGATTTAATCTGGAATTGAGGCTGACTTCACCAACGCCCAGTGCATGCGCCGCACTGGCCACAGCCATTGCCACAAACAGCGAACTTAACCGCAGCAGTCCATGTAGCCGAATCATTATCAGGTCCCCTGTTCCAATTTTGAGTAACAATCCAATAGATATAAAATTTACTGATACCAGCCAATTGGGCATCTTTACCACTTTATCTTTATTTGGCTAGCTACTACCCACTGCAAACATCCTTGTTTGGGTCTTCCCGCCACTTTTGTCATTTATTCAAGAAAAGACAGTATGTGGCTATTTCTACTGCTGCCGGGTGTTTTTTCGGTAGCTTTAAAAAACCGTACCGCGCCGACCCAGAGAGCGTTTTTTAATCCATTTACCAGAATTTGTCAGCATTTTTTACAAGATGGACAATTTCTCAGTCATTTATTTGACGACCCGAAGCGTCGGTCTGCCGCTCGGACGCGGCGGCTTGTCCGTTGGCGGCGGATCTTCATCTGTGGGAGTGGGGGCAGGCTCTTGATTAAAGGCCATGCCTTGGCCGTCTTCACGTGCGTAAATCGCCAGCACCGCGCCTACCGGAATATACAACCGGTAGGCCACACCGGCAAAACGCCCTTCAAACGACAGCGCTTCGTTGTCTGCGTGCAGATGACGCACCGCCGAGGGTGATAGGTTGAGCGTAATCTGTCCGTTTTTGGTAAAACCGGCAGGAATTTGTATGCCAGCGTACTCAGCGTTCACCAAAATATGCGGAGTGCAGTTATTATCCAAAATCCATTCGTACAGCGCACGGATAATGTAGGGTCTGCTTGAGGTCATAAGGAAAAACCTTCAGTTTTTGGTGCCATCCCAAGGTTTTCCAAAAAGGAATGAAATCATCTGATCGATACATCCGTCGCACCAGCCAAAACTTGAGGCTGTGCAGCGGTATTGTCCAACAAACGGGTTTGTCATGCCACACTAATGCACGTCTTTCCAGTACTCTCGCTTGAGCAAATAAGCGAAAACAAAGAAAAACGCTAAAAATAACAGTACATAAGTGCCGATGCGCTGGCTTTGCAGTTTGACCGGATTGGCTGAGTAAGCAAGGAAGGTGACAAGGTTTTTCACCGTTTCATCAAACTCGGCCTCGCTCTGGCTGCCGCTATTGGGCAACACGACCAGTTGGTCACAAGCTTCGTGGGTCAGCGGAGTGCCGGTCAGCGGGTCAACCTGCTTTTTGCCATCCTGCACTATGGGGACTTGTTTGCAGCCCAATACTTGCCGCCCTTGCAGGTCAGTTAATACATTGGGCATGCCGACATTGGGGAATACGCGGTTATTCACGCCCCAAGGCCGCGACGGGTCTTCGTAAAAAGAACGCAGATAGCTGTACAGCCAGTCGGTACCGCGTACACGGGCGACCAAGGTTAAATCCGGCGGCGCTGCGCCGAACCAGACTTTGGCATCGGCCTCGGTCATGCCGATTTTCATATGGTCGCCAATCTTCGCGCCGGTAAAGACCAGATTTTCCAGCATTAAATCTTCTGGAATCGCTAAGTCATTGGCGAGGCGCTCGTAGCGCTGGAACTTGGCGCTGTGGCAGCCCATGCAGTAGTTGGCAAAGGTGCGTGCACCGTCTTGCAGCGCGGCTTTGTCGGTTAAATCAATGGCGACTTTATCGAGTACAACACCTGCATCGGCAGCCAGTACAGGCAGGGATAAAGCGCCAAACAATGCGCTAAATACAGCGCTGAAAATAATTTTTTTCATCAGCCGGTTACTCGCTCTGGAACGGGTTTGGTCCGCTCTAACCTGGTGTAAAAGGGCATCAGGATGAAGTAGGCGAAATACAATACCGTGCACACTTGCGACAGCAGGGTGCGCCCGGGCGTTGGCGACATCACGCCAAGCACGCCCAAGATGATGAAGGACAGGCAGAAAATCAGCAGCGCCAGCTTGCTTAACCAGCCTTTGTAGCGCATGGATTTAACCGGACTGCGATCCAGCCAGGGCAGTACAAACAGCACGGCAATGGCCGCGCCCATCGCAATCACGCCCATCAGTTTGTCCGGCACCGCGCGCAAGATGGCGTAGAACGGCGTGAAGTACCAAACCGGCGCGATATGTTCCGGCGTTTTCAGCGCGTTGGCCTGCTCAAAGTTGGGTTTTTCGAGGAAATAACCGCCCATTTCCGGAAAGAAGAACACCACCGCGCAGAACACAAACAAAAACACCACTACGCCGACAATATCTTTGACCGTGTAATAAGGATGAAAGGGAATGCCATCCAGCGGCACGCCGTTTTTGTCCTTGTTCTTTTTGATTTCGATGCCGTCCGGATTGTTTGAGCCGACTTCGTGCAGCGCCAGAATATGCAGCACCACCAAACCCAGTAGCACAATCGGCAGGGCAATCACGTGCAGGGCAAAGAAGCGGTTTAAGGTAATGCCGGAAATCAGGTAGTCACCGCGAATCCACTGCGTCAGGTCATCGCCAATCAGCGGTATCGCGCCAAACAGCGAGATAATCACCTGCGCGCCCCAGTAGGACATTTGTCCCCAGGGCAGCAGGTAGCCCATAAAGGCTTCGGCCATCAGGCACAGATAAATCAGCATGCCGAAAATCCACACCAGCTCGCGCGGCTTTTGGTAAGAGCCGTACAAGAGGCCGCGGAACATGTGCAGGTAGACCACGATAAAAAACGCCGAAGCGCCAGTGGAATGCAAGTAGCGGATAATCCAGCCGAACTCCACATCACGCATGATGTATTCGACCGAGGCAAAGGCTTCTTCGGCTGACGGGGTAAAGCTCATGGTCAGCCAAATGCCGGTGACAATCTGATTGACCAGCACCAGCAAGGCGAGTGAGCCGAAGAAGTAAAAGAAGTTAAAGTTTTTCGGCGCGTAGTATTTGGACAGATGATCTTCCCACATCTTGGTGGCGGGAAAACGCGCATCAACCCATTGCATCAACTTGCTCATCAGGCAGCCCCTTGGTCGATGCCGACAACAATCACATCATCGGATTCATAGGAATGTGGCGGCACCGGCAGATTAAGCGGCGCGGGCTGCGCTTTGTAGACACGTCCGGCCAAGTCGTAGCGCGAGCCGTGGCAAGGGCAGAAATAGCCACCCAGCCATTCTTTCCCCAAGTCTGCCGGAGCGACTTCCGGACGGAAGGACGGCGAGCAGCCAAGGTGCGTGCAAATACCAATCAGCACCAACACTTCAGGCTTGATGGCGCGGTTTTCCGGATTGACGTAAGCAGGCTGGCTGGAGGCTTGGGAGTTAGGGTCGGACAGTTCGCCATTGGCTGCAAGTTTGCCCAAGTTGGCGATAGTCTCGTCGTTTCTGCGCAAAATAAAGACCGGTTGCCCGCGCCATTCGGCAACCATCTGTTGGCCGACTTCAATTTTGCTGATATTGACCTTAACTGGCGCACCGGCGGCTTTGGCCTTGGCGCTTGGAAACCAAGAGCCGACGAAGGGCACCGCCGCGCCCACCGCTCCGGCAGCTCCGACCACGGACGTAGCGGCGACCAAAAAGCGCCGTCTGCCCGGATTTACGCTGTCTGGTTGCAGGTACTGGTCGGTACCTGCAAGTTCACTGCTCATTCAGTTATCTCCCCTCGGCTGGGTATTGACTGCCATTGTTATTCAGGCTTGGTTAAATGCTGGCCACTACTGGCTTAAGCTGCAAAAAATTCGCCTGATGGTAAAGAAAAACCCTACCTCTGACAAGGTAATCAGTGTCGCATGGCTTTGTCGCAAGCCGCATCGGATAGCGCTTTGCCGGTTGCGCGACAGCCTGTCACAAGCACTTTTGGCTATTTAAAATAGCGGATAAAAAAACGCCCGATATAACAATCGGGCGTTTTTGCGGCTGAAAAATCAGCGCTTGGAGTATTGCGGGCGTTTGCGTGCTTTGTGCAGACCGACTTTTTTACGCTCAACTTCACGCGCATCGCGGGTCACAAAACCGGCTTTGCGCAGAGCGCCGCGCAGGCTTTCGTCGTATTCCGTCAGCGCACGGGTTATGCCGTGACGGATGGCACCGGCTTGGCCGCTGATGCCGCCGCCGCTTACCGTGACGTAAATGTCAAATTGACCGCTGGTTTGCGTGAGCTCCAAGGGTTGACGCACGACCATGCGAGCCGTTTCACGACCAAAGAAGGCATCAAGAGAGCGGCGGTTAATGGAGATATTGCCGCTGCCCGGGCGCAGGAAAACCCGCGCGGTAGCGGTTTTACGACGGCCAGTGCCGTAGTTTTGTGCAGATGCTGAAGGCATGTGGATTTCCGTCAAATCGTAAGAACTTGGGGTTGCTGGGCGCTGTGTGGATGCTCGCTGCCCTTGTAGACCTTGAGCTTGCGGTACATGTCACGCCCCAAGGGGTTTTTCGGCAGCATGCCTTTGACCGCGATTTCAATAATGCGCTCCGGTGCACGGGCGAGCAGTTTTTCAAAACCGATTTCTTTGATGCCACCCGGAAAGCCCGAGTGCGAGTAGTAGGTTTTGTTGGCTGATTTGTTGCCGGTGACGCGGATTTGCTGTGCATTGATCACGACGATGTAGTCACCGGTATCAACGTGCGGGGTGTATTCGGGTTTATGTTTGCCGCGCAGACGGGCAGCAATTTCGCTGCAAAGACGCCCCAAGGTCTGCCCAGCGGCATCGACTACGTACCAGTCGCGGCGGACGGTTTGTGGTTTGGCAGTAAAGGTTTTCATGCGTGCAGAGCCTTGAAGGCCACCTGTGAAAAAACAAGACGGCGGATTTTACAGAAGAAGAATAGGTTGTTGCAATGCTTTGTCGGCTTAAAGTTGAGCCTTTACTTAAAGGCACACCAAGCGGGCGCGGATTATGCCGCGCTCTGGGCAAATATCAAGGGGTTTAGGCATAAAAGAGGAAGCGCGGTTAGCGCTTCCTCTTGATAAGCGCCTTAGTTGGCAGCGACAAAGCTCAAGGTGCTTTCCATGCCGATTTTATCGGCATCGGGATGGCCTTCCAGCTTTAAGGTATAGCTTGCGGCGATCACATTAAGGGCGCCGTTACGCACCACTACTTCGGCGCGACCATCCTTGTCGGTTTCAAAGCTGGCGACATGGTCCATATTGCGGTAGTCCTCGGTGATTTTAACGCCAGCCAAGGGTTTGCCGTCGAGCAGCACGCGCACCGGCAGCGTGTCGCCGGCTTTAAGTACGGTAGGGTCGGTTTCTGGAATAACGGCCAGGCGAAGCTCGCTTAAGTTGCTTGGGATTTTGGCTCCTTTTTGTAAAACAGCGAGGTTGTATTTCCAGTAATTGCCGGAACTTATGGCATCCGCTACTTCTGAGCGGCCTTTGTTGACCCAGGTTTTGTCGGCTTTTTGCGTGTAGTAGCCGTTATCCAACGAGGAGGCAATGACCGCTGCATCGCCTTTTGGCAATAAGCGCACGTGAGTTTCCAAAGGTATTGTCTGCACGGTCACTTTTTTGCCGTTTTTATCAAACCCCCAGGCACCGTGGAACTTGGAAGTGGGATAAGCATCGTCAGAGCCGTGTCCGTAAACCACTTCCAGACTGCCGCGGCGTTCTTCCAGCCAAATGCCGTGAGCGGATGCGTAGCTTGCGGTGAGCAGGCTCGCAGCGAGTAAAAGTGTGGTGGGAAGGTTTGTGATACGCATGTGAAATCTCCTTGGGAGTGGGTGGGGCAAAATTGTGATCAGAAGTTAAAAGTGGCGCTGATATTTAAGTTGCGCGGCTCGCCGGGTAAATGCCAAACATTGCCGAAGCCGCGCTCATAGTATTTGCGATTAAACACATTGTTCAGGTTAAGCCCGAGATTTAAATTGTCCGTTGCTTGCCAGCGAGAGAGCAGGTCAACTGTGGTATAAGCGGGTAGTTTTAGAGAGCCTTTGCGCTGAGTAACGGCATTGCGCTCACCGACGTGGTTGACCGCCGCACCGATATTGGAGCCTTCCTCAAACTGATAAACCGTCATTAAGCTGGCATTATGTTGTGGCGTATTGGCAAGCTTTGCGCCTTTTTGTGCGGATGCGCCTGTTGCGATACCTTTAAGCACTTTGGTATCAATAAAAGCATAAGCGCCAATAATGCGCAGATTATCGGTTAATTGACCGGCAAGCTGTAGGTCAAAACCTTGGCTGCGGACTTTGCCGGCGGCAATATTTTTATTCATGTTTGCTGGATCGGTCATGCTGACGTTTTCTTTTTCAATATAAAACGCCGCCACTGTTGCGCCTAATCGACTATCGAATAAATCCAGCTTTAAGCCGCTTTCATAGCCTAAGCCTTTTTCCGGCTTAAGCACGCCGCCTTCGCCATCGGAACCATTGGGTTTAAACGAAGAGCCGACACTGGCAAACGATGAAAGCTGCGGCGTCCATTTATAGACAATACCGGCTCGTGGAGCGACAACGTCTTTTTTCTGTGAACGTTTTGAATAGGTAACAGGATTTGCTTGGCCCGCAGGCGGTGTGTTAGTGCCGCGTATGGTTTGTTCAAAGTGCTCAATACGCACGCCGAATAAGCCATGCCATTGTTCATTAAACTCTATTTGATCCGCCAAGTTAATGGCGTAGCTTTCCGTATAGTCGCGGTCATAAGTTTGCCTCCCAGTTAAGGCGGGCTTAGGCTGTCCGTAAATAGGGTTATGGATATTGATCGGGTAATTATTTGCAGGGTCGCTATAACGAATATGAAAGCGGTTATGGTAATTCTCATATTCCACACCGGCAAGCAGTTGGTGATGCCAGCCGGCCAGCTCGAAATTGCCGTGCAACTCGGCATGGGTGGCAATATCTTGCGCATTAAAACCATCACGCAAACGCCAGTAGCGATCCAGTATGCCGGTTGCTGAATTGGGTGCACCTGATGATTCAGTCGCCGCGCCATCCAGATCACCGTGCAGATATTGTCCGGCTAAGCGCAGTTTCCAATGTTCATTTAATAAATGCTCAAAGCTGATATGCAGTATTTGCGAGTCGGTGCGGATTTTCCCATCATTCGGCTCACCCAGGAAGTTGCTGATGTTGACCGCGCCGGTTTTACCATTAACGGCGGGAACACCACGGTCAAAAACGACATCGGTGCGCGAAAACTCGGTATCAATAAAAAGACTGCTGTTTTCATTGATTTGCCAAAGTAAATTAGGGCTAATCACTTGCCGCTGGTTTTCTATATGGTCACGAAAACTGCCGTTATCTTCTATCGCCAGATTAACCCGCACCAGCAAACTGCCGTCGTCGGTTAATGGGCGATTAATATCCAATGCCGTGCGGTATTTATCCCAGCGTCCGGCACTGATTTTAAGTTGATTAAAGGCCTCCGTTTGTGGGCGTTTAGTCACCATATTGACTAACCCGCCAGGGTCGCCGCGACCAAATAAGCCGGAGGCAGGGCCTTTAAGCACTTCCACCCGTTCCAGGTTGGAGGCATCCGGCGGGCTGATAAAGCCGCGGTTGATGGGAAAACCATTGCGGTAAATCTCGCCGGTATTAAAGCCGCGCAAGTTGTAGCTGGAAATCTGCAAGCCGCCAAAGTTATTGCCGCGCGTCACGCCACCGGCAAAATCCAGTGCGCGCTCCATGCGCGAGCTGCCCAAATCGTCCAGCACTTCTTTGGGTACGACGCTGATCGCCTGCGGGATGTCTTCAATCGGTGTGTCGGTGCGTGTGGCGGTTGCTGAGCGCGTGGCACGGTAGCCTTCCACCGGACCTTCGGCGCGCTCTTCTTGGTGGCTGGAGGAGATGGCAATGGCATTCAGTTCCACGCTATCGCCATCTTGTGCCAAGGCTTGTGCGGATAAACCAAGCCCGAGCAGGGCGGCGGCAATGGGTGACAGATTGGTCATAAAGGTTATCCTTATCCATGAAATGATATGTTATAACATCTTTATTTGGTGAGCAAAGCCTATGAATACTACCGGGGAGCGGCAGATTTTCAGAAAATAGAATTAGAAACTAAATAATATTGTTTCAAGTTATTGTTTGCAACCTTTTTATGTTTTATTTTGCTTAAAACCATCGAGCGAGCCGTTTTAAGGCTTGTGCGGGCGGCAGAGGAATTCGTGGGATTGCATTTCCAGCAGGCGACTTAGTGTGCGCTGGAACTCAAAATTGAGCTTGCCGCCGCGGTAGAGGTCTTTTAGCTCGACTTCGGCGGACAAAATCAGCTTGACGTTGCGGTCGTAGAATTCATCGACCAGATTGATAAAGCGCCGTGCGATGTCGTCGTTATCGGCGCTCATTTGCTCGACATTGGCGAGGATGACGGCGTGGAAGATTTTGCCGAGTTCGATGTAGTCGTTCTGGCTGCGCGGGCCGTCGCAGAGTTCACGGAATTCAAACCAGGCGACGTCCTTGCACATGCGCACGACATGAATGGCTCTGCCTTCAATCATAATCGTCTGATTTTCCTGGGTTTGGCAGGCATCGGTACGCAGGCTTTCAAAGCTGTTTTGCAGGCTGGTATAGGCTCCGGCATCCAGCGGGCAATAGAACAGTTCGGCCTGTTCCAGTGCACGCAGGCGGTAGTCGATGCCGCTGTCT
Organism: Ventosimonas gracilis; assembly: GCF_001580025.1. Classification (GTDB taxonomy): domain Bacteria; phylum Pseudomonadota; class Gammaproteobacteria; order Pseudomonadales; family Pseudomonadaceae; genus Ventosimonas; species Ventosimonas gracilis. Next base: position 17,264 of record NZ_LSZO01000005.1, on the reverse strand, counting down.
ACGTTGACGATGTCGGTATGGTTTTTTAGCAGTTCAATGGCGGGCAGGAAGCGGGCGCGTTGCAGTCCGTCGCGGTACAGGCCGTCCGGCGCGATATTGGAGGTAGCCACCAGGGTAACGCCGTTTTTAAACAGTTCATCGAGCAAGGTGGCGAGAATCATGGCATCGGTAATGTCTGAGACAAAAAACTCGTCAAAGCAAATGACTCGCGCTTCTTTGGCAAAGCGGCGGGCAATTAAGGTTAGCGGGTTTTTCTCGCCTTTAAGTGCGGTTAATTCTTCGTGCACACGCTTCATAAAGCGGTGAAAGTGCGTGCGCATTTTTTGTTCAAACGGCAGCGCGTCAAAGAACGTATCGACCAGATAGGTTTTGCCGCGCCCAACCCCGCCCCAAAAATACAAACCCTTAACCGGTGCTTGGTTTTTCTTGCGTGGCAGCAGCCGACTGAGCAGCCTGCCATGCGTATGTCCGGCTCGCAGCAGGTCGTCGTACAGGCGCTGCAAATGGCGCACGGCGTTTTCTTGCGCCGAGTCGTGGAAAAAATCGTCTCGCGTCAAATCGGCCTGGTAGCGCTCAAGCGGGGTCATGATTGTTTCGTTCGGTAACAAAAGGGGCGCTACTCTAGCGCTTTTCGAGCAAAACGCCACATTCCAGATGATGGGTGTAGGGGAATTGGTCAAACAAAGCCGAGCGGCGGATTTGGTGGGTTTCGTTTAACCGCCTCAGGTTGTCCACCAGTGTTTCGGGATTGCAGGAGATATAAAGAATGCGTTTAAAGTCTTGGGCGAGTGCGCAAGTGGCGCTGTCCAAACCGGCGCGAGGTGGGTCTACCAAGAGGGTGCCGAACTGGTAATCGGACAGGTTAACCTGTGCCAGACGGCGGAAAACCCGCACGCCGGATAGTGCTTGGCCGACTTCTTCGGCAGACAGGCGCACCAGTTGCACATTATCAATGGCGTTTTCCAGCAGATTAGCGCGGGCGGCGTTGGTGGCGCTTTTGCTGATTTCGGTCGCCAGCACGCGGCGCACACCGCCTGCCAGCGGCACGGTGAAGTTGCCGTTGCCGCAGTAGAGTTCGAGCAGGTCGTCTTCCTGCTGCCCCAACGCATCGACGGCCCAGGCCAGCATTTTTTGGCAGACATCGGCATTGGGTTGGCTAAAGCTGCCTTCCGGCTGGCGATAGCGGTAGCGGCGCGAGCCGACTTGCAGCGCCTCGCAAACATAATCGCGGCCAATTACGAGACGCTGCCCGCGTGAACGGCCAATCAGGCTGACCTCAAGCTGCGCCGCCAGTGCTTGTGCTGCGCTCTGCCAAATCTCATCCAACGGGCGGTGATAGCACAGGGTAATTAGCGCATCCCCAGCCAGCGTGGTTAAAAACTCGACTTGAAACAGTCGTCCTGCCAGCGCCTCGCTCGCCCGCAGGGCCGCCGCCAATTGCGGCATAAGTTGATTGATACGGCGACTGGCAATGGGGAAGGCGTCTAAAAATATCGGCGAATGCTTATCGCCCGGCGCAAACATGGCGTAGTGACGCTCGCCATTTTCACGCCAAAGTCGAAACTCGGCACGCTGGCGGTAATGACTGCGCGGTGAATCAAAGACTTCCAGCGTTGGCGCGGCAAAAGGTGCAAGCAGCGCCTTAAGCCGCTCGCATTTGGCGGCGAGCTGCACATCGTATTGTTCGGGGAGGTAGTTGGGGGCGCTCATGCAGTCATCGTTTGCGGTTGTAGGGCGGGTCGTGCATCGGCTTTGGCGAGCAGGGTATAGACACAAGGCAGCACAAACAGGGTAAACAGTGTGCCAACACTCATACCGGTAGCAATCACCATGCCGATGTCAAAGCGGCTGACCGCGCCTGCGCCGCTCGCCAAAATCAGCGGCAGCATGCCAAAGACCATTGCCGCTGTGGTCATCAATACCGGACGCAAACGAATGGCGGCAGCCTCTTCTATCGCCTCGCGCAGACTGCGGCCTTGGTGGCGCAGTTGGTTGGCAAATTCGACAATCAAAATACCGTGCTTGCTGATCAGGCCAATCAGCGTGACCAGCCCGACCTGGGTATAGATATTCATTGAGGACAGCCCCAAAAACAGCGGCACCAGTGCTCCGCAGATGGACAGCGGCACGCTGACCAAAATCACCAGTGGGTCGCGGAAGCTCTCAAACTGCGCGGCCAGTACCAAAAAAATAATGGCGAGCGCCAGGGCAAAGGTGACGTAGAGCGCGTTGCCTTCTTGCACAAACTGGCGCGAGGCACCGGCGTAGTCGAAGGTATAACCGGCGAGCGCTTCTTCACGGGCAATTTGCAGCACAGTATCAATCGCATCGCCCATGCTGACAATCGGGAAGCCTTCCAGCGTAGCTGAGTTAAGTTGCTGAAACTGCTTAAGTTGGCGCGGTCTTGCCAGATCGGTGATGCTAATTAAGGCCGATAACGGCACCATCTGCCCGCTTTGGCTTTTTACGTAATAACTGCCCAGCCAGCTGGGGTTATCACGATAAGCGCGTTCCACTTGGGCAATGACTTTGTAGCTGCGCCCGTCCAGGGTAAAGCGGTTGATTTCCCCTTCACCCAGCAAGATCGCCAAAGTCGCGCCAAGCTCTTGCATGGAAACGCCCATTTGCGCCGCTTTTTCGCGGTCAATATCGACCTTAACTTCCGGTTTGTCGAAGGCCAAATCCAGCTTAAGTACCGCGAATTTACCGGATTCCAGGGCACGTGCCTTGACGCGTTCAGCCACCGCCGCCAGCGTCTGATAATCGCCGGGCGTTGTAATCACAAATTGAAAAGGCAATCCATCGGTGCCGGGTAGCGCGGGCAAGTTAAACGCAATCACTTCAAGACCGGGGATTTGTTGCAGCTTGGCACTGACCTCTGGCACCAGTTCCATTTGCGTGCGCTTTCGCTCGCTCCAGGGTTTGAGCAGCATGCCGCCAATAGCAGACTGCACGCCGTCGGTGCCGTTAATTTGAAAGGAGGAATAGTATTCGGGAAACTCCTTAAAAATCTTGACGAAGGGGTCGGTATAATGGCTTAAGTATTCCAGATTAGTCGGCTGCGGTGCTTGACTTACAATAAACACAATACCTTGGTCTTCATCCGGTGCGAGTTTGCGTTCAGTAAACATTAAAAACACCGGTATTAACAGTAAAACCAATAGCGCAAATACCAATAGCACCGAACGCGTATTTAACAGACTGTGCAGGGCGCGTTGATAACGGCGTTTTAAGGCGTCAAACAGATTATCCAGACGGTGCGCCAAACCGCTGGGGTTTTCTTCATGACGCAATAACTTGCTGCACATCATCGGCGATAAGGTTAAAGCGACTATGCCGGAAATCACTACAGCCCCGGCCAGGGTTAAAGCAAACTCTTTAAATAATGCGCCGGTTAAACCCTCCAATAAACCAATCGGCGCATAAACCGCAGCCAAGGTAATGGTCATGGATATTACCGGTACGGCAATTTCCCGTGCACCTTGTAATGCAGCATCAAAAGGTGTTTTACCTTCTTCAATATGCCGGTGGATGTTTTCTACCACCACAATCGCATCATCGACCACCAAGCCGATGGCGAGCACCATTGCCAGCAAAGTCAACAGGTTAATCGAATAACCCATTAACTGCATAAAAAATAATACGCCAATCATCGACAGCGGAATGGTAATGACTGGAATCACCACGGAACGGAGTGCGCCCAAAAATAAAAACACCACCACAATCACAATCAATACCGCTTCAGCCAGTGTAGTAATCACTTCATAAATGGACGATTGAATGAATTCCGTTGCATCATAAGCAATCGCCAGATTAAGCCCGGGCGGTAATTGCTGCTCTAATTCTGGTAATACTTTGCGTAATTCTGCGACTACATCCAACGGGTTGGCGGTTGGCGTACTTTTAATGCCCACAGCAACGGTAGGAATACCATTAAAGGAACTGACCGCGTTGTAACTCTGTGCGCCCATTTCTACCCGTGCAATATCGCGGATTTGTACGCGGCGGTCGCCAACCGTTTTAACCGGAATGCTGGCAAAAGCCTCTGGCGATTTTAAATCGGTACTGGCGTTAATGCTGGTAACGACATATTCACCTTTGACTTCCCCGGCCGCGGCGAGGAAGTTATAACTACGTACTGAGCGCGCAACTTCGCTCGCGGTTACGCCATAAGCAGCCATTTTGACCGGGTCCAGCCACAGGCGCATGGCAAAGACTTGGTTGCCGAAAATCTGTACTTCGGCAAGTCCCGGCAATCCTGCCAGTTTCGGCTGAATAACCCGCGATAAGTAGTCGGTAATTTGCGGTTTACTCATCTGCTCACTGTGAAAGCTGATATACATCAAAGCCGAACCCATTGCCGCTTCACGCGACAATACCGGGTCTTCGGCATCTTGCGGCAATTGGTTTTTGACTTCACCGGCTTTAGCCAATAAATCCACAAACAAACGGTCGCTATTGCTGCCGATACGAGCATAAATTTGAATAATGGAAACATTCTGTTGGCTGCGCGAAACCATATAATCAATGCCTTCGGCGCTCGCCAAACTTTGCTGTAACGGCTGCGTGATATAGCCTTGAATGGTTTCCGCATTGGCACCGGGATAAGCCGTGGTTACCGTAATCAGTGCGTTTTCCATATCGGGAAATTCGCGGATGGATAGTTTATTAAATGCCTGCAAACCCAGCAGGATAATCAGCAGACTAACCACGGTGGCCAGCACCGGACGGCGAATAAAGGGGTCGGTAAAAGTCATTATAAAATCCTTGGCATTAAGGGATTATTGAGTGGCCATTGATCGCGCAAGTTTTCGCTGTTAGGTTTCAAGTAAAAATAATCAACGGACAGTGCAAAATATAACAATGACTTCGCGCACTTAATGCGCGGCTTCAGACAATTTCAGTGCATTATCTTCAGCAATGGCGACCCGTGCGCCGTTATCGAGTTTTAATTGACCGCTGCTGACCACTTGTTCACCGGCGTTAAGCCCTTTGACAATGACGACTTTGCCACCACGTCGTGCACCGGTTTCAACAAAACGCCGTTCTACGGTCAGTGTTTGTTCAGCCTCTGTATTTTCGGCGGGCTTTGCCACAATCACATAGACCGAATTACCGTACAGGCTGTAGGTTATGGCGGTTTCCGGCAGCACAATTCGCTGTGGTATTGCGGACAGCAGTACGTCCAAGTTGGCAAACATGCCTGGCAGCAGTTTTTCTTCAGGATTCGGCAAGCTGGCGCGTACCTGCACATTGCGCGTGGCTTCATCGACCTTGGGGCTGATGGCGGTGAGTGTCCCGCTAAACGACTGCCCTGGCCAAGCGGCGACCTCAAGCTGCACGCGTTGCCCAACGGCCAGTTGTGGCACAGCCTGTTCCGGCAGGAAGAAATCCACATAAAGCGTTGATAAATCCTGCAAAGTGGCAATGGACGTGCCTGCATTGAGAAAGTCCCCGACATCCACTTGGCGAATCCCGATGGTGCCCGCAAAGGGCGCAATGATGCGCTTTTTGGCGAGCAAGGCTTTCAATTGAGCCACCGTTGCGCTGTTTCGCTGCAACTGCGCCGACTGGCGGTCAAAGTCACTTTGCGAGGCGAGTTTTTTCTCCAAAAGCGTGCGTATCCGTTCAAATTCGACCCTGGACAGCCCCAAGTCCGCCTCAGCCGCTGCCAGTGTGGCGCGTTCGACCGCATCATCCAATTGCAACAATGGCTGGCCTTTACTGACTTTTTCGCCGGATTTAAACAACAGTTCGCGCACCGTTCCGGCCACTTCGGCAGTGAGATCGATACCTTGAGCGGCGGTCAAACTGCCGATGGCAGACAGGCGCTCCTGCCAAGGCTGTTGTTCGGCAAGCGCCATAGAAACCGCAATAGGCGGACGCGGCGCAGTAAATTGCGCAATCTGTTGCTGGATGGATTTGACTTTATAGATCGCAAGCCCCGCTACCACAGCGATTACCAGTAATAACATCAACAACATACGGCGTAGCAACATGGCGCTATTCTCCCTTGATGACCAATAACAAAACTTATCCACCAGCGACAGATTGACTTAAAAGCAGGCAGGCGGCTGCGATAATGCACCGCTTGTCCCACAAACTCAACGACTTGCGCCGCAGATAGGGGTTGTTGTGGTTCAATCCCCGTGTATAAAGCCCCGCCTCCCATCAGACCGTATCAACCCTTATGAATAACCGTAAAAATCCAGAAAAATCAGTGGATTTTAGAATTTGCATTGCCCCTATGCTCGATTGGACGGACAGCCATTGCCGTTATTTCCACCGTTTGCTGAGCCAAAAGGTGCGTTTGTATACCGAGATGGTGACTTGCAATGCGTTGTTGCATGGGGATGCGGCGCGCTATTTGCGGTTTTCCGTGCAAGAGCATCCACTGGCTTTGCAGTTGGGGGGCAGCGAGCCTCGGCTGTTGGCTCAGTGTGCGAAGTTGGCGGCAGACTTTGGCTATGACGAGGTGAATTTAAATTGCGGCTGCCCCAGTGAGCGGGTGCAGCGCGGCAGTTTTGGCGCTTGTTTGATGGAGAACCCCAAGCGGGTTGCCGATGGTTTTAAGGCGATGCAGGATGCGGTCGATATTCCCGTTAGTATCAAGCATCGGATTGGTTTAGATAAAAATGAAAGCTACGCTTTTGTCCGTGATTTTGTCGGTACTTTGTTTGAGGCCGGTTGCCGTCATTTTATTGTGCATGCGCGTAACGCTTGGCTGGGCGGGCTGTCGCCGAAGGAAAACCGCGAAATTCCCCCGCTGCGCCATGAAGTGGTCTGGCAGCTTAAGCGCGATTTTGCGGATGGCTGCATCGTGATTAACGGCGGTATTCAAACGGATGAGCGGATACAGGCGCAGTTGCAGAAGGTCGATGGCGTGATGATAGGCCGCGCGGCTTACCACTACCCTTGGTGGTTGGCTTCGTTCGATGAAAAGTATTACCGCGAGCCGCCTTCTAATATCACGCGCGAGCAGGTCGAGGCGCAGATGGTGCGTTACATGGAGCGCGAGCGCCTTGAGCACGGCACGCCTTGGCACGCCATTGCGCGGCATATGCTGGGATTGCGGCATGGGCTAAAGGGTGCGCGGCGCTGGCGGCAGGTTTGGAGCGACCATCGTTTGAAGTCACTGCCGCCCGATGAGGTCGCGCGTTTGGCCGCCGCGCACCATTGAACCGCCGCGTGTTGGGCGCTAAGGTTGCGTCTCTTTTATCCAAGTTAAAAACATGCCTTCCAAGCTGCAACAACTTAAAGCGCTCACCACGGTTGTCGCCGATACCGGTGATATGCAGGCGATTGTCCGTTTAAAACCGGTCGATGCGACGACCAATCCTTCGCTACTGCTTAAAGCGGCCGCCTTGCCGCGCTATGCAGATCTACTTGCGGCCGCGAAAAGCACGGCCAAAACCGACTTATTGCTGGCCTGCGACCAGTTTGCCGTCGCGGTCGGCAAGGAAGTTTTAAGTGTGATTCCCGGGCGAATTTCTACCGAGGTAGACGCGCGGCTGTCCTTTGACCAACAGGCCACGCTAAGCCGTGCGCAGCGTTTGCTGGAGCTTTACCAAGACGAAGGGATTGATCCTGCACGCGTGCTGATAAAAATCGCCGCCACTTGGGAAGGCATTCGCGCCGCACAGATGCTGGAAAAGCGGGGCATACAAACCAATCTCACGCTGCTGTTTGGCTTTGCTCAAGCCGTTGCTTGCGCCGATGCGGGGGTGTTTTTGATTTCGCCTTTTGTCGGGCGGATTTATGACTGGCACAAAAAACAAAGCGGCGCGGATTTTACCGCCGAAGACGACCCCGGCGTGCAGTCCGTCAAGCGTATCTACCAATACTACAAAGCGCACCAATACCCGACCGTGGTGATGGGCGCAAGCTTTCGCCATATCGGCCAGATTGAGCAACTGGCCGGTTGCGACCGTTTAACCATCAGCCCGGAACTGCTGCAACAACTGGCGGACGAGCAAGGCGTGCTGGAACGCAAACTGTCCCCCAAGGCAAACGCCGAAGCCCTTCAACAGTTAAACGAAAGCAGCTTTCGCTGGCAACTGAATGAAGACGCAATGGCCACGGAAAAACTCGCCGAAGGCATCCGCCTGTTTGCTCGTGACCAGCAGAGGCTTGAAGCCTTGCTCGCGACTTGATGGATTGAAGTCATCATGAGGGTCTGATTTGCCGCGCTCTTGCGTATTGCCCATAATCTAAACCTTTCCCTAGGCGGGCAGGGCTATGAAATCGTTTCGCACTATCGGCATTATCGGGCGCTTGGGCAGCGCCAAAGCGCTGGATACGGTGCGCCGCTTAAAGCGGTTTCTGCTTGGCCAATCCTTGCAAGTGATTTTGGAAGACAGTCTCGCCGAAGCGCTGCCTGGGCACGGTTTGCAGGTTTGCTCCTGGCGCACGCTGGGTGAGGCGTGCGATTTGGTGATTGTGGTCGGCGGTGACGGCAGCCTGCTGGGCGCGGCGCGTGCGCTGGTGGCAAGCGGCGTGCCGCTGCTCGGTATCAATCGCGGCACTTTGGGTTTTTTAACCGATATTCCGCCGGATGCGCTGGAAGAGCCTATTCGTGAAGTGCTCGCCGGTCTCTACCATATGGAAACGCGCTTTCTGCTGGAGGCCGAAGTGCGCCGGGGTGACGAGATGCTCGGGCAGGGCGATGCGCTGAATGACTTGGTGCTGCACCCCGGCAAATCGACCAAGATGATTGAATTTGAACTGTTTATCGACGGGCAGTTTGTCTGCAATCAAAAGGCTGATGGTCTGATTGTCGCCACCCCTACCGGTTCGACCGCTTATTCACTGTCGGCGGGCGGCCCGATCATGCACCCGAAGCTCGATGCCATCGTGGTGGTGCCGATGTACCCGCACACGCTGTCCAGTCGACCGATTGTGATTGACGGCGGCAGCGAGCTAAAAATAGTGGTCGCGCAAAACCTCTCGATTTATCCGCAGGTTTCCTGTGACGGGCAGAATCATTTTTCCTGCGCCCCGGGGGATGCCATCCATGTGCGTAAAAAGGCGCAGAAACTACGCCTGTTACATCCACTATCCCACAACTATTACGAAGTCTGCCGCAGCAAGTTGGGCTGGGGCGGGCACAATCGGAACAATCGCGCTGATTAGTCTTTCGACCAGCCCAGGCGAAAAGTGCGCCCGCTCTGCGCGCCTTGCACGCTTTTTATATAACCCAATGCTGCCTCAGCGGCAGGCAGCGCCTTGTGGCCAATGATTTTCATGGTTTGTCTCTTGTTTCGCGTTCCAGTTCTACGCCTTGTTCGACCAGCCAGGCTTCAACCCTTGCTTTCCTTTCACGGCCTCGCTGTGAGCGAGCAGAGTCTTGCATCCTGTTCATGTAAGTCTGGATGGTCGTACCCCGTCCAGTCACCGCGCGTGGGTCGGCTCCGGCTTCCAGCAGTACCAGTACACGTTCCAGGTTATTGATCATGGCGGCTTGGTGGATGGGCCGCTCCCCTTCCAGATCCTCGGCATTCACATCGGCTCCTGCTGCGATCAATGCACGGAACTGCGGCTCGCGATCGGCCATGATGGCAGTGAACAGCGGGGTCTGCCCATTTTTCGGGTTGCGCAGATCCGGGCTGACAGCGGCGGCCAATAAAGCTTCCATCGCTTTGGGGTCTTCCGCCCAAGCGGCAAAATGCATGATCGTCTCGCCGTCGTCATCAGCCATTGCCGGATCCGCGCCCGCTTCCAGCAACGCCAGCATACCGTCGATGCTGCGGTGTAAAAATGCCCATTCCAGCAGGCTGGTGTTCTGATCTCCACGCGCATTGACGTCCACACCTTGACGCACCAACGCCTGAATCACCCGTTTGTTGCCCTTGGCTGCCGCATCTGCCAGCTGTGCCACTGCGGGATCTCCATAGACCTCAATTGCGGTGACTTTCTTTGCCATTGTCCCATCACCATTTCTAGCGCAAGCGGAAAGCGTCACCATCATGCCGATGGCGATAACGCCCAGATATAAAAATGTATCCTGTAACAGGCGGACACCCATCCCGATCAGACGCGATTTTGAGCCTCGCGAGGCGGACATGCGCCCGCTCATGAAGCAGTCATGTTGCGATTGTGTTCCATCCTGTGTGCGGTGATTTCCATCATGGGTATCCACTCCTTAAGCATTTGATGGCACCGCTACCGGCGGTGCATTCAGCCGTGCGGAAACAGGCTAGCACAGCCAGTTTCGGTGCAGCAAAGGATGAGAGTGACATGGTGTTGCAAAACCCGCGTAGCGCACGACAAAAATATTGAGCAGTACGCGGGTAGCGAAGGATTAAATAATCCCTCGCTCCGGCAGAGGCTTGCCGTCTACCACACGCTGCCAGCCAAGGCGGGTTAAATCCAGCGTTTCATAACGACCTTTTAGCAGCAGTTCGGCCAGTGCCAATCCGCTGCCGGGTGCGTGCATCAGGCCGTGACCGGAAAAACCGGCGAGCAGGTGGAAGTTGCCAAGGCCGTCCGCTCCCGGGCCGATAATCGGATTGCCGTCGAAATCGTTTTGGTCGTACAACCCAGGTAAGGTGTTTTTGCAGCGGGTGGCTTCAAACTGCGGAAAGCGGTGCGCCAGCGCAGGCCAGACCACACGCTCAAAATAATCGTGGTCGGCGGCAAAGTTGTAGCCGCGTGGTTCGTGCAGCGTCGGCACGCCGCCCGAATAGCCGATGCCTTCCGGACGAAATGCCAGTTTTTCGGTGTCTTTTAAATAGGGCAGGGGCTCGATCGGGTCGGTGCATTCAAAATAGTGCTCAAAGCGGCGCAGCGGCTCGATGGGTACGCTAAAGCCGAGCATTGCGCACAGGTCTTTGGCCCAGGCTCCGGCGGCGTTGACGAACTGCTCGGCGCGGATGCTTGCACCGGATTTAAGCTGCGCTGAGCGTACTGCTGTGTCCGTGCGGGTAAAGCCGGTGACTTCATCGGCAACAAACAGTGCACCCAGTGCAATGGCTTTTTTGCGCAGCCCCATCAGTACGCTGTACGGATCCAGCCAGCCGTCATCGGGGGAATACACCGCCGCGCCAAGGTCTGCGACATTCATGGACGGGAACTTGGCCTTTAGCGCGTCCGGCTCCAGCCAGACGACGTTGCAGCCCATCGATTGTTCGGTATCGAAATTTTCCTTGAGCATGTCGCGCTGTGACGGCGGCACGATAAACAGGTAGCCGTTTTTCTTGAAGCCGATGTCGGCGGGCGTGCCGTCTATCGCCATCAGCTCGGGGAAGTCTTCAAAAAACGGGATGCTGAAATTCGACAGCGCGATGTTTTCCGGCAGCGAAAACAACCGCCTGACCCCGCCAGACGCGCGTGGGGTGGAGGCCAGTTGGTAGGTCGGGTCGCGTTCAATAACGGTCACCGAGACACTGCGGTCAAGACGGCACAAAAAATAAGCGAGTGCAGCACCGCAAGCGCCGCCACCGATGATAAGGATATTGGTTTTCATGGATTCTCCAGCTAAGGATGGTGAGGGTCTGTTTCCGTTAGAGCCGCGAAACCAGTCGCAGCGCGTCGTAAATGGCGGCGTGGGTGTTGCGGGCGGAGACGGCATCGCCGATACGAAACAGCAAAAAACGCCCGTTCGGGTTGCCTTGGCGCGTTTGTGGATGACCGGCAATCAGTTCGCGGTAATCGATTGCGCCCAGGTTGCGCGACAGCGGTTTGAGCGCGTGGTACAGCTCGTCATTGGGGCGGGTGCCGTGGTTGACGATGATTTGGTCGTGGCGCTGCTCTTTGCTCACGCCGCCGTAGTCGCTGCCTATTGTGGCTACCAGTGTATCGCCTTCGCGGCGCACGGCTTCGAGTAACCAGGTCACGGTGAAGCGCACGTCCTTGCACTGCAAGCTGCGCATGTAGGGCGTCAAGTTCATGGCCATCACTTCGGGGGCAAAGCTGCGGTCGCGGGTCATGATTTCAACCCGCGCACCGCTGGCGGCGATGATTTCGGCGGCCTGCAATCCGGCGTGGTCGCCTGCATCGTCGTAAATCAGCACGTTGCGGCCGGGCTTTAGGTCAGCGGAGATAATGTCCCAGGCTGAATGCACCCACTCGTTACCACTTTTAAGCACTTCGGTATGCGCCAATCCGCCGCTGGCGACTATGACCACGTCAGGGTTTTCCGCCAGCACGGTATCTTCCTCTGCCCAGCAGTTGTAGCGGATCACTACGCCGAGCGCCTCGCACTGCGCAAGCCGCCAGTCGGTGATGCCGAGCATTTCACGCCGCCTTGGGCTTTGTGCGCTGAGCAGGATTTGTCCACCGGCCTGTGCGGCGGCTTCCAGCACCAGCACCTGGTGTCCGCGTTCGCCCGCGACCCGCGCCGCTTCCAGTCCGGCAGGGCCTGCGCCGACAATCAGCACCTTTTTGCGTTGGGCGGCTTTATCAATCTGGTGCGGGACGGTTTCTTCGCGCCCCGACGATGGGTTGTGGATGCACAGTGCCATGCCGCCCTGGTAGATGCGGTCCAGGCAATAATTGGCACCCACGCAGGGGCGGATGTCCGCTTCGCGTTTTTCCAGAATTTTGCGCACGATGTGCGGGTCGGCCAGATGGGCGCGGGTCATTGAAATCATGTCAGCCTTGCCGCTGTCGATGGCATAGCGTGCGGTGGCGACATCCTGAATGCGCGTGGCGTGAAATACCGGAAATTTCGTGGTGGCGCGTACTTCCCCGGCCAAATCCAGAAAGGGCGCACTGGCCATACCCATAATCGGAATATTGTCGGTAAGTCCGGCGTCAGTCTCGATATGGCCTTTGCTGATATTCAAAAAATCGACCAGCCCGCTATCGCGCAAGCGGCGCGAAATTTCCAGCCCTTCGCCCTTTCCGTAACCGTCGGGGCTGGCTTCATCGGCGACGTAACGTATCCCCAAGATAAAGTCCGGACCTACCCGTGCGCGTATGGCAGCGAGCACTTGCAGCGAGAAACGCAGGCGGTTTTCCAGGCTGCCGCCGTATTCGTTGTCTAAGTGGTTACTCATCGGCGACCAAAATTGCGAAAGCAGATGGCCGAACGATTCCAGCTCGATACCGTCCACCCCTGCGGCTTTCATGCGCTCGGCAGCATCGGCAAAATCTTGCTGGATGCGCTCGATATCCCAGTCTTCAATCAGTTTGGGGAAAGCGCGGTGCGCCGGTTCACGCTCAAGCGTGGGCGCTACCGCCGGCAGCCAGTCGCCTTTGTCCCAGCGGGTGCGCCGACCCAAATGGGTAAGCTGAATCATTACCGCCGCGCCCTGCTCGTGGCAGGCATCGGTCAACTCGCGCATCCAGCGCACCACTTCATCTTTGTAGACCAGCAGATTGTTGAACACCGGCGGGCTGTCACGCGAAACGGCGGCAGACCCTGCCGTCATGGTCAGCGCAAGACCGGCTTTGGCACGTTCGACGTGATAGGCGCGGTAGCGTCCCTTGGGCATGCCGTCTTCCGGGTAGGCCGGTTCGTGCGCGGACAAAAACAGCCGGTTGCGCAAGCGCAGATGCTTGAGTGTAAAGGGCTGTAGCAGCGGATCATTGGTCATATGGGTCATGGCTGGGTCTCCTGTACGCCTTGGGGGCGATTTTTGTGCTTGTCAGGCATGCAATCAAATTTAATTTTATACAATTTATATTGATTGTATACTATGATTCGCCTGCACTCGATGCAAAAAAACGCACTGAAAAGACAATAAAAGGAGAGTTTCTATGCGTAACCTGTTGAAATACATGGCTATCATCGTCTTTGCCTTGGCAAGCAGCCTGGCCTTGGCGCAGCAAAAAACCATCAAGATGGGGTCAATGACCTGGGAGGACTCGCGCTCGGTAGCACTTGTCACCAAAAAATTTCTGGAAAAACAAGGCTATCCAGTAGAGCTAACGGTTTTTTCCGAATGGGGCATTGCCTATGCGGCTTTGCAAAAAGGGGACATCAACCTGTTTATTACCGCGACTGACTTTATCGCTGCCGACCACTGGAACCGCTATAAAAACCGACTGGAAAAAATCTCCACGGCTTATTTTGGGGTTTATCAATGTTTGGTCGTGCCGTCGTATATGGAGATTGATTCGATAGAGCAATTAAACAGCGTGGCAGATCAGGTACGCGGGCGGATTATCGGTGTGGAATCCGGCTCGGGCGTGATGCGCGAGGCCGAACAGGCCATTAAAGCCTATAGTCTTGATTACCAACTGATTAGTGGCAGCACAGCGGCAGCGGTAGCCGAATTGCGTGGTGCGATGGAGCGCAAACAGCCGATCGTTACCATGCTGTGGACGCCGTCCTGGATGATGCAGACCTTTGACGTGAAGTTTCTCAAAGACCCCAAAGGCATTTTTGCCCCGCCACAAGCCTATTACTGGGTTGCCCGTCGTGGTTTTTTGGGGGACGACGACCGCCGCTTGCGTCAATCGATTGCCACGGTACATCTCGGGATCGATGAGGTGGTTGCCATTACCGGTGAAATCAACGCGGGTAAAACCTTGGAAGAAGCGGTAGATGGCTGGTGGGACAGCCACCAGATGCGTATTGAACGCTGGACGGTGATGGCGGACTGAACGCTAGGGCGGTGCGCCGCGGCGCATCGCCCGTTAATGGAGCAGGTGCTTTCGTGATACGGTTTTATCGGTTTATTGCAAATGACGCTAACAAATGATCCGAAAACCCTTTAACCAAGTCGTTTCGCAGGTTGCGGCGCTACTGACGCGCTGCGGCTATGCAGCGCCTGCCGCGCAGCTATTGGCACACAACTGTGTATCGGCGCTGCGTGACGGCTGCGACCGAGCCGGACTGCACCGAGTGCAGGATTACATCCAGAGCCTTGCCAGCGGCTACGTCAACGGTGCGGCCAAACCCAAGATTGAAGACGTAGCACCGGGCTTTGTGCGAGTGGATGCCGATAACGGCTTTGCCCTTATCGCCCTGGCAGAGGTTTTTCAGCTCACCGTAGCCAAAGCCCGTGCCAATGGTGTGGCTGTGCTGGCCATCCGCAATGCGCACCACGCAGGTTCACTGGCGCTGGACGTAGAACCCTTTGCCGAGCAAGGACTGCTGGTGCTTTCTGTGGTCAACAGTATTCCGGTGGTTGCAGCGCCCGGCGGGCGGGTCGGTGTTTACGGCACCAATCCACTCGCCTTTGCCGCCCCGCGCAAAGATGCGCCGCCGCTGGTGGTTGATCAATCTTCTTCCACTTTAAGCTACAGCGACGTACTGGCCGCCGCCCGCGACGGGCAGAGGCTGCCCGAAGGCAGTGGGGTCGATAAAAACGGCAAGCCCAGCGGTGATGCGCAGGCGATATTGGATGGCGGTGCGCTTTCCTGTTTTGGCGGTTACAAAGGTGCCTCCATTGCACTGTTGGTCGAAATCTTTTGTGCCGCACTGGCCGGTGCGGATTTTTCCTTTGAAGTCAATCAAGGCAAGCCCGCCGGCGCTACCACGGCGCGTACCGGGCAGACCTTTATCCTGATTGACCCCGCCTGTGGCAGTGCACTTTCGCTATTTGGCGGGCGTATGGAGCAGTTGCTTGGCGCACTGCGTAAGGCCGGGCAAAGCCGCGTGCCCGGCGAGCGCAGGTTGCGCGCGCGCGCGAAAGCCGCTGGAGACGTACTGCTGGAAGCTGCGCAGTGGCAAGCGCTGCTGGAACAAAACGAGGCCAGTGCATGAACCGCAAACCCAACAAACGCGCCGCCCCCGATCTGGTCTGCGACGGCTTGCGCCACGCCATTTTGAGCGGTGAACTGGCGCAAGGCATGCCACTGCGCCAAGACCAATTGGCCGAACAATTTGGCACCAGCCGTATTCCGGTACGCGAGGCGCTGCGCCAACTGGAAGCCGAAGGGCTGGTACGCATTGAACCGAACAAAGGTGCCAGGGTGACTCCGCTATCGCTTGCCGATGTGCTGGAAATGCTGGAAATCCGCATTGCATTGGAATGCCATGCACTGCGCCTTGCCATCGCGCAAATGGTGGAGGAAGACTTTGCTTTGGCGGAGCAGATTTTGCGCCGCTACGACGCGCAAAGTGACCCGGATAGCTGGGCGCTGATGAACCGCCAATTTCATTGGGCGCTGTACACGCCTTGCCACAAACCGCGTTTACTTGCGCTGATTGATGCCAACAGCAAGCATTTTGACCGCTTTGTGCGTGGCCAGGTGTCGCGTGCCAGCGGCAAGGAGCGCCCGCAAAAAGAGCACTACCAACTGCTTGAACTGTGCCGCCAAGGCCAGACCGACAGCGCCTGTGCGCTCTTGGCTGCGCATATCGAACAAACCAAAAAATCCGTG
This sequence comes from Ventosimonas gracilis, assembly GCF_001580025.1. Lineage (GTDB taxonomy): Bacteria > Pseudomonadota > Gammaproteobacteria > Pseudomonadales > Pseudomonadaceae > Ventosimonas > Ventosimonas gracilis. The sequence goes on along the minus strand of NZ_LSZO01000005.1, from coordinate 989 downwards.
CAGGCAAGCCAACGCCATTCGGCCAATTAAGGAGACCTTCTTGACGCAAGCCACTCATGTTGTCGATTACCTTATCGTCGGTGCCGGTTCCGCCGGTTGCGTGCTGGCCAATCGCTTAAGCAGCCATCCGGGTACCCGTGTCCTTTTGATAGAAGCCGGTGGCACGGATCGCTCGCCGATGATTGCCATGCCCGCCGCGCTGCCCTTTGTCTATCAGAACAAGCGATTGGGCTGGGGTTATCTTTCCGGTCCCGAGCCACATCTTGACGGACGCTTGATCGATGAAAAACGTGGCAAAGTCATCGGCGGCAGCTCATCTATCAACGCCATGATTTACAACCGTGGCAACCCGCTGGACTTTGAAGGCTGGGCGGCACTGGGACTGCCCGATTGGGGCTTTGCACAGTGCCTTCCCTACTTTCGCAAAATGGAAACCTTCGAGGGGGGTGCCAATGCCTTCCGTGGCGATAGCGGCCCGCTGTTCATCAGCCGCTGCCGCGCCGCGCACAAGCTGCACGACGCTTTTTTGCGCAGCGGCGAGCAGGCCGGATTTGCCTTCACGCTGGATCACAACGGCTTTCAACAAGAAGGGCTGCATATCGCGCAAGCCTTTATCGACCACGGCGTGCGAGCCTCCAGTGCTCGCGCTTACCTGCATCCGCTACGAAATCGCAGTAACTTGCAGGTGCTGACACGCGCGCAGGTGACCCGCGTGCTGATCGAAGACGTGATCGGAGACAGCGTAGCGTTCGGCGTTGAGCTGGCAACGGCCAAGGGTAAACGCACCGTGCTGGCTGAACGCGAAGTGATCCTCTGCGCCGGTGCCATCAACACGCCGCAACTATTGATGCTTTCAGGCGTTGGCGACCCCGACGCACTGCGCCAGCACGCGATCAGGGTGCTGTCAGTGATAAGTAATCTGTCCGCATCAGTAGCAAATGAACTGTCCGGTTTTACTGACCGCCGAGGAGGTGGTCATGAAACGGACG
>NZ_LSZO01000004.1 GCF_001580025.1 Ventosimonas gracilis | reverse complement strand
GTCTTTCATCGCCTCTGACTGCCTAGGCATCCACCGTATGCGCTTCTTCACTTGACCCTATAACCCCAAACGCTCTTTTGGCTAAAATCATGACTGATTTCACTTAAAAGCTTTTGAAGTCAAAACAATCCGTGAAGCGACATCGCCGAAAATCTTCGCATACTCTCTTGTCGATCAAAGTCTTGCACGTCTAAAAATCACGTACAGGGCTTTTCGGACAAGAGCGCTCGCAAATCTTTTGCCTTGATTTATTGATTTATCGAGCCATGAATTGCTGTGATACAATCCATAAGTCCTATAAATCTATAAGTCACACTTCTATCACTTTCCCAAATTTTTAAAGAACGATTTTTAAAACAATTCTGAAGCTTTTTGAGCTTGTGCTCGATGCATGTCTTTTAAAACACGCGGTAAAAGTCCAGAAGTCAATGATCTGCTTTAAGCTGCTTTAAGCCAGAGCGCTTTTTCGCTCGCTTAAGCGGATCGTTCAATTCTGGGCTTTTTATCTGTTGCTCTTGGTTATCGCCGACATTTTTGCGCTTGTTTTGCGCTTGTTGTCCGCCCGCGTTCTGGTGGAGCCAAGGAGAGTCGAACTCCTGACCTCCTGCGTGCAAAGCAGGCGCTCTACCAGCTGAGCTATGGCCCCAAGCATTT
>NZ_LSZO01000003.1 GCF_001580025.1 Ventosimonas gracilis | reverse complement strand
CGGTTATTTTATTTGACCCATCCAGCGGGCAATGCCAATTGCTGCTAAAAAGCCAGGTACCCGCCGAACTGTTGCAGGGTTTATAAAGCAATGGACGCACTCCCTTGTTCCTTTAAGCGATACGGATCTGGATGACTTTTTAAATCAAGCCGAACGCTTTGCCTTTATCCTGCGCCTGTCTGCCAAAGTGCAACGCAACATTAAGATAGATATTAACCGCGGCAGATAAGCGTTTTAAACTTTATCTTGAATATGTCATGATAACTTTTACCTTCACCAATTTTGCCATGCACTGACCCGCTTTATCAGACGAATAGCCGATTACCCCTTATCACCTGCCGTGCAAAGAAGAACAAAGCCTTCACACCTGTGCTAAAGTCGCGCGGTTTTTAATCTGCCAAAGGGGAGAGCGATCTGTGTGGGAGCTGATTAAATCGGGTGGTTGGCTGATGCTGCCCATTATTCTTTGTTCGGTCGCGGCTATGGCTATTGTGGCTGAACGCCTGTGGACGCTGCGCCCGTCGCGCGTGTCGCCGCCGGATTTGTTGGCTGAGATTTGGAAGCAGGTGCGCGGCAGACAACCCACCGCCGCCATGTTAAAAACGCTTCGCGCTTCGTCACCGCTGGGGCAGGTGCTCGCCGCCGGTCTTGCCAATGCCAAACATGGCCGCGAGGTGATGAAAGAGTGCATCGAAGAGGCCGCCAGCAGCGTTATCCACGAATTGGAGCGTTACTTAAGCGCACTCGGCACGGTGGGTGCGATTGCCCCACTTTTGGGCTTGCTGGGTACGGTTATCGGCATGATTGAGATTTTTAGCGGCTTTATGGAAGGCGGCATGATTAACGCGCCGGTGCTGGCGGGCGGTATCGGCAAGGCGCTGATTACCACAGCAGCCGGTTTGATTGTGGCGATTCCGGCGGTCTTTTTTCACCGCTTTTTAACCCGCCGGGTGGATGAGCTGGTCATTGCTATGGAGCAAGATGCCAATAAGCTGGTTGAAGTGATGCAAGGCGAGCGCGAGGCGGACTTTAACAAGGCGGGCAGAGCGTGAAATTCCGTCGCCATCGGGGCAATGTCGCCCGCGAGGAAGTGTTCCTCAATCTAACCCCGCTGATTGATGTCATCTTTGTACTGTTGTTGTTTTTTGTCGTTTCGACCACCTTCAGCCGTCCGGCGCAACTGCGCATCGATCTGCCAGAGGCGAGCAGCGGCGCTCCGGCAGAAAACAGCGGCAAGCAACTGGAGGTCGGCGTAAGCGCGAGCGGCGATTACAGCTTAAATGGCAAGGTGCTGGCACGGCATGACCTCGCCACACTGCTCGAAGCGCTAAGCCGTGAATCCAATGGCGACAACGCTCTGCCATTGATTATCAGTGCTGATGCGGCCAGCAGCCATCAGGCCGTAGTCACGGCAATGGATGCAGCGGCGCGTTTAGGCTTTAGCAAACTGCGCATTACCACGGTCGAAAGCAGCCGTTAATCCATGCTCTCGCAATGGCTGCAAACGGCTTGGTATAACGGGCATCCGGCGCTGCATCTGCTGCGCCCACTGGAAGGGCTGTACCGCGCGGCTGTCAGGCGCAGGAGGCAGCGGTTTTTGCGAGGCGAGGGGGTTTACCGCCCGCCGTTGCCGCTGCTCGTAGTGGGCAATATCACAGTGGGTGGCACCGGCAAAACACCGCTGATTCTCTGGCTGATCGAACACTGCCGAAAGCAGGGGCTGCACGTCGGCGTGGTCAGCCGTGGTTATGGCGCAAAGCCGCCTGCCCTGCCCTTTCGCGTCACTACGCAAGACAGTGCAAAACACTGTGGGGACGAACCGCTGATGCTGGTTAAACGCACCGGCGTGCCACTGATCATTGACCCCAACCGCCCACGCGCCGTGCAAGCGTTGCTGCAACAAGAGCCGCTGGATTTAATTTTGAGCGACGATGGCCTGCAACACTACCGTCTCGCGCGGGATTTGGAACTGCTGCTGATTGACCACGCGCGCGGCCTTGGCAATCGCCGCTGCCTGCCGGCAGGACCTTTGCGTGAACCGCTTAAGCGGCTTAAAAGCGTCGATGCCTGCTTGATTAACGGCGCCAATGAGGACAGCGAAGCCGGTTTTGCGTTAAGCCTTAAACCGGTTGCACTGGTTCATTTGCAAACTGGGCGTAGTGAACCGCTTGGTTATTTTCCAGCGGGGCAAAAGCTGCACGCACTGGCCGCCATCGGCAATCCCGAACGGTTTTTTCACACATTGGAAGCACTGAACTGGCGACCTATCCGCCATCCACTGCCCGACCACGCCAGACTGCGCCCCGAACAATTACTGTTTTCGCCCGATTTACCCTTGCTGATGACAGAAAAAGACGCGGTAAAATGCGCCCCCTTTGCCCTGCAAAATTACTGGTATCTAAAAGTTGAAGCCGTGCCCTCAAAGGCTTTTGTCACTTGGTTTGACCAACAATTGGCGCGGCTGATTAAAGGAGGCTCCAATGAACCCGAAACTGCTTGATATTCTCGCCTGCCCCATCACCAAAGCGCCGCTGCATTTATCCAAAGATAAAACAGAACTGATCAGCAAAGCCGCCGGACTTGCGTTTCCCATCCGAGACGGCATTCCCATCATGCTGGAAAGCGAGGCCAGAACCCTAACCACGGACGAGCGCCTCGCCAAATGATGGTGGTTATCCCGGCGCGTTATGCCTCTACCCGCCTGCCCGGCAAACCTCTTTTAGATATTGCCGGCAAACCCATGATTGAGCGCGTTTACCAGCAAGCCTGCCAGAGCCGCGCCGCGCGGGTGCTGATTGCAACCGATGACCAGCGCATTTTCAGCGCTTGCCAGCGCTTTGGCGCAGAGGTGCTATTAACCAGTGACGCGCACCACTCCGGCACCGAACGCCTTGCTGAAGTCGCCCGCCTGCTCGCTTTGCCGGATGATGAAATTATCGTCAACGTGCAAGGCGACGAGCCGCTAATCCCGCCAGAGCTGATTGACCAAGTCGCCGATAATCTGCAAAAAAATACGGCTGCCAGCATCGCCACACTGGCCGAGCCGATAGAAAACGTCGAACAACTGTTTAACCCCAATTGCGTCAAAGTCAGCCTGGATGCAAAAAACTTTGCCCTAACCTTTAGCCGCGCCCCACTGCCTTGGCCGCGTGATGCTTTTGCCAAAAGCCGCGAACATCTGCCAGAAGATAGGCGTTGGTGGCGACATATCGGCATCTACGCCTACCGCGCCAAATTCTTGCAAGACTTTACCTACTGGGGAAGCTGTGAACTGGAACAGTGCGAGCAGCTGGAACAACTGCGCGCGCTCTGGCACGGTGCAAAAATCCATGTCGCGCAAGCGCTGGTATCGCCACCATCAGGTATTGATACGCTGGAAGATTTGCAAAAAATGCGTCAGTTATTGGAGGCCGCATGAACATCCTATTTGTTTGCCTGGGTAATATCTGCCGTTCACCGACCGCCGATGGCGTATTTACGCAGAGGATTAAAGAGGCCGGATTATTTTCTAAAGTGCATGTAGATTCCGCCGGAACCAGCGCCTGGCATAGCGGCAGTGCGCCGGATAAGCGCAGCCAGCAAGCGGCCAAAGCACGCGGTTATGACCTGTCCAAGCTACGCGCAAGGCAGGTGGAGCGCGGGGATTTTTACGACTTTGACCTGATTTTGGCGATGGATGGCAGCAATTTGCGTGACTTGCAAGCGCTCAAACCCAATAACGCCAAAGCAGAAATCGATTTATTTTTGCGCCGCTATCAAATAACTCCATTTGACGTGCCAGACCCTTACCAAGGCGGCGCAGCGGGTTTTGAGCAAGTGCTGGATTTAATCGAAGCCGGCAGCCGCGCCCTGCTGGCAGAAGTTAAACAGCGCCTGTGAATATCCGCGAACAAGTCTGCCTGAGTGCTTACAATAGTTTTGGCCTAAAAGCCAAAGCGCGATTTTTTGCAAGCGTCAGCCACGAACAAGAAATCCAGCAAGCACTCGCCTTTGCCCATAAACAACGATTACCCGTACGTATTTTGGGCGGTGGTAGCAATTTATTATTAGCCGCTGATATTAACGCGCTGGTATTACATATCCAAAGCCGTGGATTACGGATTATCCTCAATAACAACGAGCGCGTGTTGATTGAGGCCGTAGCGGGCGAGCCTTGGCATGATTTTGTGCAATGGACGCTCGCACAAAATGCCTATGGACTGGAAAACCTAAGCCTAATCCCCGGCAGCGTAGGCGCAGCACCGATACAAAATATCGGCGCTTATGGCGTGGAATTAAAAGATCACTGCCACAGTTTGGATGCACTTAACCTTGCAAGCGGCCAAGTGCAGCGTTTTTCTGCCGAAGAATGCCGCTTTGCCTATCGTGACAGTCTGTTTAAACAACAACCCGGGCGCTGGCTTATTTTGCGCGTTCGCTTTGCTTTATCACAGAAGCCCCAATTACAGCTTAATTACGGCGATATTCGCGCAAGACTTGTTGATTTAAATATCGAAAACCCCACGCCAGAAGATATAAGCCGTGTCATTTGTGCCATCCGCCAAGAAAAATTGCCAAACCCGGCCGAACTGGGTAATGCCGGCAGTTTTTTTAAAAATCCAATAATCAGTGCAGAGCAAGCCGAACAGCTTAAACAACAATATCCCAAACTGAGTGCTTGGCCGCAGCCAGACGGTCAAATAAAACTCGCTGCCGCCTGGCTGATTGAGCAGGCCGGCTGGAAGGGTTATCGCACTGGCCATGTGGGTGTACATCAGGCGCAAGCGCTGGTGCTGGTGAATTACGGTGGGGCAAGCGGCGGTGAATTACTGCAACTGGCGCACCGTATCCAGCAAGACATTAAGGATAAATTTAATGTCTTGCTGGAGATTGAACCGACGATTTGGTAAGTTGCAGGTCAAATATCTTAAAATTAAGATTGACTCTATTTTTAAAATCTTCCTCGGCTTTAAAACACCGGTTTATTAATATTAAACCCTTGAATAATCATTTCAGCCTGTACTTGGCGGCTTGATGCAAATTAATACAAATAGCGCAAGCCGTATCAGAAGAAGGCAAGGCGATAAAAGCATATGCAGGTTATGCATTATCTTGCTTTCTTTTCTTTTAAATAAAGCGGCGATTTTGACCTGGTCTGCATTCACCGGCTAACGCCAGTTTGGCAATCGGTGCGAGTTTCGGCAAAATATGCGCCTTTAACCCGCCTAAGCCTGCTTCGGGAGACCCCTGATGGCTCTAATCAGTTTGCGCCAATTGCTCGACCACGCTGCCGAATACGGCTACGGCGTACCCGCCTTTAATGTCAATAACCTGGAGCAAATGCGCGCCATTATGGAAGCCGCTTCTGCCTGTGATGCACCGGTTATCGTGCAGGCTTCCGCCGGGGCGCGTAGCTACGCCGGTGCGCCGTTTTTGCGTCATTTGATTTTGGCGGCGATTGAAGAGTTCCCGCACATTCCGGTGTGCATGCACCAAGACCACGGCACCAGCCCTGATGTGTGCCAGCGCTCCATCCAGCTTGGCTTTTCCTCGGTGATGATGGATGGCTCGCTAAAAGCCGATGGCAAAACCCCGGCGGACTACGCCTATAACGTCGCCGTCACCCGCCAAACGGTAGCCTTTGCGCATGCTTGCGGGGTTTCGGTAGAAGGGGAACTCGGCTGTTTGGGGTCGCTTGAAACCGGTCAAGCCGGTGAAGAAGACGGTATCGGCGCAATCGGGACGCTCGACCATAGCCAGCTTTTAACCGATCCGGAAGAAGCCGCGCAGTTTGTTAAAGAAACCCGGGTAGACGCGCTCGCCATTGCCATCGGCACCAGTCACGGCGCGTATAAATTCAGTCGTCCGCCGACCGGCGACGTACTCTCGATTGAGCGTATCAAGCAAATTCATCAGCGCATTCCTAATACGCATTTGGTAATGCACGGTTCCAGTTCCGTGCCGCAAGATTGGCTTTCGGTGATTAACGAACACGGCGGCGCGATAAAAGAAACCTACGGCGTACCGCTTGCAGAAATTGTCGAAGGGATTAAACACGGCGTGCGCAAGGTTAATATCGATACCGATTTAAGGCTCGCCTCCACCGGCGCGGTACGACGTTTCTTAAGCGAACATCCGGCGGAATTTGACCCGCGCAAATACCTAAAAGAAACCATAAAAGCCATGAAAGCGATCTGCCTTGAACGCTACCAAGCCTTTGGTTGCGCAGGAATGGCCAGCAAAATCAAACCGCTGTCACTGGAAGCCATGTTTAAACGTTATGCCAGCGGGGAACTCTAACCTTTAAGTTTTTCCCTCTCCCATCAATGAGAGAGGGAGGCTAAAACAAAAATACCCGTCGTCAAAAAATTGGCCTATCGCCCATTAAGCAGGGCATTAAGTTTTCGTTAAAGCCGCCGATAAACTGCTTTTTTAAACAGGCGGCACAGTCTTTGCTATTGCTGCGCGACTTGGTGGAATAACCAAGTCCATTTGATCTTTCGTAGCACTCAAGGACTGTTTAATGTATCGCCCACCCTTTGCGCCAAAACTGCTTCCTTTGTTTTTGGCCGCATTACCTATTGGCGCAATAGCGCAGGAAAAAAACGCCACCGTTTTGCAATCGGTCGTTGTTACTGCCGCCGGTTTTGAGCAGGCGGTCGAAGATGCCCCCGCTTCCATCAGCGTGATTGAGCGCGAAGAGTTGGAGAAAAAAGCCTACCGCGACGTGACCGATGTACTGCGCGACGTACCGGGCGTTGCCATCAGTGGCGGCGGCAGCAATAGCGACATCCATATCCGCGGCATGGACGGCGACTACACGCTGATACTGATTGACGGGCACCGCCAGAATGCGCGCGAAACCCGCCCCAACTCCGACTTCGGCGGCATTGAGCAGGGCTTTTTACCGCCGCTTAGCGCGATTGAACGCATCGAAGTGGTACGCGGACCGATGTCTTCGCTCTACGGTTCCGAGGCAATGGGCGGCGTTATCAATATCATCACGCGCAAAGTACCAGGGCAGTGGAACGCTTCGGCGCGGGTAGAAGGCACCGCGCAGGATGCCTCGCATTCCGGCAATATGTTTCAGCAGCAAGTGTTTCTCGGCGGGCCACTGGTCGATGAGGTATTCGGCGTGCAGCTTTATGGCCAGCGTTCGCACCGCAGCGAAGATACCTTCGTGGGCGGTTTCAGCCATCAAGAAACCGTCTCTGGCACGGCCAAATTCAACCTTGCCGCGGGCGAGCATCATGATTTCGTGCTGGAACTGGGTCAAACCCGGCAAAAACGTATCAGTCATGCCGGTCGCACCACTGCTGAAAAAAACCGAAACGACAAACCTAATCCACACAGCAGAAGCCGCTACGACAAAGACAGTTTTGCCTTAACCCACAATGGCCGTTTTGACCAAATAACCACCAATACCTACCTGCAACGGGAAACCAGCAAAAACCCCGGCAGAAAGATGACCATTGAAAATACCGAAGCCTCCAGCCAAATGACCGCCCTACTGGGCGACAACCATTTAGCGACCTTTGGTATCAGTGGCATTAACGAAAAGCTGACCGACCAAGGCAATAAACTGCCTAATGGCTTAAATACATTGCAGCGTTGGCAACTGGCGTTATTTGCCGAAGATGAATGGAGCATTACCGATAACTTTTCACTGACCAGCGGTACACGCATAACCCGTGATGAAAACTACGGCAATCAGTTTACCCCACGCCTTTATGGCGTATGGCATAGCAGCGAGCAATGGACGCTTAAAGGCGGCATTTCCAGCGGCTTTAGAGCGCCGAGCTTGCGCCAGGCGGTTGCCGACTGGGGGCAAGTCACCGGTGGTACTGACGACCCTTCGCGCGGCGGGATGATTCAAGGCAATCCCGACCTTAAGCCGGAAAAAAGCATCAGCGAAGAAATCGGTATTGTTTGGAATAACCGCGAAAACTTAAATAGCAGTTTAACCTTCTTTAATACCGAATTTAAAAACCGTATCACTAATATCAGAACCTGTGAAGACACTGACGGTATTAAACTTAATAAAGATAAACATGTTATTACCGGAAACTGTGTCGTTGAGGGCGTAGCGTATTTATTTACGCAAAAACCCATCAATGTCAATAAAGCCAATCTGCGTGGTATTGAAGCCACATTAAACTGGCAAGCGACCGCTGCGCTGCGTTTTAGCAGTAATTACACCTACAGCGAATCGGAACAAAAAACCGGCAGCCATAAAGGTAACCCGCTAAACGATACGCCGCGCCATATGCTTAACGGATCGCTCGATTACGCGGTTAGCGCGCCTTTGAGTCTGTGGACGCACGCCAATATGCGTGGACGTTCCGAAGACAGCAGTCTTGAGGGAACGCCATCCATTACCCTGGTGGATATGGGCGGCAATTATAAGCTGAGCCAAAACCTCAACTTGGGACTGGCTGTTTATAACCTGTTTGACAAGCAGGTCAACAAAGATGACCACAATCGCACCTACGACGGTCGTCGTTATTGGCTGAGTCTGTCGATGGAGTTCTGATAAGAGCTTTATTTCAGAAAAAACCTAAAAGCGCCTGCCCTGCACAGGCGCTTTTTTATTGCAGAGTATTTTATAACTCGAATGCCCCGCTTGGTTTTTTTGGAAATTAACCACTACAAGATAGTGGCAGGTTTATCAAAAATCCATCGATTGCCAGTGACGCTTCCACTCGCGTTTGAGTGACTTCAGCGCCCCGCGCTTGACCTTGGCGCAGTTCACACTATATATAGCCGCCTTCACTGGCCGTCTGCCGGGCGGCCTATCGGTTTTTTGGGAATTTTTCTTATTTATGGGCAAATCGCTGGTTATCGTCGAGTCTCCGGCCAAGGCTAAGACCATCAACAAATATTTAGGCACGGGCTATGTGGTCAAATCCAGTATCGGCCATATCCGCGACCTGCCGACCAGTGGTTCGGCCAGCCGCACCGCTGATAAAAAACCTGATAAAAAAACTAGCGTCAAAAAAGAAGCCGCCAGCACGCAAGATAAAGCCAAACGCCAGCTTTTTACGCGCATGGGGGTAGACCCGGAAAACGGCTGGCAGGCGCAGTATGAAATTTTGCCTGGCAAGGAAAAAGTCATCGACGAACTGCGCCGCCTCGCCAAAAGTGCCGATTGCATTTATCTAGCAACCGACTTGGACCGCGAGGGGGAAGCCATCGCCTGGCACTTGCGCGAGGCCATCGGCGGGGATGAAAGCCGCTACCGCCGCGTCGTGTTTAACGAGATCACACAAAAGGCCATCAAAGCCGCCTTTGCCGAGCCGGGCGAGCTCAATATCAACCGCGTCAACGCGCAGCAGGCGCGGCGCTTTCTCGACCGCGTGGTCGGCTTTATGGTCTCGCCCTTACTGTGGCAGAAGATTGCCCGCGGGCTTTCCGCCGGGCGGGTGCAGTCGGTCGCGGTGAAACTGGTGGTAGAGCGCGAACGGGAAATCCGCGCCTTTATCCCCGAGGAATACTGGGAACTGCACGCCGATTTGCAGACGAAAAACGGCGAAGCGGTGCGCTTTGAAGTCGCGCGGCAACAGGGCGCGGCGTTTCGCCCGAAAAATGAAAGCGAGGCCAAAGCGGCATTAGCGAAGCTGCAAAAAGCAAGCTTCCAGGTGAGCGAGCGCGAAGATAAAGCGGTTAAAACCAAGCCCAATGCGCCTTTTATTACCTCGACCCTGCAACAAGCGGCAAGCAGCCGTTTGGGCTTTGGCGTTAAAAAAACCATGACGCTGGCGCAGCGCCTGTACGAGGCCGGCCATATCACCTATATGCGCACCGACTCGACCAATCTGTCAGAGGATGCACTTAATCAGGTACGCGGCTTTATCCAAGATGAATACGGCAAAAAATACCTGCCGGAAAAACCCAATTTCTACTCCAGCAAGGCCGCTGCACAGGAAGCGCACGAAGCCATCCGTCCGTCTTCGGTCAGCCTTAAACCCGGGCAACTGGGCGCTATGGAGCGTGATGCCGAACGCCTGTACGAACTGATTTGGCGGCAGTTTGTGGCCTGTCAAATGCCGCCTGCCGAATACCTGTCCACCAGCGTGAGTGTGACAGCGGCGGATTTTGAACTGCGTGCCAGAGGACGCATCCTTAAATTCGACGGCTTTACCAAAGTGCTGCCGCCTGCCGCCAAATCCGGCGAAGACGGCATTTTGCCGGAAATCACCAAGGGCGATGTGCTCAAACTGCTTAAACTCGACCCCAGCCAGCACTTTACCAAGCCGCCTGCGCGTTATTCCGAAGCAAGCTTGGTGCGCGAGTTGGAAAAGCGCGGCATTGGCCGCCCTTCCACCTATGCGGCCATTATCTCGACCATCCAGGAGCGCGGTTACGTCACCGTGCATAACCGGCGTTTTTATGCCGAGAAAATGGGCGACATCGTCACCGAACGTCTCAATGAAAGTTTTGCCGATTTAATGGACTACAGCTTTACCGCCAATATGGAAACCCAGCTTGACGATGTCGCGGGCGGGCAGCGGCAGTGGAAGCACTTGCTCGATGAGTTCTACCAAGGCTTTAAGCAAAAACTTGCGCATGCCGAAGCCAAAGACGGCGGCATGCGCAGCAATCAACCGACGCTCACCGATATTGCCTGCAAGGAATGCGGTCGTCCGATGATGATTCGCACCGCTTCAACCGGCGTCTTTTTAGGCTGCTCGGGCTACGCGCTGCCACCGAAAGAACGCTGCAAAGCCACGCAAAACCTGGTGCCCGGCGATGAAATTGCCGCCGATGACGAAGGCGAGTCCGAATCGCGCGTACTGCGCGGCAAAAAACGCTGCACCCTATGCGGCTCAGCCATGGACGCTTACCTGCTGGATGAGACGCGCAAGCTACATATCTGCGGCAATAACCCAGACTGCACCGGTTATCAAATCGAGCAAGGGCAGTTCCGTATCAAAGGCTACGAAGGGCCGAGCCTTCAATGCGATAAATGCGGCAGCCAAATGCAGCTAAAAACCGGCCGCTTTGGCAAATTCTTTGGCTGCACCAACAGCGACTGCAAAAATACCCGCAAGTTACTGAAAAACGGTGAAGCCGCCCCGCCCAAGGCCGAGCCCATCCGCATGCCGGAGTTGCGCTGCGAGAAAGTCGATGACTTTTATTTGCTGCGCGACGGCGCGGCGGGATTATTCCTCGCCGCCAGCGGTTTCCCGAAAAACCGTGAAACCCGTGCGCCACTGGTGCGTGAACTACTGCCGCACAAAGATGAGCTGGATGAAAAATACCGCTATCTCACCGAAGCGCCGCAAGCTGACCCAGACGGTCGCCCGGCGATTATTCGCTTTAGCCGCAAAAGCAAAGAACATTACGTACAGACCGAAGAAAACGGCAAACCCAGCGGCTGGCGGGCGACTTATGTCAAAGACCGCTGGCAAGTCGAAGACAAGCGCTAACCTCACCCGCTGGCGGGATAGAGGCGGGGGAAAGGCTATACTTACCAATAATTTTGCTCAAAACGGAGACATCCATGTCCACAGCCACCCTTGAAATCGTTGAACTAAACGATGGTCGCATTGCACTTCGCTATGTCGAGAAGGATGAAATATTGCTGGCACTCTCCTTTTCCGGAAAAACCATCAATTTCCTGCGCGGCCAGCACCGCGAAATTGCCCGCGCGATGATTGATACCGGCGTGCAGATGGCCGCGCAAGTGCTTGGCCATCAGCCAGCAGACAATGACGACGAAAACATCCCGCACGTGCTGCACTAGGAAACCTTATGAGCAGCAGTCATCCACTGATTTGGCTGGATTTGGAGATGACCGGCCTTGACCCCGAGCGGCACGTTATCCTCGAAATCGCGACCCTAATCACCGATAGCGAGCTAAACCTGCTGGCCGAAGGTCCAGTCATCGCCATCCATCAAAGCGACATTGAACTTGCCAAAATGGACGATTGGTGCACGCAAACCCACGGGCAAAGCGGCTTAACCGAACGGGTCAAACAAAGTCGCATCAGCGCTTTGGATGCTGAAGAGCAAACCATCGCTTTTCTAAAGCAATGGGTTAAATCCGGCGAATCGCCTTTGTGTGGCAATAGCATCGGCCAAGACCGGCGCTTTTTAGTGCGTTATATGCCAAGGCTTGCCGATTACTTTCACTACCGCAATCTGGATGTCTCCACCTTAAAAATCCTCGCCGAACTTTGGGCGCCCAGGGTTAAAGACAGCTTGCAAAAACAAGGCACCCACCGTGCGTTAGACGACATCCGCGAATCCATTGCAGAACTTGCCCATTACCGTAAGCATCTGCTGAAACTCTGATAAAAACCCCTCTCCGATCAATGGGCGAGGGAAACTCTGCGACAAAATGCCAAACGAAGGGCTCTGTGGCATCGGTATAATCCGCCACTGTTTTTTCCCTGCCGTTCACTGCAAGTTCTTGGGATTTAGCCTGTGACCCATCCGCTTGTTAAAGCAACTGAGCTCTCCTGCGAGCGTGATGGGCGGCTTTTGTTTGCGCATTTGGATATTGCTCTCTACGGCGGACAAATGCTGCGCATTGGCGGACAAAACGGCAGCGGCAAAAGCTCGTTGCTGCGTATTTTGGCCGGTTTGCTTGAAGCGGACAGCGGCCAGGTTAAGCGCGAAGACTGCTTATGGATGGGTCACAGCAACGCCGTTAATGGCTTGTTAACAGCAGAAGAAAACCTCGCCTTTCTCGCCGCACTGCACGCCCCTGCCTGCGCGTTACAGATTAGAGAAGCACTTAAAAAAGTCGGCCTGCAAGGTTTTGAAGATGTTCCCGCAGCGCAGCTTTCCGCAGGGCAACAGCAACGCATCGCGCAGGCCAGGTTGCATCTGCCCTGCCCCGCCCTTTGGCTGTTGGATGAACCCTTTACCGCCTTAGATAGCAGCAATACCTGCGAACTGGAACGTCTCCTGGTGCAGCACTGCGAACAAGGCGGTGCGGTGATATTAACCACGCATCACGACCTTGGCGCAAAACCCGCCGCTTATTTTGAACTGATGCTGGCTGAACAGGTCCTGGCATGAACCTGTTTTTTGCATTATTGCTACGTGAGCTGCGCTTAAGCTTTCGCCGTCCGGCGGAACTTGCCAATCCACTGCTCTTTTTTGCCTTGGTCATTGGCTTATTCCCTCTCGCGTTAGGGCCGCAAAGCGCGTTATTGCAAGAACTTTGCGGCGGATTGCTCTGGCTTGCCGCTTTGCTCGCCGTGCTGTTGTCGTTAGATGGTCTGTTTCGTAGCGACCATGAAGATGGCTCGTTGGAACAATGGCTGCTGTGCCGCGAGCCACTACCGCTGCTGGTGCTGGGCAAAGTGCTGATGCACTGGCTTTGTACCGGTTTTGCGCTGATGCTGCTCGCCCCGCTTTTGGCGCTGATGCTGGGACTGCCGGGGCGCTGCCTGCCGGTATTGATGCTCTCCTTGCTGCTGGGTACGCCGGTTTTATCCTTGCTGGGCGCGGTCGGCGCAGCCTTGACCTTAGGTATTAAGCGTGGTGGATTATTGCTTTCTTTATTGGTTTTGCCGCTTTATATCCCGCTGCTGATTTTAGGTAGTGGCGCAGTACAGGCAAACTTGCAAGGCTTGCCAGCAAGCGGGCAACTGCTGCTGCTCGCCAGTCTTTGCCTATTGGCACTGGCACTGTGCCCGTTTGCCATTGCGGCGGCACTGTCGATTAGCCTGTCGCAGTAAAAAAGAAGATATTGACCTGATGAACTGGACTTTTTTACATCAATGGGCCTCGCCCAAAGGGTTTTACCGCAAAAGCGCGGCTTGGCTTTGGCCGCTGGCACTGCTTGCGGCCTTGCTGCTTAGCGCAGGTCTTGCTTGGGGACTTTTTTTTGCGCCGCCGGATTACCAACAGGGCAACAGTTTTCGCATTATTTACCTGCACGTACCTGCGGCGATTTTGGCGCAATCGGTTTATCTGTTTTTAGCCATCAGCGGGCTGATTGCTTTAGTCTGGAAAATCAAACTGGCCGATATTGCGTTAAAAGAAGCCGCGCCGATTGGCGCTTCCATGTGCTTTTTGGCGCTGGTTAGCGGCGCAATTTGGGGCAAACCGACTTGGGGCGCTTGGTGGGTTTGGGATGCACGCTTAACTTCGATGCTGATTTTGCTGTTTTTATACTTAGGTATTATCGGCCTCAGCAGCGCCATCCGTTCGCCCGCAGCGGCAGGCAAAGCCTGTGCACTGCTCGCGCTGGTCGGCGTGATCAATATTCCCATCATTAAATATTCGGTCGAGTGGTGGAACACCTTGCATCAACCCTCCACCTTTAAATTGACTGAAAAACCCGCCATGCCGCCTGCCATGTGGCTGCCGCTGCTACTTAGCGTGCTGGGCTTTTACTGTTTTTTTGCCGTCACCTTACTGGCGCGTATGCGTTTGCAATTACTGCGCCGTGAGCAGCGCACGGCTTGGGTCACTGAAGAATTAGCGAGGAACCAAGCCGATGTTTGAATGGCTCAGTATGGGTGGACACGGCGTTTATGTGTGGACGGCCTACGCCATCGGCCTTCTCGTGCTGCTGATCAATGCGCTATGGCCGTTTTTCGCAAAAAAACGCTTTTTACGCGATTACTGCCGTGATGCGGCTCGCCGCCAGCGCCGCGCACAATCCAGGCAAGAAGCAAGCTTATGAACGCCGTCCGTAAAAAACGTCTGCTGATTATGCTAGGCTTGGTCGCCGCGCTGGGTTTGGCGCTAACACTGGCACTGCTCGCACTTTCGCAAAATATCAATTTGTTTTACACGCCCACGCAAATCGCCAGCGGCGAAGCGCCGAACGATACCCGTATTCGCGCCGGTGGCATGGTAAAAAACGGCTCGCTCAAACGAGAGGCAGGATCACTTTCCGTGCGCTTTATCGTCACCGATTACGCAAGTGACCTTGCCATCGAATATCAAGGCATCCTGCCGGATTTATTCCGCGAAGGCCAAGGCGTGGTCGCGCTGGGGCGGATTAACGCAAAGGGCGTATTGGTCGCCGAACAAATCCTCGCCAAACACGATGAAACCTATATGCCGCCAGAAGTGAGCAAAGCCCTTAAGGAAAGCGGGCGGCTACCCAGCGGCGAGGCCAAGCCATGAACACTGCGCTGATGCTGCCAGAGCTAGGCCATTTGGCGCTGATACTCGCTTTGTGCCTTGCATTGATACAAGCCACTCTGCCGTTAATAGGCGCACTACGCGGCGCTTTGCCGTTAATTCGCCTGGCCAGACCGCTCGCGTTGGCAGGAGCCAGCTTTGTGCTGCTCGCTTTTGCCGTGCTCACACTTGCCTTTTTAAATGACGATTTCAGCGTTCGCTACGTTGCCAGCCATTCCAATACGGCGCTGCCCTGGTACTACAAATTCAGCGCGGTTTGGGGCGCACACGAAGGCTCGCTGCTGCTCTGGGCGCTGATTTTGTCCGGCTGGACCGCCGCCTGCGCGCTTGCCTCGCAGCCCTTGCCAGAGAGCATGCGTGCCTTGGTGCTGGCGGTGATGGGCATGATTAGCAGCGGCTTTTTATTGTTTTTGCTCGCCACCTCCAATCCCTTTGTGCGGCTTTTACCTCACCATCCGCTGGACGGTAACGACTTAAACCCGCTATTGCAGGATTTTGGCCTGATTGTTCATCCGCCGATGCTCTATATGGGTTACGTCGGGTTTTCCGTGGCTTTCGCCTTTGCCATTGCCGCGCTGATTAGCGGGCGGCTCGATGCCGCTTGGGCGCGTTGGTCACGCCCGTGGACTTTGCTCGCTTGGGGATTTTTAGGGCTTGGCATTGTGCTGGGTTCCTGGTGGGCTTACTACGAATTGGGCTGGGGCGGTTGGTGGTTTTGGGATCCGGTGGAAAACGCCTCCTTTATGCCTTGGCTGCTGGGCACGGCGTTAATCCATTCGCTGGCGGTGACGGAAAAACGCGGCCTGTTTAAAAACTGGACGGTGCTGCTCGCCATTGCCACTTTTTCGCTGTCCTTGCTCGGCACATTTTTGGTGCGCTCCGGCGTTTTAACTTCGGTACATGCCTTTGCCAACGACCCCGAGCGCGGCCTGTTTATCCTGATATTTTTGCTGCTGGTGATCGGCGGCTCACTGACGTTATTTGCGTTTCGTGCCGTACAAGTCAAACAGCAAAGCACCTTTACTCTACTGTCGCGGGAAACCGGCCTGTTAATCAACAACCTGATTTTGATTACCGCCTGCTCGATGATTTTGCTGGGCACGCTCTACCCGCTGCTGCTTGATGCATTAAGCGGCGCAAAGCTATCGGTCGGCCCGCCCTATTTCAATGCGATGTTTTTGCCGCTGATGGGCTTGTTATTGCTCTCGCTAAGCGTCGGCGTATTGCTGCGCTGGAAAGATACGCCCATGCGTTGGCTCGGCAAAATGCTTGCGCCGGTGCTGCTTGGCGGCAGTGTTTCAGGTTTGCTGGCGGCGTTTTTGTTGGGCGATTTTCACTTTGCCACGCTCGCCGTTTGCTTGCTCGGTGCCTGGGTTCTGCTTTCGGCACTGCGTGATATTTTTGAAAAAACCCGCCACAGCGGATTGCTGCGCGGCTTTGGCAAACTCTCGCGCAGCTACTTGGGCATGCAACTGGCTCATTTCGGTTTGCTGGTCTGTGCGCTGGGCGTGGTGCTGTCCTCGCAGTACAGCGAA
The DNA here is from genome assembly GCF_001580025.1 of Ventosimonas gracilis. Classification (GTDB taxonomy): domain Bacteria; phylum Pseudomonadota; class Gammaproteobacteria; order Pseudomonadales; family Pseudomonadaceae; genus Ventosimonas; species Ventosimonas gracilis. Next base: position 39,710 of record NZ_LSZO01000003.1, on the reverse strand, counting down.
GAACGTGATGTGCGCCTTGCACCGGGCGAGTCGGTTCAGCTTGCCGGCTACCGTTTTTTATTTGAAGGCACCACAGATCAACAAGGCCCGAACTACAGCGCCGAACGCGCCCGTATCCGCATCAGCCAAGGCGGGCGGCAAATCAGCGTGCTTTATCCGGAAAAACGCCTTTACCGGGTGCAAGGTATGCCAATGACCGAAGCGGGCATCGATGCCGGGCTACTGCGTGACCTTTATGTCGCCTTGGGCGAACCCTTGGAGGATGGAGCTTGGGCGCTGCGCGTGCAGGTTAAACCCTATGTGCGCTGGATTTGGCTGGGCGGACTTTTAACCGTATTGGGCGGACTTTTGGCGGCGCTGGATAAACGCTATCGAACGCGCAAAACCGCAAGAGCGCCTGCCCAACAAGCCCGCAGGCACAAAGAAACCGAAGAAGAGGCCGCCGCATGAAACGCCTGTTGCTGCTCGCACCCCTTTTGCTGTTTATCGCGCTCGCCCTGCTGCTCTGGCGCGGCCTGTACCTTGACCCAAGCGAGCTGCCCTCTCCACTGATTGGCAAGCCCGTGCCCAAGTTTTCCCTGCCGCAAGTGACCGATGAAACGCTGCTGACCCAAGAGGACCTAAAAGGCCAGCCCGCACTGCTTAATGTCTGGGCGACCTGGTGCATTGCTTGTCGTGTCGAGCATCCGCAACTGAACCAATTGGCACAGCAAGGCGTGCGCATTATCGGCGTCAATTACAAAGACGATAACGCAGACGCGGTGCGCTGGCTGCAAGAGTTCCACAACCCCTATCAACTGAATATCCGCGACGAAAACGGCACGCTAGGTCTTGACCTTGGCGTCTATGGCGCACCGGAGACCTTTTTTATCGATAGTCAAGGCATCATCCGCCACAAATATATTGGCGTGATTGATATGAACATCTGGCAACAACAACTCGCCCCGCTCTATCAAAAATTGCTGGACGAGGCCGCGCCATGAAGCGCCTGTTTACACCCCGCCCCCATTTATCGGGAAGAGGATGGCTCTTTGCCCTGTTACTGTTTTTCGCACTGCCTGCGTACAGCGCCATAGAGAGCGATGACTTTACCGACGAAAGCAAGCGACTGCGCTTTTACCAACTCACCCGCGAACTGCGCTGTCCCAAGTGCCAAAACCAGGATATTGCCGACTCCAACGCGCCGATTGCCGCCGACTTGCGCCGTGAAATCCGCCGTTTATTGGATGAAGGGCAAAGCAATGAGCAAATCACTGCGCATATGGTTTCCCGCTACGGCGAGTTTGTCCGCTATAAACCGGCACTTAATCGACATACTTGGCTGCTCTGGTTTGGTCCTGCGCTGCTTTTATTGTTAGGTTCTGCTGTGCTCGGCGCGTTAATTATTCGCCGCAAGCCTGCGCCGCCACAAAGTACCGCGCTTTCTGCTGCCGAACAGGCAAGGCTCACTGCGCTGCTTAAGGGAACAACCGATGCTTGATTTTTGGCTTGCCGCCGCTGTGCTGATACTGCTTGCCTGCGCCGTGGTACTGCTGCCCGTGCTGCGCCGCCTGCCGGTAAGCACAGAACACAGCAGGCAGGCCGCGAATCTTGCGCTTTATCACGAGCGTCTAGGCGAACTGCGCAGCCAGTTGCTCTCGCCCGAACAACTGAGCCAAGCCGAAGCCGAAGCCGCCCGCGCCCTGCTCGCAGACAGCTCCCCCCACCCCACCCCGCCCGCAGCGGGACACAGTGGCCGCACCCTTATCCTGCTTAGCGCGGCCTTATTGCCGCTGCTTGCCTTGGCGCTCTACCTGCACTGGGGAGCCAGTGCGCAGCTTGCGCTAACCCGTGAACTGGCAGAGCCTCCTGCAACGGTGCAAGAGATGTTAGGCCGCCTTAAGCGCATTACCGAGCTGCAACCTGCTGCCGTGCAAGGCTGGTATATGCTGGGACGCGCCTATATGGCGGCGGAACAACCAAAGCAGGCCGCCAGTGCCTTTGAACAAGCGGCCAAACTCTCCAATCGTGCCCCCGAAGTGCTCGGCAAATGGGCCGAGGCGCTTTATTTTGCTGCCGATAAACAATGGTCAGCCGCTACCCAGTCATTAACCGATGAAGCGTTGCAAACCGACGCTAATGAGATGAGCAGCCTTGGCCTTTTGGGTATCGCCGCCTTTGAGCAAGGCCGCTGGCAGGATGCCATCGGCTATTGGCAGCGCCTTGCCCTGCTTTTACCGGCAGGCGACCCATCGCGGCAAGCGATCGAAGGTGGCATTGCCCGCGCCCGTGACAAGCTGCAAAGCGGATCCGTTACAGCGCATCAAGACTTCGCCCTGGCTGTGCGCGTAAAACTTGCGCCAAGCCTTAAGGACAAAGTCGCGCCTGGCGACAGCCTGTTTGTGTTTATTCGCGCCGCAGGTGACGGCGCCCCGAACATGCCGCTAGCCGTCAAGCGCCTGCAAGTGACTGATTTACCAGTAGAAATAACCTTTACTGATGCCGATGCCATGCTGCCTGAGCTAAAACCTTCGGCCTTTGGGAAATGGCAAGTGCTGGCGCGAATTTCCAAAAATGGCAGCCCTACAACAGGTGAATGGTTCGCCCAAAGCAAGGTAATATCTGCACACACTCAGAGCCAAGCAGTACAGGAGTTGGTTATTGAACAGAAAGACATAAATTAAAAACGCAGCCGTGTTTTTTATCACTGCATGCGTTCGTTCTAAGGGGAGACGGGATTATGGTCAACGTAGCCGCAGTCAAACTGGAAGAAGACACCAAAGAGTTGTTGGAGTTGTTGTCAAATACCAGAAAGCGCAGCGTCAACTGGATGATTCGTGAAGCCATCCGTGAATACGCGCAGCGCGAAGGGGAAAAAGAAAAATTAAGGCAAGAAGCGCTCAAGGCCTGGATGGATTACAGTGTCAGTGATTTGCACTTAACTCATGCCGAAGCCGATGCCTGGCTTGCCGGATTGGAAGCAGGAGAGCCTGTGGAGATACCTAAATGTCACGTCTGATATGGACGCGCAGCGCCTTGCTGGGTATCAAACGTTGTCATGATTTTCTGCAAGAAAAAAACCCGGATGCGGCCAGACGTGCCATCAAACTGATACGCGGTGGCATCCATACCATCGCCAGTTACCCGGAAGCAGGCAGGCCGATTGAGGAGATGGAGGCCGAATACCGAAAATGGGTTATCCCTTATATCGGCCGTGCCTTTGTCGTGGTTTACCGTTACAAAAATGGCGTTGTGCAGATTTTATTGGTCAAGCAATACTTAAAATTGGAATTTATTTTGTAGTCGCCGCTTTACTTGTTTAAGTAAAGCGGCAGGGAATGATTATGCAAAACCTGCTTGATAACTGTCTTAAAACCGCTGGCAAGGTGATTTTGGGTAAAGAAACCGAAATTCGCCTGTCACTGACCTGCCTGCTCGCGCGCGGGCATTTATTGCTCGAAGACCAACCCGGCATGGGCAAGACCATTCTTGCCCATACCCTTGCTCGGGTGCTGGGGCTTTCTTTTGCGCGGATACAGTTCACTTCCGATTTATTGCCCGGCGATATTTTGGGTACTTCCGTATTCGATAAAAACAGCGGCCAGTTTGTCTTTCACGACGGGCCGATTTTTACCGAACTGCTGCTCGCCGATGAAATCAACCGCGCCACACCAAAAAGCCAAAGTGCGCTGCTTGAGGCGATGGAAGAAGGTCAAGTCACCATTGAAGGCGCAACCCGCCCGCTGCCACAGCCCTTTTTTGTGATCGCCACACAAAACCCGACCCATCAGGGCGGCACTTTCCCGCTACCGGAATCGCAGCTCGACCGCTTTTTAATGCGCCTGTCCTTGGGCTACCCGTCGCTTGCCGTGGAAAAATCCCTGCTGCTGGGTCAATCTCGCCGTGATTTGCTGGAAGACATACAGCCACTGCTCAATCATCAACAACTGGCCGCCTTGCAAGATGCCGTACAAAAAGTGCGCGCCAGCGAAGCGCTGATTGATTACCTGCTGCGCCTCGTTACCGCGACGCGCAGTCACCCGCAATTTGCGCTGGGATTATCCCCGCGCAGCGCCTTGGCACTGCTCGCTGCCGCACGTGGCTGGGCGTTTCTCGCCGGCCGCGACTACCTTATTCCAGAAGACGTACAAGCCGTACTGCCCGCAGTCACCGCACATCGCCTGCGCGATAGCGCCGCCGTGCATGGGCAAAGCGGCGCATTGGTGCAGTGGCTGCTGCGCGAAGTACCGGTACTGTGAAGGCGCGTTTGCGCCATTGGCTTAACGGCAGAAGCCCCCAAGGCGCACAAATCACGCTGTCGCAACGCTGTATTTTTGTCCTGCCGAGCCGCTTTGCACTGGCATTTTTGCTGACATTGCTGCTGATTTTGCTAGTCGGCATCAATTACCAGCACAGCCTTGCTTATGGGCTGGTCTTTTTGCTGCTGTCGTTGTTTTTTATCACCCTGCTGCACAGCTTTCGAAACTTAAGCGGTCTAACGATCAGTGCCGAAGCCAACCCGCCCGTATTTGCCGGTGGCCTGGTGAGTTTTCGTGTACGCCTTTTGAGCCATAAACGCGCCCATCAAGCCATTCGCATTGGCTTTGATAAAAACACCCTGCAACTATTGGACGTACCCGCCGCGGGCAGCATCCGACTGGAACTGGAATATCCGGCCGATCAGCGCGGCTGGCTTAAGCCAGAGCCTCTGCTGATAGAAAGCCTGTTCCCGCTCGGGCTTTGGCGGGTTTGGAGCCATGTCCGCCTGGAGCAGCGTGTACTGGTCTATCCACGCCCGCTGGCTGGCGATTGCCCACTATCCACTGGCAGCGCCGATAGCGAGGGCGAGCAGCAAGCCGCGGGCATCGGGGTGGATGATTTCCAAGGGCTGCGCGACTGGCAGCCCGGTCACTCGCTGGCACGTATTCACTGGAAAGCCTTCTCGCGCGGCGGCGAATTATTGGTTAAAGAATTTAGCGCGCTGCAAGGCGCACAGCCTTGGCTGGATTTTTCCGCGCTGCAAGGCGACCACGAAACGCGCCTGTCACTGCTCTGCCATCAAGTGCTTAAGCGCTGTGATAGCACAGAGCCTTTTGGCCTGCGCCTGCCGGATCAAGACATCCCTGCCGGCCACGGTGACAGTCACCGCGCCATCTGCCTGCAAGCACTCGCCCTGTATGGGAGAGCGCCATGAAATCCCAAATCGATGACAGCCTAAGCCGTAGCGGCCTGTTCTGGCTGTTATTTGCACAAGCGCTGGTGATTGCCCCGCATGGCTCGCATATCCCACTGTGGACGCTGTTTCTCTGGCTGGGCTGCGCCTGCTGGCGGATACAGATTTACCGCATGCGTGCACGCTTACCGGGACGCACCCTGCGCCTTGCGCTGGTCGTTCTTATTGGCTTTAGCGTGTATTTATCACGCGATACGCTGATTGGCCTGAATGCCGCCGCCTTGCTGCTGGTCGCCACTTTTTTTATCAAACTGCTGGAACTGAACAGCCGCCGTGACGCACAGGTATTGATCTTGCTCGGCTTTTTTGTACTGGTGACGGCTTGGCTGTTTGAAGATGGTCTTCTTTTCACGCTCTACAGCCTGTTGCCCTTGCTGGCACTGCTGGCGGCGCTCTGTGGTTTGCAGCACCCACGTTTTTCTGCCAAACCTTGGCAGGCACTCAAACTATGCAGCCTGATGCTGGCGCAGGCGCTGCCGTTGATGCTGCTTTTGTTTGTGTTCTTCCCAAGGTTTTCCCCACTTTGGGTACTGCCGATGGCAGGCGGTAAAGGGCTAACCGGACTTTCCAACAGCATGGACGTGAGCGATATTGCCGAACTTGCGCTGTCCGATGAGCTGGTTTTTCGCGCCCGTTTTAACGATGGCCTGCCACCGCCGCAACCGCTTTTGTACTGGCGCGCCCTTACGCTTGACAACTTCGACGGCAAGCGCTGGTCGCAGTCACGTTTTGCCGCTTCCTCGCGGCAAGTGCCGCCTTGGCAGCCCAAAGGCTCGCGTATTGACTACCAGATGACCTTGCAGCCCTCTTACCAGAATTGGCTGCCGATGCTCGAACTGGGTCAAATCCACCTGCCACAACTGCGCCAAACGGCTGATTTTCGCGTGGAATACCCCAACCTTATCGACCGCCCACTGCACTACCGTGCCAGCAGTTGGCCGTACGCAGAAAGGCACGCCGACAACGAACGCGCCCTTGACATCAGCCGACGCCTGCCAAAAGACGGCAATCCGCGCAGCCGCGCCTTGGCCGAAGCCTTGCGCAAGACACACGCAAGCGATACCGAGGCCTTAGTGAACGACCTGCTCGCTCGCTTTAAACAAGCGCCCTACCGCTACACGCTAACGCCGGAAGCCTTAAGCAAAGACAGCATCGACAGCTTTTTATTCGACACACAAAATGGCTTTTGCGCCCACTACGCCGGGGCGAGCGTCTTTGTGCTGCGTGCTGCCGGTATAGCTGCACGGATGGTCAGCGGCTATCAGGGCGGCGAATGGAACGAAGTCGCCGGCTTTTTACAGGTACGTCAGTACGATGCGCATGCCTGGGTCGAATACTGGCACGAACAAAAAGGCTGGCGGCGCATTGACCCCACCTTTGCGGTAGCCCCCGAGCGGATTGAGCGTGGCCTTGAAGCCGCACTTGCGGGCGAAACCTTGCCGCAAGGCAGTGGCATTGCCGCCTCGCAGCGCTACCGCTCGATTGCCTGGCTTAATCAACTGCGCCTGCTCGCAGAAGACTTGCAATACGACTGGCAGCTTTGGGTGCTGGGCTATCGAAACGAACAACGACTGGAACTGCTAAGCCGTCTTGACAGAACAGCCCTGCTGGCGATCGGCGGCGCTTTTGCACTGTTTTTGGCGATGCTGGTGCTTGCCTTGTTCAAGCCTTGGCAAGGGCGAAAAAACACCTGCCAGCGTGCCTTTATCCGTTTTGAGCAGCTACTCGCCGCACAGGGTGTTAAGCGCGCGCAAGGCGAAGCGCCGCGCCATTTTGCCACTCGCGCAGCCGCCGCCCTGCCCGCAGCCGCAAGGCCAATAGCCGACTTTATTGACACTTATGAAGCCCATCAGTACGCCGCCAAGCCGCTCAATACCGCCCGCCTTAAGCGCAGCCTTAAAACCTTGCGCGGTGCCTTGGCAGGCGTGCGCCGCAAAGTTAAGGTGCAACCTTTGCCCGCTTTAAACAGGAACTGATCATGCAATCCCATCTGCGCGTTGTGATGGCTCAACTTAATTTTGTGGTCGCCGATATTGCAGGCAATACCGAACGGGTGATTACAGCGGCAAAGATCGCGCGTGACCAATATCAGGCGGATCTGATTGTTTTCCCTGAACTTACATTAACCGGCTATCCGCCAGAAGACTTGCTGCTGCGCCCGGCCATGCAAACGCGCATTGAACAATCCACCCGGCGCCTGCTCGCTGAAGTTCGCGGGATAACACTCATCCTTGGTTATCCGCAGGCAACCGAAGATAAGCGTTATAACTGTGCAGCGATTATTCAAGGCGAGGCGTTTTTTAGCCGCTACTACAAACAATATCTGCCGAACGAGCAGGTATTTGATGAACAGCGCTATTTCAATGCAGGCGAGCAGCCTTGCACTTTTGCCGTAAAAGGCATCCCACTGTCGATCGCGATCTGCGAAGACCTCTGGCACAACAAGCCGATGCAACAAGCGAGGGACAGCGGAGCCAAACTACTGCTCACGCTAAACGCCTCGCCCTTTCATATCGGCAAACAACTCGAACGCGAACAATTGCTAAAACAACGCGCACAGCAAGGCGATATGCCGATTGTCTACTGCAATCTGATCGGCGCACAGGACGAACTGGTGTTTGACGGCGGCAGTTGTCTGGTCGATAGCGATGGCACGCTTTGCTATCGAGCGCCCGCTTTTAGCGAAGGCTTGCACGTGCTGGATTTTGCCTGGAACGGACAAAGACTGATCCCCAAACCCGCTGAAATCGCCCCGCTGCCCTCTGAGGCGGCCAGTATCTATCAAGCCTTGGTACTGGGTCTGCGCGACTATGTGCAAAAAAATGGCTTTAACGGCGTACTGCTGGGCTTATCCGGCGGTATTGATTCGGCGCTGGTACTGGCACTGGCGGTCGATGCGCTGGGCGCAGACCAAGTTCAGGCAGTGATGATGCCCTACCACTACACCTCCTCCATCAGCTTGGAAGATGCTGAGGCAACAGCTCGCGCTGCCGGCGTGAATTATCAGGTCATCCCGATTGCATCGATGGTCGAGGCGTTCCAGCAGGGCTTGCAGCCGCTATTTGAAGGTCTTGCCAAGGACACTACCGAAGAAAACCTGCAAGCGCGTTGCCGTGGCACGCTGTTGATGGCGCTATCGAACAAAAGCGGCAAACTGCTGCTTACCACCGGCAATAAAAGTGAAATGGCGGTTGGCTACGCTACGCTCTACGGCGATATGGCAGGCGGCTTTGCGCCGATTAAAGATGTGGCGAAAACCCGCGTATTTGAATTGTGCCGCTATCGCAACAGCCTCTCGCCGATTATCCCGCAGCGCACTATTGACCGTCCGCCCTCAGCGGAACTCGCCCCCGGGCAAAAAGACGAAGACTCGCTGCCGCCCTACCCCATCCTCGATGCCATCCTTGAGCGCTATATTGAGCAAGACCAAAGCGCCGCCGATATTGTCCTGGCGGGTTTTGAGGCCGAAACGGTGCGCCACGTACTGCAACGGGTCGACCTCAGCGAATACAAACGCCGCCAAGCCGCCATCGGCACCCGCATCACTAAACGCGCCTTCGGCAAAGACCGCCGCTATCCGCTCTCTTGCCGCTGGCAGCTAGAATAAACCGCTTGCCACAATAGTCATGCAGGGAGAGTCATGTGCGATTCACTATAAATCTTGAAATTTTATTTTCTTCCCGCCCAAAGTAAAACCTTTGCTGAAGGCTAAGTCTATCGCCTTGATTGCTGAGGCAAGAGCATATTGTTCAAGTTTGACATATTGATTATAGCCCGGATCCAAAAGACGGAAGCGCGTACTTTTTCCTGCAACTTCCATAACAGGTTTGCGCCTGGGTATCCCTGAACTATAAGGGCGAAGACTTCCATTTTCGACAGGCGGTATGCCATAAGGTGCCTGCGTATTATCGGGGATGGGGATGGCAATTAAAATGACGTACTCTTTATATTTAAATGAATCATATGGCCCTGATTCAAGCCGTCTTATTTTTTTATCAATTCCAATGAAGTTTGCGCATCTAAAATCAATGTCGAAAACCAGCTTCCATCCCGCGAAGTCTTCAATGTTTATTCTTGGCAAGATCGACTTGGCATGGATCTTTATTTTTTCGTCAACAAAGTCCATGTCAGCAAAATCACAAAGCGCGGTGACGTCAAACCGCGTGTGTATCTTTATGTGTTCATGTTCCATTACAGATTCCCTTATTTTTACACTTTAGCAAAAATCCCCTCGCCCTTGAAAGACGATATTAGGGGAGAGTCATGTGCGAGCAGCTATAAATCTTGAAATTTTACTTTCTTCGCACCACAAGTAAAACCTTTGGCAAGGCCATAGTCTATCGCCTTGATTGCTGACGCAAGAATATATTGCTCAAGACTGAAATATTTATCATACTCAGGATCCAAAGCATAGAAGTGGTTACTGTCTACTGGACGAAAACAGCCAACTCTTCCATTTGTGCCAGACAGCATGCCATACCGCGCTTGCGTATTATCAGGGATGGGGATGGCAATTGAAATGACGTATTCCCGATCTGAAGGATACCACCAAAATTTTTTATAAATCGCAATAAGGTCAGTGCAGAAGGAATTAATGTCGAAAGTCAGCCTCCAACCTGATAGGTCTTCAATGTCTATTTCTGGCAAAATAGACTCAATATAAGCATTTATTTCTTTGCCAATTGAGTCCATGACAACAAAATCATCAAGCCCGGGGACGTTAATCGACATGAGTGCACTTACTTGTTTATGTTTCATTACGGATTCCCTTATTTTTACGCTTAAGCAAAAATCCCCTCGTCTCTGAAAGACGATATGAAGGGAGAGTTATGTGCGAGCCGCCATAATTTTTGAAATTTTATTTTTTTCCCATCACAATCGAAACCATTTTTGAAACCAAAGTCTATCGCCTTTATTGCTGAGGCAACAATATATTGTTCAAGATCATCGTATTGATCATACTCAGGATCCAGAAGATGCGAGCAGTTGCTGCTTGCTGGATGAAAACAGCCAATTTTTCCATCTTCGCCGGGCGGCATGCCATAAGCCGCTTGCGTATTATCGGGGATGGGGATGGCAATCGAAATCCCGTATTCTTTAAATGAAGGATAGCATTTAAATTCTTTATCAATTCCAACGAAGTCTGTGCACAGGTAATCAGTGATTAAAGATAGCCGCCATCCCGCCGACAGGTCTTCAATGTTGATTCTTGGCAAAATAGACTCAACATAAGCATTTATTTTTTTGTTGATTGAATTGATGTCGGCAAAATGACGCAGCCTTTGGACTGCAATCGGCATGCTGCTCCTTACTTGCTTATATTTTATTACGAAATTCCTGCCAAGGGTGGGTAATTCTGAAGCATAGGATCTTGAAAATTTTATTTCTTTCCCATCACGGGGGAAACCTTTGTTGAGGCCAAAGTCTATCGCCTTGATTGCTGATTCAATAATATATTGCTCAAGATTGACATATTGATCATACTCAGGATCCAAAGCATAGAAGTGGTCGCTTTCTACTGGAAGAAAACAGCCACTTCTTCCATTTTCGCCAGGCGGCATGCCATAAGCCGCTTGCGTATTATCGGGGAGGGGGATGGCAATTGGAATGATATATTCTTTACCGTGTGCATTTGTCCACATTTTTTTATAAACTGCAATGGAGTCTATGCAGAAGGCATTAATGCGGAAAATCAGCCCCCATCCCCATAGGTCTTCAGTGTTTATTCTTTCCGGAACAGAATCAAGATAAGTATTTATTTTTTCGTTGATTGAATTGATGTCAACAAAATTACCAAGCCTGGGGACTTCAATCGCCATGCGCACCCTTGCCTGTTTATATTTTATTACATCCTCCCGATGCGCGGGGATTAATGCGGGAGTCTCTATAAATCTTGAAAATTTTATTTCTTTCCCATCAGAATATAAACCTTTGCTGAGGACAAAGTCTATCGCCTTGATTGCTGACAAAAGAATATATTGTTCAAGATTGACATATTGATCATACTCAGGTTCCAAAAGATGGTAGAGACCGATATCTTTTCGATAGAATCGGCCAATTTTCCCATCTTCGTCAAGCGGCATGCCATAAGGCGCTTGCGTCTCATCGGGAATGGGGATGTCAATTGAAATCCCGTATATTTTATCTTCAGTCTTCTGATAAAATTTTTTATAAACTGCAATGCGGTCTGTGCATTCGCAATCAATAAATAAGTCTAGCTTCCATCCCTCCGCCAGGCCTTCAATGTCTATTCTTGGCAAAATAGACTCAACATAATTTTCTATTTTTTTGCCAATTGAATCCAGGTCAGCAAAATTACGAACCCCATAGACCCCATGGTGTTCATCTTCCCTCATGCGGACCATTACTTGTTTATTTTCCATTACGTATTCCCTATATGATAGAACAGTGACATTAACGGTTTGAAGGATAAGCGGATGGCCGATGCGCTTTTGCTGCGGCTGCCATTTTTATAGCTTTACCCCAAAAAACCCTCATCGCTGAAAGGCGATATGAGGGGATATTCACGTGCGAGTCATTATAAATCTTGAAATTTTATTTTTTTCCGATAAAAAGTGAAACCTTGGCTAAAGCCAAGGTCTATCGCCTTGATTGTTGCCGCAAGAACATATTGGTCAAGACTGACATATTGATCATACTCAGGTTCCGCAAGATGCCAGATCTTTTCTATTGCCGGATGAAAAGAGCCAATACTTCCATCATCGATAGGCGGTATGCCATAAGGCGCTTGCCTATTATCGGGGATGGGGATGTACATTGAAATTTCGCACTCTTTATCTAAAGAACACCGTGTAAATTGTTTATCAATTGCAATGAAGTCTGTGCATCGGTAATAAATGAAGAAAGCCAGGCTCCATCCCGACAGGTCTTCAGTGTTTATTCTTGGAAAAATGGACTCAAAATAAGTATTTATTTCTTTTTCAATTGAGTACATGTCAGCATAAGGATAAAGCCCAGTGATTTCATGAGTCCGCGTGTGGAATTTGAATCGTTCGTATTTCATTACGTACTCCATTATTTTTTACGATTTACCAAAAAATCCCCTCGCCGCCGAAAGGCCATATGAGGGGAGAGTCATGTGCGGGCAGCCATCAATCTTGAAATTTTATTTTCCCCCCATCACAATCGAAACCTTTGCTGAAGCCAAAATCTATCGCCTTGATTACTGACGCAACCATATATTGTTCAAGACTGACATATTGCTCATACTCAGGATCCAGGACATGGGAGTAGTTGCTTCTTGCTGGACGAAAACAGCCAATTTTTACATCTCTGTCAGGCAGTATGCCATAAGGCGCTTGCGTATTGTCGGGGATGGGGATGACAATCGAAATCCCGCATTCTTTAACCGAAGGATACCATTTGAATTTTTCATCAATCCCAATAAAGTCTGTGCACAGGTAATCAGTGAGTAAAAACAGCCTCCAGCCAGGCAAATCTTCAATGTTTATTCTTGGCAAAATAGACTCGACATAAGCGTCTATTTTTTCGCCAACTGACTCCATGTCAGCAAAATGACCAAGCCTTTGGACTTCAATCGACATGCGGGCCCTTACTTGCTGATATTTTAGTACGACTTGACTGCGAGAAAGGGGAAATGCGGGATTAATAATCGCAGATAATCCTCTAAAGCTTATTTCCTTGCCAATAACGAAACCTTTGCTGAGGCCAAAGTCTATCGCCTTTATTACTGACTCAATAATATATTGTTCAAGATTGTCATATTGATCATACTCAGGATCCAAAGGATAGAAGTGGTTGCTTTCTACTGGACGAAAAGAGCCAGTTTTTCCATCTTCACCAGGCAGCATGCCATAAGCCGCTTGCGTATTATCGGGGAGCGGGATGGCAATTGGAATGATGTATTCTTTTTCTGCAGAATCCCTCGAAAGTTTTTTATAAACCGCAATAAGGTCTACGCAGAAGTGATTAACGTGAAAAACAAGCATCCACCCCGACAGGCATTCAATGTTTATGCTTGGCGCAATAGACTCAACATAAGCATTTAGTTTGTTGTTGATTGAATCGATGTCAACAACATCATCAAGCCCGGGGAGCTCAATCTCCATGCGCACCCTTGCTTGTTTATATTTTATTGCGTTCCCCCTATCCGCGGGGATCAGTATGGGAGCGTCTATCAATCTTGAAAAGATTATTTCCTTCCCGGCACAAGTGAAACCTTTGCTGAAGCCAAAGTCTATCGCCTTGATTGCTGAAACAAGAATATATTGTTCAAGACCGGAATATTGATCATACTCAGGATCCAAAAGATGGCAGTCGGTGCCGCTTGCTGGAGAAAAATCTCCAATTTTCCAACTTTCGTAAGGCCACATGCCATAAGGCGCTTGCGTATTATCGGGAATGGGGATGATAATTGAAGCTTCGTATTTTTTTGAAAACAGGCGCTCTGTTTCTGTAGAATGCTTATTGGATTCCATGTCATCATCACAAGATTCCATGTCATCACCACAGTCATCACCACAAATTGGGCATTGTGTTTCTGTAGAATCCCCCTTGGATTCCCCGATATTATTATCAATCACAATGAAGTCTGTGCATTGGAAATTAACAATTAAATCCAGCCCCCATCCCGCCAGGCCTTCAGTGTTGATTCTTGGCAAAATAGACTCAATATGAGCATTTAGTTTTTTTTCAATTGATTTTCTGTCGATAAACAAATAAAGATTATCGACTCCACCACATCTCGACACACAGGCCATTACTTGTTTAGCTTTCATTTTTATATCTCCTTACTTGTTTATATTTCATTGCGGGTAGTGTTCTCAAAAGTAAGATGGCAGCACCTAACAAATAGGCAAAGAGGTGGATTTTGTAATTTTGTGTTGTCATAAAAAACACAAAACCATGATAGAAGTCAACTCCCGTAGTGTGCCCATATGGTTGGTGTGATAGTGGCAAATGCGCTGGTCAGCGCCTGTTGACGCGGTGCAAAGCGCTAGCCATCTGCTGGCGCAGCTTTTTGTGCAGCGGCAGGATGTGGACGTGCCAGATAAAGGGATCGTAAGCGTAGCACCAGTGGGCGGCTTTGCCTTTTTGCTGGTTGTCGTGTTCGGTATAGACGGCGGCAAGCCCTGGTCGTAGTGCTGGATTTGCCGTTTACCGCTGTGTTTGGTGGCACAGTACCGATGATTGATGTGAGCGCCTATGCTGAATGGTTGTAGCCAGTGAAACTGGTATATCCTACTGACATATCCTTGGCTATCGCCCACACTCCACATCAACAGCTCGCAGAGGTGCATCATGGAACAGGCCAGCGTATTCAAAAGCAACAAAAGCCAGGCCGTCCGGCTGCCCAAGGCAGTAGCACTGCCTGATTCGGTCAAAAAAGTTGACATCATCCCATTGGGTACTGCCCGCCTCATTGTTCCAGCGGACACCGCGTGGGATTCGTGGTTTGATGCGCAAGGCGTCAGCGACGATTTTATGCAGACTCGCAATCAACCCATGCCGCAGGTGCGGGAAGGTTTTTAGCATGCTCAAGTACATGCTGGATACCGACATTGCCATTTACGTCATCAAGAATCGCCCCGCTGCCGCGCGTGCGCAATTTCAACAGCAGCAAGGGCGATTGTGCGTATCCTCTGTCACCGTAATGGAACTCATGTATGGGGCAGAAAAATCCGCACAACCGGAGCGAAATTTGCGTGATATTGAAGGATTTACCAGACGGCTGTCTGTATTGGATTATGACGAGAAAGCCGCGTTTCATACTGCACAGATTCGCGCAGAATTGGAAAAATCAGGAACGCCCATCGGTGCATACGACCAAATGATCGCCGGGCACGCACGCTCTTGTGGGTTGATTGTGGTGACCAACAATATTCGGGAGTTTCAACGAGTATCAGGAATACGAATAGAGAATTGGGCGCAGTGAAGTCTTCAAGCAACACTCAAAATACATTGTTGTGTAGAAGCTATTTTTCTAATTAAAAATACGTCAACAAAATTACGAAGCCCAATGACTTCAATCGACATGCTGACCCTTACTTGTTTATGTTTCATTTTTATATCTCCTTACTTATTTATATTTCATTACGGGCAGTATTATCAAAAGCAGGATAGCAGTGATTAGTTTTAATGCATAACAAGCAGACAAAAGGCAAGTTAAACGATTGAAGCGAATAAACGGATAATCAAGCACACGGGCTATGGCGGAACGGTTAGCCCGCCAGTTCCGCTTGCAGCGCCGAGCGGATGCAGTGCAACACGCCTTCCGGCACTTGTTCAGCAAAATGGGGCGCAAGGGTGGAGACGGCAGGCAGTTCACCGTCACCTTCGAGAAAGGCATCTTGTATCGCCTCCAATAAAGCAGGCGTTACCCCTAGCACTTGTAAGGTTAATTGCTGCTTGCCGATGGCCTCGCTGAGCAACCGCCACAGTGTTTTTTCGCTGCATTTAAGTTGTTCGGCGATTTGTCCGGGCGGCATGCCCTGTTCGGCTAAGCGGATAAGTTCAGAGCGCAAGTCAATGGTCACTTCTCCGCCATTGAGCACTTGTAAAAACGCCTGCCCGTAGCGCTCTAACTTGTGTGCGCCGACGCCTGAAATCAGCGCCATCTGGCTAAGCGTTTTGGGTCTTTGTTCCAGCATGTCGATCAAGGTGGCATCGTGGAAGATGACATAGGGCGGCACGCCGTGTTCGTCGGCCAGTTGTTTGCGCAGGCGGCGCAGTTTGTCCCAATCGGCTTGCTGCTGCGGTTGTATCAGGGCATGGTGGCGGCTGTCGGTATGCCGTTTTTTATCGGCATTTTCACGGCGCAGTGCCAAGCTAACCTCGCCGCGCAGTAATGGGCGGCAGTCTTCGGTCAAGCGCAGTCCGCCGTAGCCGCTGTCGTCAATATCCACCAAGCCTTTAACGACTAATTGGCGAAACAGCGAGCGCCACTGTTCATCAGAAAGCGCCTTGCCAATACCAAATACTGAGAGCTTGTCGTGTCCGGCGTTTTTGACTTTTTCGCTGCGGCTGCCGCGCAGTACTTCAATCAAATGATTGGCACCGTAGCGCGAGCCGCTGCGGTAGACGGCAGACAAGGCTTGCCGCGCGGCTTCGGTGGCATCGAAGGTTTGCGGCGGCTCAAGGCAGTTATCGCAGTGTCCGCAAGGTTTGGCCAGTTGTTCATCGAAATAGGCCAGCAGCGCTTGGCGACGGCAGCCGACCATCTCGCACAATCCCAACATGGCATTTAACTTGTGCTGTTCAAGGCGTTTGTGCGCTTCGCTGCCTTCGGATTGTTGCAGTCGTTCTTTGAGGAAAATCACGTCACTCAAGCCGTAGGCCATCCAGGCATCAGCGGGCAGGCCGTCACGTCCAGCGCGACCGGTTTCCTGATAGTAGGCTTCGAGGGATTTGGGCAAATCCAGATGCGCGACAAAGCGCACATTGGGTTTGTCGATACCCATGCCAAAGGCAATGGTCGCCACCATAATCAGCCCGTCTTCGGCTAAGAAACGCCGCTGATTGGCCGCGCGCACGTCGCTTTCCAATCCGGCGTGATAAGGCAGTGCAGGGTAGCCTGCTTTGACCAGCATTTCGGCGGTGTTTTCCACTTTTTTGCGCGATAGGCAATAAACGATACCCGCCTCGCCCTTGCGCCCTTTGAGAAAATCCAGCAACTGCTGGGCGGATTTGGTTTTCGGCACAATGCGGTAAAAGATATTCGGACGGTCAAAACTCGCCACAAATCGCTGTGGGTTATTCAGTTGCAGGCGAGTGGCGATTTCCTCACGCGTGCGCTTATCGGCGGTCGCCGTCAATGCGATACGCGGCACGTGCTTAAAGTACTGCGCAAGCGGGCCAAGCTGTAAATATTCCGGCCTAAAATCATGCCCCCACTGCGAAACGCAGTGCGCCTCGTCAATGGCTATCAGCGCAATCTCAAGCGATTGCAAAAAGCTCAGCATGCGCGGCTGAACCAGCCGCTCCGGTGCCAAATAGAGGAGTTTGATCGTCCCCTCGCGTAGCCGCTTGGCAATCTCGCGCTGCTGCTCGGCGCTTTGTGTGGAATTAAGCGCTACCGCCGATACGCCGAGTTCATCCAGTGCGGCGATTTGGTCAGCCATTAGCGCAATCAGCGGCGAAACCACCACGGCAAGACCATCACGTAGTAGCGCGGGAAGCTGATAACAAAGCGATTTGCCACCACCGGTTGGCATTAACACCAGCGCGTCTTGCCCGGCCAGCAAGCAATCAATAATTGCCTGCTGCTGCCCGCGAAACTGTTCGTAACCAAAAACCGCTTTAAGCGTGCGTAAGGCCGCGCTGGGCTTAGACATGGTCAATCAGTCAATGGACGCTTGTGCGGCAACCCACTTGGCAAGCCACTCTACAGCATCAAAAGCGCCGGCCTTGAGCAGTCCCAAGCCCAGTGCATTGCTGCGCCTTCGCGTGCGGGGCAACAGCAGGACTTCTTGATAGTCTGGATGCAGCTTGGTAAGTCGTGCATAAGGGATATGGTTTTCCAGCAGTAGATGCATAAATCCCGCGCTAGTCCATGCCTGTGGCGGCATCCACAGCGCGTGATACTGCTCTTGGAATGCGCATAATCCCGCTTGATTAAGTCGATAGCGCGTCACTTGTGCGGGCAGGCTGACGGAAAGTCCACGCACCCGCGCATAAACCACGGCACAAGCCAAGGCTTCACGTTGTCGTTCGCCCGCCCAAAACAGCCGTCCGCCCAGCCAGTCAGCCGTCAATAAGCGGGTGCTTTCACCCGCCAGAAAGCGTGGCAATGCCAAGCTGATAACGCGCTCAAAGTCCTGATAGCTGAGGATGCGAAAACGGCGGCATGGATGACTTGCGACCAAGTCCTCCAGATGCGCAAATGGCTCGCCTGGCGAGCCGGCCAGTCCGTCAATCTTGCGCAGTTCAAGGCTTGCATAGGTTTCATGGGTTTCATCGACCAATCTCGCCAGTGCGCGATGAGCCGCCGCTTTGTCCTCTTGTACCGGGCCGGATAAAGCACCACGCGGCAAACTGGCAAGACAGGTCAAGCCCGTTTGCGGCCACCAAACACTGGGGGAAAGCGGCGGGGGTGGGGTAAATGGCAAGCGCAAAAGAGCCGCGCGTTGATAAATTTGCCGTAGGCGATAATCGCTAAAACCCAGCAGACTACCAACACTGCCCAACAAATGGGTAAATCTGGGGACGGAGCCGCTCAAAACGATACCAAAGTCCTAAAAAACAAACTAAAAAAGAGGCAGCATTCTGCCAGAAAACAATCAATGCCGCCAAAACGTAGGCGATAGTAATACCAGCACGGTAATCACTTCCAACCGCCCGATTAACATACCGGCACACAGCAGCCATTTAGCGGCCACTGGCAGGCTGGCGTAGTTGCCGGAAGGGCCGACCAGTTCCCCCAGACCTGCGCCTACGCCAGAAACACAAGCCGCCGCGGCAGACAACGCGGCCAGCCAGTCAACCCCCAGCAGCGCCAACCCCAGCGCAATCACCGCAATGCAGATGCTGAAAAAAAACGAGAAAGCCAAAATGGAGCGAACGATTTCTTCATCCACTGGCTGGCCGTTGTAATGCTGCGGGATCACGGCGTTGGGGTGAATCAGTTGGCGCAAATTGGCTTTCAGCAAAATCAAGGCCACCTGAAAACGGAAAATCTTGATGCCACCGGAAGTAGACCCCGAGCAGCCACCGACAAAGCCCAAGTAAAAAAACAGCATCAGCGCAAAACCGCCCCACAGGCTGTAATCGCCCAACGAAAAACCTGTTGTAGTCACCACCGAAGTGACATTGAGCGCGACATGGCGCAGCGCATCCGTCCACGGCAGATTGCGCGTTAGCCCGTACCACAAGCCAAGCACCAGCCAACTGGCGAGCAGCAACCCGAACAGGCCGCGTACCTGCTGGTCTTTTAGCAACGCAAGAAGCCGTCCGCGCAGCGTTGCCACATAGAGGGCAAACGGCAGGCTGCCCAAAATCATCACCACTACCGCAACCCAATGCACGGCAGGCGCTGTCCAATGCGCCAGCGACTGGTCCGAGGTGGAAAAGCCACCGGTGGCAATCGCCGACATGGCGTGGTTAATGGCATCGAACGGACGCATGCCAGCTAAATAAAAAGCCAGCATAGCCAACAGCGTCAGTACGCTGTAAATGCCAACGATGTACTGCGCCACCCGATACGAGCGCGGCAGCGGCTTATCCGAGCGATCCGAGGATTCGGTCTGGAACAGGCGCATGCCGCCGATACGCAGCATCGGCAAAATGGCGACCGCCATGCCGATAAAGCCAATCCCGCCCAGCCAATGCAGCAGCGAGCGCCAGAGCAAAATACCGGGCGATACGCTATCAAGATTGGAAAGCACCGTCGCACCGGTGGTAGTAATACCGGACATGCTCTCGAAAAACGCATCAGTAAAGTCAAGCTCAAGCGCGTCTGCAAAACAAAACGGCAAAGCCGCAAACAGACCCACGCAAAGCCAACTGCTGACGGTCAAAAAATACAAATCGCGCGGACGCAGCTTGACCCCTTTCGGGCGGCCAGGCAGGGTAAGTGCAAGCCCGGCCGAAAGCGTGATAAGACCCGCATGGAAAAAACCCGCGAGTTCCGTCCAGCGTTCAAACCACAAAAGGCAGCCTATCGGCACCAGCAAGCTCGCCGCCAGCGCGAGCAAAAAAATGCCGATAACAAATCCTATCAGCCGCAAAATCGGCAAAGGCATAACAGCGCTCACGCCCGCTAAAAGCTCGCCATTCTAACTGTGCCGCAGGCTTAAGGCACATGCGACACACCCTCTCCCCTGCCCGGGCGCTTTCTCTCGCTCGCATGCGGGAGAGGCTATGATGCGCGGGTCTGTTTAACCGGAGATCACTATGGAAGCCTTGACTGCACTGCATGGGCGAGTATCGGAAAATCGTTTGACTGAGCCGCCGCCTACGCTGGCGCAGCGCGAAGCCTTGTTTCAGGCCGCATTGCATGTGCCGGATCACGGTTGGCTGCGGCCTTGGCGGTTTGTTTGTATTGAAGGGACAGCACGCGAACGGTTGGGGGATTTATTCGCCAAGGCACTGCTGCAAAAAGACCCGAACGCCAGCAGCGCAGTGCTTGCGCGCGCCCGCAGTGCGCCGTTGCGGGCACCGTTGCTGGTGGTGGTGATTGCCCGATTGCATTCGCCGCGCATGCCCGAAATCGAGCAACTGCTTTCAGCCGGTTGCGCGGCGCATGCCATTGTGCTGGCCGCGCATGCGCAAGGCATCGGCGCGATTTGGCGAACCGGCGAGCTGGCTTATGAAAGCGCTGTCATGCAGGGGCTTGGATTGGACGAACACGAGCGCATCGTCGGCTTTATTTATCTCGGCACCGTCATCGGTGAACGGCGCAGCCCAGCGCTACTCGATACAGCGGATTTTGTCAGCGATTGGACAGGCGCTTAGGGTCTGTTCCCGCTTCAAACGTGGCCGCGACGGAGCCAGATTTTGTGCGCAGCAAGGCGCGAGGAGAGAAATTTGCTCATGCAAATGAACGACGAGCAACACAGCGGCGCACAAAATCTGGCCCGTCCCTTCGGGCTGCGCCCAAAATTTCGCCATACGTTGTTGCAGCATTTGCCAAGGTTATACACATTGGCTGCATGCTGCGCCTAGTCTGGCGAAATTTTGAGCAGCAGCGCGGCTCGCGTTTGAAGCGGGAACAGACCCTATTTACGGCAGCCGTTTAAGAAAAGGCCGCACCTTGGCCTTGGCGTAAACCCCAGCGACAAAGTAGGGGTCGGCATTTATCCAGTCTTGCGCGGCTTGCTGCGAGTCAAATTCAGCGACGATCAAGCTGCCGCAGGCGGGCGCTTCACTACTGTCGCCCGATTGCAAGGGGCCTGCCATGATCAGGCGGCCTTGGTTTTTTAATTGCAAAAGGCGTTCAATATGTGCCGGCTGGGCCGCGAGGCGTTTTTCACTGGAATCAGCCGCATCCAGTGCGGCAATGGCATAGAGCATGGATTATTCCTTGTTTTTTTCGAGTGAAACTGGCGCACCTTTCATATGGCGGGCGAGGAAGACACCTTGACCCAGCAGAAACACTAAGGTCATGGCGAGGCTGCCGAAGACTTTAAAGTCCACCCAGATGCTGTCAAAGGTAAAGGCCACGAACAGATTGGCCGCGCCACTAATCAAGAAAAATAGCACCCAAGCCATATTAAGCCGCAACCAAAGCGCTGCGGGCAGTTCGACCAGATGCCCCAACATGCGCTGGACGATGGGCTTGTCACCGATAAAAGCACTTAGGGCAAACGCGCTGGCAAACAGCCAATTGACGATGGGCGCTTTCCATTTCAAAAAGGTTTCATCGTGCAGCGCAAGGGTTAATCCGCCAAAGGCCAGGCAACCGATTAAGGTGAGCCACTGGCCTTTATCGAGCTTGCGATAACGGATAAACAAAGCGCCGTAGACCAGCAGGGAACTTGCAATCAATACCGCAGTGGCGCTGAATATCCCACCGAAAGTCAGTGATTGCCCCAATAGCTCTATGCTGCGCGGTTCGATTTTGTAGACGATAAAAAACAAAATCAGCGGGATAAAATCCAACAGTTGTTTCACGAATAAACGACCTTTGCCAAGACAAGAGCACGCATAATAGCAAACCCTTATCCAGACCCAAGTTCCATGCCTTTGCATCCGTTTGATTTGCACTGTCACAGCACCGCCTCCGACGGCGCACTTGCGCCTGCCGCTGTGGTCGCGCGAGCGGCCGAGCGAGGGGTCAAGCTTTTGGCCTTAACCGACCATGACAGTACCGGCGGGCTGGCCGAGGCACGAGCGGCAGCGCAGTCTTTGGGCGTACAACTGGTGGACGGCGTGGAGCTTTCTTGCCTGTGGCGCGGGATGACGGTGCATCTACTGGGCTATGGCTTTGATGCCAACGCACCTTTATTTGCGCAGTGCTTGCAGGATTTGCAGCAAGGGCGCTGGCAACGCGCTGAAGAAATCGACCGCCGCCTTGCCGCTCGCGGCATGCCCGGGACTTTGCAAGGCGCTCGCGCCTGTCAAAAGGCACCGGCAGACAACGCTCCGGCGCGGCCGCATTTTGCCGATTACTTGGTACAACAAGGCTTTACCCGTGATCGCCGCGAGGCGTTCCATAAATGGCTGGGCGCGGGCAAAGTCTGCGATGTCAAGCAGCACTGGCCGCCTTTCGATGATGCAATGGCTGCACTGCACGCCGCCGGTGCCTGGATTAGTCTGGCGCACCCTTGTCACTATCCGTTAACACGCAGTAAGCGGCGCAGGCTGATTAGCGATTTTTGCGCGGCGGGCGGTCATGCGCTGGAAGTCGCATGCGGTATGCAAGGTGAACAGCAGCTTGGTACGCTCGCAGGTCTCGCCCGCGAATTTGGCCTGCTGGCAAGCGCCGGCAGTGATTTTCACGCGTCGCTCGATTACTGCGAATTAGGGCTGTACCGAACGCCTGCCGCCGATTTAACGCCGCTTTGGCCTTATCTTGCCGAGCGGCTGCCGGCAAAACCTCATATGCCATTGGAGGTCTCTTGAGCCAGTTTTTCCAAATCCATCCCGACAACCCGCAAGCAAGGCTCATTCATCAAGCGGCAGAAATGGTCCGCCAAGGGGGCTTGCTGATTTATCCCACCGATTCCTGCTACGCACTGGGTTGCCGCATTGGCGATAAAAACGCGCTGGAACGCATCCGCCGCCTGCGCCGTTTGGATGACAAGCATAATCTGACGCTTGCCTGCAGCGACCTGTCGCAATTGGGCGTGTTTGCCCGCGTGGATACCGCCGCTTTTCGTTTACTGAAAAACAACCTGCCCGGCCCGTACACCTTTATTCTTGCCGCTACCCGTGAAGTACCGCGTATTTTGCAACATCCCAAGCGCCGCACCATTGGTCTGCGCATCCCGGGCAATCCCATCGCACAGGCACTCTTGGCTGAACTGGGCGAGCCGATGTTTAGCACCAGCCTGATTTTGCCGGATGAACCGCTACCGCTTTTTGACCCTTACGAAATGCGGCAAATGCTGGAGCATCAAGTCGATTTAATTATCGACGGCGGTTACGGCAGCACCGAGGTTTCCAGCGTAATTGATTTAAGCGAAGGGCAGGCGCGACTACTGCGCATCGGCTGCGGCGACCCAGCACCTTTTGCTGATGATTGAAGCGCGTGTCTACGGCAAAGCACTCGCCGCACTGCCAGAGGATTTATACATTCCGCCGGATGCGCTGGAAGTTTTTCTCGAAGCCTTTGCCGGGCCGCTGGATTTACTGCTCTATTTAATCCGCAAGCAAAACATCGATATTTTGGATATACCGGTCGCCGAAATTACCCACCAGTACATGGCCTACGTCGAACTGATGCAGGCGGCGCGACTGGATTTGGCCGCCGAATATTTGGTCATGGCGGCGATGCTCGCGGAAATTAAATCGCGTCTGCTGCTGCCGCGCCCGCCGCCGGAAAACGACGAAGAAGACCCACGCGCCGAACTGATCCGCCGTCTGCAAGAGTACGAACAGTGCAAGCAAGCCGCCGAATTACTGGACGCACTGCCACGCCTTGAACGCGAGATTATCCTGGCGCAGCTGCCCGCTCCCGCTTTTGAGCGCCGCAAACGCCTGCCAGAGGTCACACTGGATACCTTGCTCGCGGCATTGGCTGAGGTCATCCAGCGTAGCGAACACTTAACCCATCACCAGATCAGCCGCGAGGCGCTGTCGGTGCGGCTGCGCATGAGCGAACTGTTGCAATGTTTACGCGGCGGCGCTTTTGTACCCTTTAACGAATTACTCAGTGCCAGCGAAGGCCGCTTGGGTTTGGTCGTCAGTTTTATGGCGCTGCTTGAATTGGTTAAAGAATCCTTGGTGGAACTGGTGCAAAATGCCGAGTTTTCCACCATTCATCTGCGCACAAAAAGCCAATGAACGAACCCTTGCCCGCCATTTTGGAAGCCCTTTTGCTGGCAAGCGATGAGCCGCTTTCGGCCGAAAAGCTGCGCGAATTATTTGATGAACAGGAACGACCAGAAGCGGCGCAAATCCGTGCGGCACTATTGCTGCTTGCTCAGTCGTGCGAAGGGCGCGGCGTTGAACTGGTGGAAGTCGCCCGTGGCTTTCGTCTGCAAATTCGCGCCTGTTTTGCGCCTTGGACGGCGCGCTTAACGGAAGAACGCGCCCCGCGTTATTCGCGTGCACTGCTGGAAACCCTCGCGCTGATTGCTTGGCGCGGCCCCATCACCCGTGGGGAAATTGAAGATATTCGCGGCGTGACAGTAAACAGTTCGATGATCAAAACCCTGCAAGAGCGGCAGTGGATTAGCGTGGTCGGCCAGCGTGACGTACCTGGCAAGCCGGAATTGCTCGCCACAACAAAAATTTTTCTCGACTACTTTGGCCTAAAAAGCCTAGCCGAATTGCCCCAAATGGACGTCCTGCCACCTCCGCCAATGCCAAGCCAAACTTGCATCATCAGCAAACCTTTGCCCAAAGAAGGCCATGAACGCAGTGAACTGTCCTTTAAAAGTCTGCTGACGGAACTCGACCAGATGGAGCAAAACCTCAAAACCGATTTTGAGGATTTATCCAGCAATGAATCCGATTAACCGCTGGAAAGCCTTTTCATCGACCTTCGCATCATTACAATGGTGCTCCATCCAAACAGCCGCTTAAGTCGCTGGCTGCGGCGGTCGTTTGCCAACCCCCGTTATCCCCTGTCTGCAACTACCTCGGCAACAACGGTACGATTTATGCTGAAAGGGGTTTTTCTGCCTTAAAAATTGACCTCAGGACGGTATCAATGAAAAAAACCACCTGCGCCCTATTATTTTGTCTGTTGCCACCCTGTGAAACGCTGGCAAACAGCCAGCATCCACACAGTCAAGAATGGAGGGTCAGCAAAACTACTGACCCACTGACGCTTGAACAAATCTACCGAGCGGAACTGGATGGTTTGATACAAGCCGGGCCGCATGACAAGAAAAAAATCCGTCTGATTGTGCGCTGTCAAAATAAAAAGGCGCAGCTACTGATTAATTGGAACAAATTCTTGGGTGATGAGTCGGTTGCCGTCTCCCATGCCATTGATGACGAACCCGGTGACACCGCCCTGTGGGATGTCATCGGCGAAAAAACCATTACCTCACTGCCAAACAACACGGCATTGTTTGTGCAACGCATACAAGACGGCAAAAAACTGGCAGTGCATGTCAAGCCTTGGCGGGGACAACCGATTAACGCGGTGTTTCATTTGGATGGCGCAGAAAGTGCGCTCGCCAACATCAGCAAAGACTGCCGCTAAAGAAATCACTCAGGCGGCAGTACGTTTAAGCGGTAATTGACCGCCTCCTTGCTGGGGGCTTGGATTTCCAATGCAATATGGATGGGGGTTTGCGGCGGCATTTGCAGTTTGCCTTGCATGCTACCTGCCAAGTATTGCGACGGGGTAAAACGCCGACTAGCCACAGGACGACCGGCCAAATTGGAAAACTCAAGCTCCAGCAGGGGAAACGGCTGCGCAAAATCGGCGCGGTTATAGAGGATGACATCGACCATCAACGCACCACTAAACTGCGGGTGACTGTGTACCAGCAGATTACTGCTGCGAATTTGGCTGATGTCTATTTGGTCCGGCACTTTGCAGCCGACAGTCAAGCAAACTGCCTTAAATAAGGAACGGTAGCGCTCTTGGCGTACCAAGCTGTCGAACTGGAAAAACACATATTGCCCGATAACTGTCAGCAGCGCGGCCACACTGAGCAACGCCCAGACTGCTGTACGCTTGCGCCTTGGTGCTCGCATCGGCAGCAGCGGCTCATCCACTGCTGTCGCTTCGGTAAAACCGTCTTGTTCAAACAAAGGCGGTTTAGGCTGCGGTTTAGGTTTAGGTTTAGGTTTAGGTTTAGGTTTAGCCTTTGCGTTGCTGCGACGGCGCTGTTGCAAAGCAATGGGAGGTTTTTCAGCAGTGCGCTCAAAGTCCAGACTCTCCTTGTAAGGCAACCAGGGCGACGGGGTCTCATCGCTCTTCCCTTGCACAGACAGTGACGATAAAACGTCCTCTCCTTCCTCGCGCAGCAGCGCCTCGGCCCAGGCATCATCGTCATCGGTAGCCGCTGGGTCTCGGTCATTGCCTGCAATTTGCTGGCTTAAATTGAGCAACTCCTTGCTGAATGCCTGCTCTTGCGCCTCAATTTGCGCCAGTTCCTCGTCCAGATTGAGGTCGTCCAGCCCCAAACCGTGCAAATCGAGGTCATCGTCAATCAGCAGCTCGTCCATACCGGCAGAGGCCACTTCACCACTGCCTTTCAGCAAATGCTCATGCGCATTAAAAGTGCGAAAACAAGTACCGCAACGCACCAGACCGACAGCGGCGCTGATTTGCTCGTAGGTGACGCGAAGGCGTGTGCTGCAATGCGGGCAGCGGGTGACGAAACTGTCGGTCATCGGCAAAGAGGTTAGTAAAATGCAGCGTGCACTTTAGCACGCCACTGGGGTCTGTTCCCGCTTCAAACGCGAGCCGCGCTGCTGCTCAAAATCTCGCCAGACTAGGCGCAGCATGCAGCCAATGTGTACAACCTTGGCAAGTGCTGCAACAACGTATGGCGAAATTTTGGGCGCAGCCCGAAGGGACGGGCCAGATTTTGTGCGCCGCTGTGTTGCTCGTCGTTCATTTGCATGAGCAAATTTCTCTCCTCGCGCCTTGCTGCGCGCAAAATCTGGCTCCGTCGCGGCCACGTTTGAAGCGGGAATAGACCCCAATACTTAAGCGCCTAGGGGTCAATAACCTGCCGCGGCTCCGGCCTCGGCGCGAGAGTCGATGGCACCGTAATACAGGTCGTCACCGCCTGCTTCGATGCTTTTTAGGTCTTTACCGCCGACCAAAATACCCGCGGCCTCACCCCAAATCGGCCAGTTCTTATCCTCGCTAACGCGGTAGCCCATGCCGCTTAAAATCATGCGGGTATCCGGCGACAAGGCACGCGGCTCGATATGTACCACATCCGGCAGCCATTGATGATGAACACGCGGTGCGTCGATGGCTTCCTGGATATTCATGCCGTGGTCAATCACGTTGATAATGGCTTCGAGTGTGATGGTAATAATGCGCGAACCGCCGGGACTTCCGATCACCATAAACGGCTTGCCGTCTTTGGAAACCACAGTAGGGCTCATCGACGACAGCGGCGTTTTGCGTGGTTCAATGGCATTGGCTTCGCCCTGAATCAGCCCATAGAGATTGGCCACACCGACTTTAACGGTAAAGTCGTCCATCTCGTTATTGAGCAAAATACCCGTGCCTTCAGCCATTTTGGCCGTACCAAACGCGCCGTTTAGCGTATAGGTGACGGCGACCGCGTTGCCTTCTTTATCGATGATGGAGTAGTGGGTCGTTTCGTTGGATTCGCTGAAATTCGGCGGGGTAAGCGTGGCGCTTTCAGTCGCATGGTGCGGGTTGATGCGCGTGCGTATTTCGGCGGCGTAGTCCTTGCTGATCAGTTTATCCACCGGGTTTTTGACAAAATCCGGATCGCCCAGTGCGCTGTTGCGGTCAACAAAGGCATGGCGCATGGCCTCGACCATCAAACGGGTCGCTTCTGCCGAGCCGTAGCCCATTTGTGCCAGCGGATAGCCTTCCAGCACGTTGAGAATTTCACAAATCACCAAACCACCGGAAGAAGGCGGTGGCGAGGAGACTATCTGATAGCCGCGGTAGCTGCATTCGACCGGCTTAAGTTCACGCACCTTGTAGTCGATAAAGTCTTGCTTGCTCAAAATGCCGCCATTTTTCTGGCTCGCTTCGACTATTAAATCGGCAATCTTGCCCTGATAAAACGCTTGAGCACCGCCCTCAGCAATGGCTTTAAGGGAGCTTGCCAAATCCTTTTGAATTAACCGCTCGCTTACCTGCAAAGGCCGCTTCCTTGGTAGAAAAACTTTCGCTGCCGCCGGGTCTTGCGCGAGGCGCTCATTACCTTCTGCCAAGGAAGCAATATCGCCTGGCTTTAATTCAAAACCACCCCGCGCGAGTGTTATCGCCGGGGCAATCAGTTCCTCGCGGCTTTTGCTGCCGTATTTTTCCCGCGCCAGTTCAAAACCTGCGACTGAACCGGGCACGCCTACGGCAAGGTAGCTGTCGGTACTGGCGCCATCGATGGGATTGCCCGCTTCATCCAGGTACATATCCTTTTTGGCGGCGAGCGGGGCGCGTTCACGGAAATCCAAAAAAGTGGTTTTGCCATCTTTAAAGCGGATGGTCATAAAACCACCGCCGCCCAGATTGCCTGCCGTTGGGTAGACCACGGCGAGTGCATAACCCACGGCGACTGCCGCATCCACCGCATTGCCGCCATTTTTAAGCACCTGCACGCCAACCTCTGAGGCCAGATGTTGCGCGGAAACCACCATGCCATTTTTTCCTGCAACCGGCGCTGGGGATGCGGCAAAAGTCACGGGAGCGAGCAGGCTCAAGACCAAAGCACTGCGTGCAAGGGTCTGTTCCCACTTCAAACGCGAGCCGCGCTGCTGCTCAAAATTTCGCCAGACTAGGCGCAGCATGCAGCCAATGTGTACAACCTTGGCAAATGCTGCAACAACGTATGGCGAAATTTTGGGCGCAGCCCGAAGGGACGGGGCAGATTTTGCGCGCCGCTGTGTTACTCGTCGCTCATTTGCATGAGCAAATTTCGCTTCTCGCGCCTTGCTGCGCGAAAAATCTGCCTCCGTCGTGGCCACGTTTGAAGTGGGAGCAGACCCTATCCACTGCATTTGAGTTCTCCTTATATAAGTTACGGCGATAAACCGGCAGTATGGCGCAGCTGCAGCCAATGGCAAGTACTGGCAAAAAACAAGGAGTGGGGTAAAGCGAAGGGAATTAAAAGAAAGTGCCCGTTAGCTAAACGGGCACGGGTGCAAAGGAAAAACATCAGCCAACGGCGTTGACCTCATTAAGACGATGGACAGCAGCGGCACCTTTAAGGCCGTCCCATTGGTCGCTGCGCCCTTCGCGCCAGCCGTTAAGCCAGGCCTGGCGCACATCCACCAAGGTAAACGGGCAAAGCTCGCGCGATTTACCGTGCAGTCCAAATTGATAACCACGAACGAAGGCCCTTTCCAAAGGGTCGCGTTTGAGTCTTTTCATCGGTACTTTCCTTTTGCTGATTAAACTGCCGTCTTACCCGACTGCATTAGGTTCAGGCGGGACTTCCAAAAACAGGCGACAGCAAGAGCCGTTCTAGCCAATTAAGGCGGACTTTGGAATAAACCATTTAGTCTAAGCAGGTGCTTTTTTATTTTAAAATCAGTAAAAAGCGACCCTGAAAATCGAAGATGCTGGTTTATCTGGACTTGTGGGAGGGTCATCAGCGCGCGTTTCTGCCAAAATAGGCCTCGGTGATTTTTGTCACAAACTATTTTTAGGTCTTCTCCTGCGAGCCAGCCATGTCGTTTGAAATTATCCTCACCTGCCCCAAGGGGCTGGAAAACCTGCTGGCCGTGGAAGCGGCAACCCTTGGCCTGCAAGCACCGCGTGAACTGCCCGCCAGCGTACAAGGCATGGGCAGCCTGGAGACAGCCTACCGCCTGTGTTTGTGGTCGCGCCTTGCCAGCCGCGTGCTGCTGGTGCTTTCGCGTTTTCCGGTGGATTCGGTAGAGGCACTCTACCAAGGCGTGCGCCGCGTGGATTTTTCCGAACACCTTTCAGCTAATGGCCGTTTTCTGGTGGATTTTTCCGGCCAAGGTGCGGGGATTGAGAACAGCCAATTCGGTGCGCTGAAAGTTAAAGATGCCGTGGTTGACCAGTTCCGCGAAACCAGCGGGCAGCGGCCATCGATAGACCGCCAGCAGCCGGATCTACGCCTTCATCTGCACCTTTCACGCGGGCAAGCCACGCTCGCCATTGATTTGGCCGGACAGAGCCTGCACCAACGCGGCTGGCGTTTGCAACAAGGCGCAGCGCCGCTTAAAGAAAACCTCGCCGCCGCCCTGTTGCTGCGTGCCGACTGGCCGCGCATTGCCGCTGAAGGCGGTGCACTGGCTGACCCGATGTGCGGCGTAGCCACTTTGTTGATTGAAGCGGCGCTAATGGCCGCTGACTGTGCGCCCGGACTTAACCGCGAGCACTGGGGGTTCTCGGCTTGGCTTTCACATGTACCGGCCATTTGGCAGCCACTGTTGGAAGAAGCCAAAGAGCGCCGCGCCAGCGGGCTTGCCCGCCCGCCTTTGTGGATTCGCGGCTATGAGGCCGACCCGCGCCTGCTGGCACCGGCGCGGGCCAATATCGAGCGTGCGGGCGTCGCGCATTGGGTTAAGGTCTATCAGGGCGATTTGTCGCGTTTTGCGCCGCATCCAGACCAAGGGCAACGCGCTCTGGTAGTCTGCAATCCACCCTATGGCGAGCGACTGGGTGAAGCGAAAAGCCTTGGCTTTCTCTACCAACATTTGGGCGAGCGACTACGCGAACATTGCCTCGGCTGGGAAGCGGCGGTTTTAACCGGCAACCCCGAACTCGGCAAACAAATGGGCATGCGCAGCCACAAGCAATATGCGCTGTATAACGGCGCGTTGCCGTGCAAACTGCTGCGCTTTAAGGTCGAGCCTGAATACTTTTACCGCGAGAACACTAAAACCGCTGAAGCGCCCGCCACGCCGCTAGCGCTTAGCGGCGGGGCGCAGATGTTTGCCAACCGCTTGCGCAAAAATCTAAAGACTTTGGGGAGCTGGGCCAAGCGCGAAGGCATTGAATGCTATCGCCTGTATGACAGCGATATGCCGGAATACGCACTGGCGCTGGATATTTACCGCGATTGGCTGCATGTGCAGGAATACGCGCCGCCCGCCTCGGTCGATAAAACCCGCGCCGAAACGCGCTTTGCCGAAGCGCTGGCGGCTATTCCAAGCGTGCTGAATGTAACGGCGGATAAATTAGTCGTTAAACAGCGAAAGCGCCAACGCGGCTTGGAACAGTATCAGCGCAAAGGCCAGGCGGGGTCTTTTATTGAGGTCACAGAAGGCGCGGTCAAACTCTTGGTCAACTTGACCGATTATTTAGACAGTGGCCTGTTTCTCGACCACCGTCCGTTGCGCTTGCGATTGGCGCGGGAAGCGGCAGGCAAGCGCTTTTTAAATCTGTTTTGCTACACCGCCGCAGCCAGCGTGCATGTGGCAAAAGGCGGCGCGCGCAGCACCACCAGCGTGGATATGTCAAAAACCTATCTGGATTGGGCGGTGCGCAATTTTGCCCGCAACGGTCTGGCCGGGCCGCATCATCTGGTGCAAGCCGAAGTGATGGGCTGGCTGGCCGAGGATCGCGGCGAATACGATTTGATCTTTATTGACCCGCCGACTTTTTCCAACTCCAAGCGCATGGAAGGCGTATTTGATGTGCAGCGCGACCATGTCCGGCTGATTGACCTTGCCATGACGCGCCTCGCTAAAGGTGGCGTGTTGTATTTCTCCAACAACTTCCGCCGATTTGTCCTGGATAAAGGCTTAACGCAGCGCTACCAGGTTGAAAATATCACGGCACAAACGCTGCCCGCTGACTTTGCCCGCAACCGAAAAATCCATCAGACGCACCGTTTCACTGCCGGTTAAATTCTCTGCTGGTAAACATCCAGCAGCACTTGGTCGAGCACGGTCGAGGCGTTCCACAGCTTAGGGCCATTTAAAATCGCCACGACCGCCCAGCTCTTGCCGTTCTTGTCGCGGCAGAAACCGGCAATCGCCCGTGAGTTGTTGAGTGCTCCGGTTTTGATATGCGCCTGCCCGGCCAGCGCCGTGCCGCGCAGCCTTTTTCTCATGGTGCCGTCGATGGCGACCAAAGGCAGCGAGCTGATGAACTCAGCCGCATACGGGCTTTTCCAGGCGGCCTGCAAAATAGCGGCCAGTTCCGCCGCGCTGATGCGCTCATTACGCGACAGCCCCGAACCGTTCTCCATCAACAAGTGATTGGTTTTAATGTTTTTCTTGGTGAGCCAAGTGCGGATAGCCCGGTTCGCCGCCTGGTCATGCGTCTCCTCATTGCCATGGAGCTGCGCGCCGATACTTAAAAAAAGCTGCCGCGCCATGGTGTTATTGCTGTATTTGTTGATGTCGCGGATGATTTCGGTCAAATCCGGCGAAAAACTGCGCGACAGCAAACGCCGTTTATGCGGCTCTGGCAACAGCCCAGAGCCGTTTTTTCCCTCAATCGTGCCACCCATTTCCTGCCACAGCGCACGTACCGCGTCAAAGGCGTAGTTTGGATGGTCAAGCAACGACAGGTAAAACTCGGTACGGCAACCTTCTGCCAATTGCCCTTTAACCAACAGGGAAGTCGTCCCTTCTTGTTCACGCAGATGAAAGCTGATTAAAGGTGCCGGACAATTTTTTTTAGCCGGTAACAGCTTGACTTGATTGACCATAGGCACCGAAGCCAAGGGCGGATCCATATGCAGATAGATCTTGCCAGCTTCCGCTCGCACCACTAACCGCACCGCTTTAAAGTTAATCAAAAGCGCATCCGGTTCGACCAAAAACGGACGCAGCGGATCGCCGCCATCGTCATCAAATTCCGGTAATGTCGAGTGGCGAAAGTAAGTGCGCTCCAGCCTTAAATCACCCTTGACCTGTTTGACTCCAGCCGTCCTTAAATCGCGCAGCAGCAGCCACAGGCGCTGCAAATTGAGTTTTGGGTCGCCGCCTCCTTTAAGGTAAAGATTGCCGGACAACACGCCGTCTTTAAGCCTGCCATCGGTATAAAACTCAGTTCGCCATTGATAGTCAGGACCGAGCAATTCCAGCCCCGCGTAAGTCGTCACCAGCTTCATGGTCGAAGCTGGATTCATCCGCTTATCCGCATTAAAAAAACGCGCCTTACCGCCTCCTTCGAGCGGCACAATCGCCAAGGCAAGCGACTGCTCAGCAATCTTGGCTTTAGCCAGTGCTTGTTTTAGCGAGGCAGGCAGAGGACTATTTGCCGCCAGAGTGGGTAATGCCAGCAAAGGCAGCAGAAAAAACGAGCAGGCGAGCAGCAGGCGACGCAATTTATCGGGCATAGTTTCCAATCCTTGGTACGGAAAAAGCGGTAAACGATACATTATTCTCGCTTTTTTGGTTTTTTTATGGCTTGCTGCAAACATTTATCAAACCTTTTATCGCTTGCCACAGGTTGCCTTGATGTCTTACTTTCCACGCTGTCAACTGTTCGGCACCTTGGGCTGTCACCTATGCGAACAGGCCGAAAACCTACTGATGCCTTGGGCAAGCCAAGGCTTGACGGTCGAGCTGATTGACATCAGCGAATATCCCGAATGGTTTAAGCGCTACAGCACCCGCATCCCTGTACTGCGCAACGCACAAACCGGCGCAGAGCTTGGCTGGCCGTTTGATGCGTCGATGTTGCAGGATTTTTTGCAAGGCTAAGTGCAGGGCTAAGCGCCCTGCTCCTTCGGCATATCTTCGCGGCTGCCCCATTCGGCCCAAGAGCCGTCGTAGAGCGCGCCCATCTCGAAACCCGCCAGATGCAGCCCCAGGTTCAAGATGGCGGCGGTAATGCCGCTGCCGCAGCTGGTGATCACCGGACGCGTTTGTTCCACCCCCAGGGCGATAAACAGGCTGCGCAGTTCTTCGGCGGATTTAAAGCAGGCGTTTTCATCCAGCAGCTTGGTGTAATGCAGATTGCGGCTGCCCGGGATATGCCCACTGGCAAGCCCAGGACGCGGTTCAGCGGCCTCTCCGGCGAAGCGTTCGGCGCTGCGTGCATCGAGCACTAACGCCGCTTTGCTGTGCAGATTGACCTCTATATCGCCCAAGCCGCGCAGCAAGCGGGCGTTCAATTTGGGCAGAAAGCTCACCTTAGGCGCAGGGATGGACGCGCCGCTGACAATTTTGCGTCCACCGGCTGACCACAAAGGCAGACCGCCGTCCAGTACGGCGACTTGTTCATGGCCGAATAAACGCAAAAGCCACCAAACCCGCGCGGCAGAAAACAGCCCCTTTTGGTCATACACCACCACGCGGCTTGTGTTGCTGATACCCAGCTCACCGGCGAGGCGCGCAAAACGCCCAGCACTGGGTGCCATATGCGCAAGATCCGTATCAGTGTCAGAAAACACTTCAATGTCAAAAAAACGGGCGCCGGGAATATGCGTACTCAAAAAGCCGCCACGTGCATCACGGCCTTCATCAGGCAGGTAAAAACTGGCATCGAATACCAATAAATCCGGTTCAGCCAAGTGGGCGGCGAGCCAGTCGCAATCAATCAGGTCAGGCAAAGACATGAGGTCTCCTTGGGCAATATCATCAGGCGTTTATGGGGTGTGGGGTTCGCTCTCTGCCGCTTGCAGGCTGGCAAGTGCGCTGGGTAAATCAGCGTGATAATGCTCGCTGCCGAGGCTTTGCAAAATCCCTGCCTTACCGAGCTTGCGCAGCACACGAGCATTGGCTTCGCAGAGTTTAACCGCCGCGCCGTGGCGTTTTAAATCGCTAATGATGTCTTCCAGGCTGGCAAGGCCGGTGATATCCATAAAGGGTACGCGGCGCAGGCGGATAATCAGGCACCTGGGCGTACCTGGACTGTGCGCCAGCGCACGCTCCATGCTTTCCACGGCGGCAAAAAACAACGGCCCTTCGATGCTGTAGACCAATACATCGGGCGGTAGCTCTTGCCCTAATTCAGCGGCCAATTCGCCGCGCTCCTGCTGCTGTACGGCAACCGATGCGGCCATCCGCCGCATAAACAACAGCATCGCCAAAATCACGCCGATATTGACCGCCAGCACCAAATCGCTGAATACGGTCAATAAAAAAGTCACCAACAGCACCACCACATCCGCGCGAGGGGCGCGCCGCAGCATGTGTTTAAAGTGGGCAAAATCGCTCATATTCCAAGCGACCACAAACAAAATGGCGGCCAACGCACAGAGCGGAATATCGGCGGCGAGCGGGGCGAGCACCAGCAAAATCAGCAGCAGGGTCAGGCTGTGAAATACGCCAGACAGCGGCCCGCTCGCGCCGTTTTTGATATTGGCGGCCGTACGCGCCAATGCGCCGGTCGCGGCAAAACCGCCAAACAAGGGTGTTGTCAAATTGGCAAGCCCTTGGCCGATAAGCTCTTGATTGGAGTCATGCCGCGTTCCGGCCATACCATCGGCCACCACGGCGGATAATAGCGACTCAATCGCACCCAACATGGCAATGGCAAAGGCTGGGCCAATCAGCTCAATCACCCTTGCTAGGCTGATTTGCGGCCAATTAAAACTGGGTAATCCTTGCGGGATGCCACCAAAAGCGCTGCCGATGGTGGCAACGCCCTCGAACTGAAACAACGCCTGAACGCCAGCGACCAGTACCATTGCCACCAAAGGCGCGGGCAAGCGGCGCAGCAGCGGCAGTTTGCCATTAAAGATCACCAGCATCAGCGCGGCCAAGGCCAGCAAGGTGGTCGCCAGATGCAACTGCGGCAGTGCCTGTAACAATTGCCAGAGCCTTTCATGGAAATGCTCGCCTTGAGTTTGCGGCAGGCCAAAAAAATCGCGCCACTGGCTCACCCAGATAATCACCCCGATACCGGCGGTAAAACCGACGATGACCGGGTCCGGGATAAAGCGAATCACCGAACCCAAACGCGCAAAGCCCAGCACCAGCAAAATGGCTCCGGCCATTAAGGTGGCCATTTGCAGGCCGTCGATACCATGCTTGGCGGTAATGGTGGCGAGAATGGCGATAAAAGCGCCGGTGGGGCCTGCGATTTGAAAGCGGCTGCCGCCGCAGAGCGAAACCACCACCCCTGCAATAATGGCGGTATAAATACCCTGCGCTGGCGTGGCTCCCGAGGCAATGGCAAAGGCCATGGCGAGCGGCAGCGCGACCACGCCCACCACCACACCCGATAGCAGATTGCGCAGCCAATGCCGCCAGCCCAATAACCCCGCCCGCCACGCTTCCTGCACCGCCAGCATGTTATGCCGCCTCAGATAACCTTAAATTGTTCCAGTTGCGTACGAATTTGCGTTTCATCAGGCTTATTACTCGCCTGCCAGCGCAGCGTAACAATACCTGCACTGGCAAAAGCCGCGTCGCGCACTGCATCTTTTTTCGGGTGATGCGTGCGGTCATCCAGTTCAACAATACAAAGCAGCTCAAGTCGATTGTTATAAATGGCGTAGTCCACCCGTTTTTGCGAGATATGTTTAAAAGCTGCCCATTTATTTCTTGACGATGGTTCAAGTAATGCGGAAAAAGCGACTTGTGGAAAAACATAACCGCCGGGATTGGCACGCCGCAGTCTTTGGAAAAACTCCACCTCATTGCTGGTCATAATGCGTTTGGCTCGATAGTTAAAATCCATTTTTCCATTACTGATAAGCCATCTTTTAATCAACACAGGGATAAGCGACAGCAATATCCCAAACAATAGGATTGATAGCATCGGTGAAAGTAGCCCTGGCATTAGATGTCGATGTTCTCGCTCATAAACTACCGCCCTACTCCACCGTCACCGATTTTGCCAAGTTGCGCGGTTGGTCTACGTCGGTGCCTTTGTGCACAGCGACGTGATAGGCCAAAAGTTGCAGCGGCACGGTATAGAGCACTGGGGTGAGGCCGTCATGGATGGCGGGCAGTGTCAGGACAGAAACGCCTTCGCTGCTTTCCAGGCCGCTGTGCGCATCGGCAAACACCACCAACTCACCACCACGGGCGCGGACTTCTTGCAGGTTGGATTTGAGTTTTTCGAGCAGCTCGTTATTGGGCGCAACGGCAATGACCGGCATATCGGCATCGACCAAGGCCAGCGGGCCGTGTTTAAGCTCGCCCGCTGGATAGGCTTCAGCGTGGATATAGGAAATTTCCTTGAGTTTCAGCGCCCCTTCCAGCGCCACCGGATATTGCGTGCCGCGCCCGACAAACAGGCAGTGGTGTTTTTCGGCAAAACGTTCGGCGAGCAGGGCGATCTTTTTTTCCATCGCCAACACTTCACCGACACGCGCAGGCAAGCGGCGCAGTTCGGCGACCAGTTCGGCTTCAACCGCGTTATCCAAGTGCCCGCGTGCGCGTCCCAAGGCCAAGCACAGCAGCAGCAGGCAGATCAGTTGGGTGGTAAAGGCTTTGGTCGAAGCGACGCCGATTTCGGGCCCTGCTTGGGCAAGCAGGTGCAAATCCGCCTCGCGTACCAGTGAGCTGGTCGGCACATTGCATACCGCGAGCGTTGCGAGATAATCGCCGCTATTGGCCTTGCGCAGCGCAGCCAAGGTGTCGGCGGTCTCGCCGGATTGCGAGATGCAGACCAACAGGCAGTCCTTGGGCGTGACCGTATCGCGGTAGCGAAACTCGCTGGCGACCTCGACCTGGCAGCTAATCCCGGCCAGCGCTTCCAGCCAATACTTCGCCACCAATCCGGCATTAAAGCTGGTGCCACAAGCGACAATCTGTACGTTGGTGACTTTGCCAAAGCATTCTGCTGCGCCTTTGCCAAAAGCTTCAAGCGAAACGGCGTTTTCTTGCAGGCGACCTTCCAGCGTGCGCTGCATGACGGCGGGCTGCTCATGAATTTCTTTAAGCATAAAGTGCCGATAAGCGCCTTTGTCGGCGGACTGTTCGCCTTGCGGGTATTCGACCGTTTCGCGCCTCACCGGCTCGCCGTCTGCATTCCAGATCTGCACACGCTGATGCTGAATTTCGGCCAAATCGCCTTCTTCCAGATAAATAAAGCGGTCAGTCACTTGGCGCAGCGCCAAAGGGTCGGAGGCGAGGAAGTTTTCCCCATGCCCCAAGCCAATCACCAATGGGCTGCCACTGCGCGCAGCGAGCAGACGGTCAGGCTGTGCGGCGCAAATCACCGCAAGGCCGTATGCGCCTTCTAACTGGCGAACCACCGCTTTGAATGCATCGGTCAAATCCGCCGTCGTTTTAAGCTGTTCGGTCAACAGATGGGCGATAACCTCGGTATCGGTATCTGAGGAAAACGCATAACCTTGCGCCAGCAGGCGCTGCCGCAGTGCTTCGTGGTTTTCGATAATGCCGTTGTGTACCAGCGCCACGCTGCCTGAAAAATGCGGATGGGCATTGCGCTGCGTCGGTGCGCCATGAGTCGCCCAGCGCGTATGGGCAATTCCAAGCTGGCCGCTGAGCGGCTGCTCTTTTAGCGCCTGCTCCAATGCGGCGACTTTGCCGCTGCGACGGCTTCTGCGCAAAGCACCCTCTCCGTCCACCAGCGCAATACCGGCGCTGTCATAGCCACGGTATTCCAGGCGGCGCAGACCTTCGAGCAAAATCGCCGTAATATTGCGCTCGGCAATGGCACCCACAATGCCACACATAAACCGCTACTCCTTTGAACTTTCTTTAAACATTGAGCGTTTACAAAGCTGCGCAGTGTAGCGCAAGCACGAAGGTTTTAGCGCTTGGGTGCAAGGCGCAGACTGCGCAGACTGCGTTTGACGCTTTTAAGGTGTTCCACCAAATCCGGCCCGCGCGCCATGGCAACCCCCACGGCGAGCACGTCAATTACCACCAGATGAGCAATGCGCGAGGTGAGCGGCGTGTAGATTTCGGTGTCTTCTTCGACCTCAATGGCCAGATTAACGCTGGCAAGTTCAGCCAACGGCGTTTGCCCGGGGCAAAGGGTAATCAGCCCTGCACCGGCTTCACGCACCAGATGGGCGGTGGTCAGCAAATCCTTGGAACGGCCGGACTGCGAGATACACAGAGCCACATCATCCGGCTTTAGCGTCACCGCACTCATCGCCTGCATGTGCGGATCTGAATAGGCGGCTGCCGACAGCAGCAGACGAAAAAATTTGTGCTGCGCATCAGCGGCCACTACACCGGAGGCGCCAAAACCGTAAAACTCAATGCGCGGCGCTTTAGCACAAAGCGCAATGGCACGCTCCAGTGCCTTGGTATCCAATTGCTCACGCAGCGCCATCAGGCTGTGCAGCGTGGTATCAAAAATCTTGCGCGAAAAATCAGCCACCGAATCCTCGGGGCTAACCGCAAACTGCGCAAAACTCGCGCCGGCGGCAAGGCTTTGTGCGAGCGACAATTTAAAATCCAGAAAACCGCTGCAACCCACGGCGCGGCAAAAACGCAGCACGGTAGGCTCGCTGACACCTGCGCGCTGCGCCAATGCGGCCATTGAACTGTGCAGCAGCGCCGCCGGTTCTTGCAACACTTGCTCGGCCACTTTACGTTCGGATTTGCGCAGCGCAGGCTGCACCTTGGCAATCTGTTGCAGCAGGTTCACACGCAATGTCTCCAAGATGGCGGGTAGTGAGCTTGTAGTTATACTACAGACTTTATTGCAGTCGTTGGGTTACCCCGTTTTTGCCAGCATAGAGCGATATGAAAAACCGTGGGAAAGAAATACCCCCTCTTGGAGAACAAAAATAGAGGAACGACCGCATCGGTTTCGTGAGTGAAACGGACACCGTGCATTATACTAAATTTTCATAAAATAAAGTCACATTTTTATATATAGGCATTCTGGCTGTCTGAAGAAGGATTTGACGAGTTCAGGCAATTTTTG
>NZ_LSZO01000002.1 GCF_001580025.1 Ventosimonas gracilis | reverse complement strand
ACGCGCCTACGGCAAAGCGGGCTACCTAGCACGAGGAGGCGGGCAGAGCGCGGCGAGTCTTTGAAGATCGGCGTTGGCGGTTAGTCCGCAAAGGACACGCCAAGAGAAGAGCAGGAGCAGGCGTGTTTGGGCGTAATTCTGCTACTTGACTTAATAACATGTTACGTTATCATAACGTAACATGTTACGACACGATGTTGCTACAAGAGGAGCGAATCATGAAACAGGTCGTTACCCAGCAGGCGGTCGATGCCGCCGCTGATGCCATCGTCACCGCAGGCGGCAAGCCTACCTTCCGTCTGATCCAGCAGCGTGTCGGCGGGTCGTTTACGACGCTCAAGCCGATGCTGGCCGATTGGGAGGCTCGACGCGAGAAAGGCGAAGAGGCTGCCGTTGAGGTGCCGGATACCCTGCTCACTCGTGGAGCAGACCTAGTGCGCAGCATTTACGCTGAGGTAGCTCTTCAAGCGCGAGTGGAGGCTGAGGCTGTGCGCAAGGATGCGGAGACCCGTGTGGGTGCGATGAAAGGCGAACTGAGCGAGGCGACTGAGGAAATCGCACGGCTGGAAGCACAGGATGCCGCTCGTGCTGATGAACTTGCCTTGTTGCGAGAGGAAAATCGGGCGCTTGAATTGAAGGTTGGCCGTCTGGAAGAACGTGCCGAACATGCGAGGCGTATGGAGGTTGAGCTTCGTGAGACTCGATCTACTCTTGCCAAGGCTGAGCAGCAGGTGATCGACCTTCAAGGCCAGCTTGCCAAGGCTGGCGATGTCCAGCAGCAACTTGCCAGTCTAGAAGAGCGGCTGGCAGCGGCTGGTGTTACACCGAAGGGCAAGAAATAGCAGAAGAGCCGGAACGGTTTAATACTTCCCTGATAACATGCCATAATAGCAACTACAGTTGTCACATGATTGAACTAATCAAAACCGACCTATTCGACCGCTGGCTTGTCGGTCTTCGTGATCGTCAAGCCCGTGCGAGGATTGAGGCGCGCATTCGGCGCTTGAGCCTTGGCAACCCCGGCGACGTGAAGTCTGTAGGCGAAGGCTTGTCGGAACTGAGAATCGACCACGGTCCCGGCTATCGCGTCTATTTCATGCGGCGCGGCCCCTTGGTGGTAGTGCTGCTTTGTGGAGGCGACAAGAGTAGCCAGGAACGGGACATTGCCCTAGCCAAAACTATTGCAGCGCAGTGGAAGGAGTGACCGAGATGGAAGTCAAATTCAGCCGCTACGATACGGCGGACTATCTCAAGACCGAGGACGATATTGCGGCTTATCTCGATGCCGTGATGGAGGACAGCGACCCCGCATTGATCGCGGCGGCGCTTGGAGACGTGGCTCGTGCCCGCAACCTTAGCCAGCTTGCCCGCGAGGTGGGAATGAGCCGCCAAGGGTTGGACAAGGGGCTTTCTGGTGATGGCAATCCGAGCCTTGCAACCGTGGTGAAAGTTGCTAGGGCGCTTGGCCTGCGACTTGCTTTCAAACCCACCAACGGCGAGCCCGCACCGTCCGCGATGTAGTCCCAAATATCGGCTCGCTCTTTCTTGGCGGTTAGTCCGCAGAGGACACGCCAAGGGAAGAGCGGCAGCAGGTGTTTGCGGGTTCCGTTTTTTGCCGAATCGCCGTAATCGCCGTAATCGCGTTTTAAGCGCGTTTTTGAATGGTTTTAATGCTACCGGCTACCCTTGCCTAGGCAAACCGTTTTATCGGCCTTAAAACAA
>NZ_LSZO01000001.1 GCF_001580025.1 Ventosimonas gracilis | reverse complement strand
TTGTTTTGTCTTCTTCTTGCCATAATAGGTAATCTTCCCAAGCAAAAGATGTCCATTGTATATTCATACCTCGATCAGCTCATGTTTTTGAGTAAGCCCCGCTTCAACTTCTTCTATCCCTTTATTGATTCTTTCCGCATTAACAGGATTGGACATGAGATAATTTGTCTCAATAAAAGACATGTAATCTTCATAGCCAATTAAAACGGCTTTTCTGTCATTCTGGCGTGTAATAACAACCGGCGTATGGTCATTATCAACCTTGTCCAGATAATGGGCTAAATTAACTCTTAGGCTGGTGAAAGAAACTATATCCATGGTGGTTTTCCTCGTGTGATTAAAAACAAAATGTACCCATACAGTAACACGCTAT